>NZ_JBHWCC010000047.1:0-76362 GCF_042735715.1 Streptomyces sp. NPDC059582
CTTCGAACCGTTCCAGCGTTACGGTGACGCTCCGCGCGGGGCCGGTGTCGGCCTCGGCCTCGCGGTCGCACGCGGCTTCGCCGAGGCGATGGGCGCCACCCTCGACGCCGAGGACACGCCCGGCGGCGGCCTCACCATGGTTCTCAGCCTGCGCGCGGCAGGATCGCGCCCTGAGCTTCTCCACCCCGCACAACCGCAAAGGCAGGTCCTATGACCCGGGTGCTCGTGATCGACGACGAGCCGCAGATCGTGCGCGCCCTCGTGATCAACCTCAAGGCCCGTAAGTACGAGGTCGACGCGGCCCACGACGGGGCCTCCGCGCTCCAGCTCGCCGCGGCCCGTCACCCGGACGTCGTCGTCCTCGACCTGGGCCTGCCCGACATGGACGGCGTCGAGGTGATCAGAGGGCTGCGCGGCTGGACCCGGGTGCCGATCCTGGTGCTGTCCGCGCGGCACTCCTCCGACGAGAAGGTCGAGGCGCTCGACGCGGGCGCCGACGACTACGTCACCAAGCCCTTCGGCATGGACGAGCTGCTGGCCCGGCTGCGGGCCGCCGTCCGCCGGGCCGAGCCCACCGGGGCCGGCGAGGACGAGGTGCTGGTGGAGACGGAGGGGTTCACCGTCGACCTGGCCGCGAAGAAGGTCAACCGGGACGGCAGGGACGTACGCCTGACGCCCACGGAGTGGCATCTGCTGGAGGTGCTGGTGCGCAACACCGGCCGGCTGGTCAGCCAGAAGCAGCTGCTCCAGGAGGTGTGGGGCCCCTCCTACGGGACCGAGACGAACTACCTGCGGGTGTACATGGCCCAGCTGCGCCGGAAACTGGAGACGGACCCCTCGCACCCGAAGCACTTCATCACCGAGCCCGGAATGGGATACCGGTTCGAGAAGTGAGCGGTGGGCGGGCGGTCTGACGCAGGGGCGGGCGGGCGGCCCGACCGAGTGCGGGACCGGGAACCGGCCGAGCGGCCCGACCGAGTGCGGGACCGGGAACCGGCCGAGCGGTGAGGCGGCAGCCCGAGCGGCCCTGGCGCGGCCCCGGTGCCGCCCCCGGTTCGAGCGCCCGCACCATGGGTACGTTGCCGACAGTGCACCCCGGTACGCTTCAGACATGAGTGCTGTTCCTCGTTCCGAAAAGCCGGTGGGCCGGTTCCGGCGCATGCTCGACCGGCTCTCCTCGTCGCAGGAGGACCTGGAGTCCGAGGAGCTGCGTGAGGACGCCGAGACCGCCGGCTGCGTGCGGATCGGTGACTGCCACGACCGACAGATCGTGACGGTTACTGGTACCTTGCGCACGGTCACCCTGCGGCCGCGCGCGGGAGTCCCGGCCCTGGAGGCCGAGCTCTTCGACGGCTCCGCCGCGCTGGACGTGGTGTGGCTCGGCAGGCGCTCCATCGTGGGCATAGAACCGGGGCGCAAACTGCTCGCGTCCGGCCGGATCTCGATGAGCCGGGGCCGCCGGGTGCTGTTCAATCCCAAGTACGAACTGAGACCCCTCGGACGGGAGTAGCCGGTGACGTCGCTCGACAAGCCGACCCAGGACACCCAGCAGGACGACGCCCGGGCGGTGACGGAGGCCGCGCTCTTCGAGGCGTTCGGCGGGGTGCGGGGCATGGTCGAGACGGTGCTGCCCGGCCTGCTCTTCGTCACCATCTTCACGATCAACAAGGACCTGCACTGGTCGGCGATCGCCGCACTGGCCGTCTCGCTCGTCCTGGTCGTGGTCCGGCTCGTCATGAAGGACACCGTCAAGCACGCCTTCAGCGGTGTCTTCGGCGTCGCCTTCGGTGTCGTGTTCGCGATGATGACGGGCAACGCCAAGGACTTCTACCTGCCCGGCATGCTCTACACGCTGGGACTGGCCCTGGCGTACATCATCAGCACGCTGTGCGGCGTGCCGTTGATCGGCCTGATCCTCGGCCCGGTCTTCAAGGAGAACCTCTCCTGGCGCACCCGTAACCCGGGCCGCAAGAAGGCGTACGCCAAGGCCAGCTGGGCCTGGGGCCTGATCCTGCTCGCCAAGTGCGCGATCCTCTTCCCGCTGTACTGGTGGGCCGACACCGCCCAGCTCGGCTGGGTCCTGATCGCGCTGAAGATCCCGCCGTTCCTGCTCGCGGTCTGGATCACCTGGCTCGTCCTCGCGAAGGCGCCCGCGCCGATCGACGTCTTCGCCGAGATGGAGGCCGAGGAGAAGGCCGAGGAGGAGCGGAAGGCCGCCCTGGCCGCGGAGGAGCACGACGAGACGACGGGCGGACGCCACCGCCGGTAGGCGCCGGAAGGCATCGGCGCCGGCCGGCACGCGACCGGCGTGCGCGCGACCGCTGGGCGCCGACAGGTACGCGGCCGTCGGGCACCGACAGGTACGCGGCCGCCCGGCACCACAAGCACGCGAAGGGGGCGCCCGGGAATCTCCGGGCGCCCCCTCGTCGTACCCCTAGGGGCCAGGGGTCAGGGCGACTAGCTCGAGGTGTCCTCGCGGCGCACCGACAGCAGGTCCTCCAGCTGCTCCTCACGGGCCTGCGCGGCCACGAACAGCAGTTCGTCTCCCGCCTCCAGGGAGTCCTCCTGGGACGGGGTGAGGACGCGGGTACCGCGGATGATGGTGACCAGGGAGGTGTCCTCGGGCCACTCCACATCGCCGACCTGAGTGCCGGCCAGGGCCGACTCCTCCGGCAGGGTCAGCTCGACGAGGTTGGCGTCGCCGTGGCTGAAGCGCAGCAGCCTGACCAGATCGCCGACGCTCACCGCCTCCTCGACCAGGGCCGACATCAGACGCGGGGTGGAGACGGCCACGTCCACGCCCCACGACTCGTTGAAGAGCCACTCGTTCTTCGGGTTGTTGACCCGGGCGACGACGCGCGGAACGCCGTACTCCGTCTTGGCCAGGAGCGAGACGACCAGGTTGACCTTGTCGTCACCCGTCGCGGCGATCACGACGTTGCAGCGCTGGAGCGCCGCCTCGTCCAGGGACGTGATCTCGCAGGCGTCGGCGAGCAGCCACTCCGCCTGCGGGACGCGCTCGACCGAGATGGCGGTCGGCGCCTTGTCGATGAGCAGGACCTCGTGACCGTTCTCCAGCAGCTCGCCCGCGATCGAACGGCCGACCGCACCGGCACCGGCAATGGCGACCCTCATCAGTGCCCGCCCTCCTTCGGGCCCTCGGCGAACGCCGCCTCGACCTTCTCGACGTCGTCGGTGCGCATCATCACGTGCACCAGGTCGCCCTCTTGCAGCACGGTCAGCGAGGTGGGCAGCATCGCCTCGCCGAGCCGGGTCAGGAACGCCACACGGACGCCCGTCTCCTCCTGGAGCTCACTGATCCGGTGGCCCACCCAGGCGCTGGAGGCGTGCACCTCGGCGAGCTGCACACCGCCGGTGGGATCGCGCCAGAGCGGCTCGGCGCCGGACGGCAGCAGACGGCGCAGCATCTGGTCGGCCGTCCAGCGGACGGTGGCGACCGTCGGGATGCCCAGACGCTGGTAGACCTCGGCACGACGGGGGTCGTAGATGCGGGCCGCGACGTTCTCGATGCCGAACATCTCACGGGCCACGCGGGCCGCGATGATGTTCGAGTTGTCGCCGCTGGACACGGCTGCGAAGGCGCCGGCCTCCTCGATGCCGGCTTCGCGCAGGGTGTCCTGGTCGAAGCCGACGCCGGTGACCCTACGGCCGCCGAAAGAGGAGCCCAGTCGTCGGAAGGCGGTGGGGTCCTGGTCGATCACGGCGACCGTATGCCCCTGTTGCTCCAAGGTCTGCGCGAGAGCGGAGCCCACTCTGCCGCAGCCCATGATGACGATGTGCACGACCGTCCTTCCGAGGTGGTCAAGGTTTGTTGACTTGGCCTGAACAGGGTCTCAGACCGCCGCCCAAGCTACACACGCGCGGTGTGCGCTGGGCACCCCCGTGCACGATCACCGGAGTCTGGGGCGCGCGAAGCAGGGCGACGGCGGTCGGCGGCGGGCGGCGGGCGGCGCGGGTCAGCGACGCGTGATGCTGCGCACGCTGCGCAGGGTCAGGATTCCGAGGCCGACAAGGGTCACGGCGGCGCCGATCAGCTCTGCGGTCATGGACATGGAACCTCCGAGGGCGGCGACGGCGGGGGTGCAGACATCTAGGCACGGTGGCCGCGCCACCTGCGGAATCCGTTGCCCACAGCGGCCCCGATTTCACTCGTGAGGCAGAACTGGGGTGGCAGGTGGGCGAGCTTCTGTTCGAAGGCCTACGATGCTCTGTTGTGTCCAAACTGACCGACGTGCCCAAACGGATTCTGATCGGGCGCGCCTTGCGCAGTGATCGGCTCGGAGAAACGCTCCTGCCGAAGCGCATCGCCCTCCCCGTCTTCGCCTCCGACCCGCTGTCCTCCGTCGCGTACGCGCCCGGAGAGGTACTGCTGGTCCTGTCCATCGCGGGCGTGTCGGCGTACCACTTCAGCCCCTGGATCGCCGTCGCGGTCGTGGTGCTGATGTTCACCGTGGTCGCCTCCTACCGGCAGAACGTCCACGCCTACCCGAGCGGCGGCGGCGACTACGAGGTGGCGACCACCAACCTGGGGCCCCGGGCGGGCCTCACGGTCGCCAGCGCGCTGCTCGTGGACTACGTCCTCACCGTCGCCGTGTCGATCGCCTCCGGCATCGAGAACCTCGGCTCCGCCATCCCCTTCGTCGTCGAGCACAAGGTGTCCTGCGCGGTCGCCGTGATCGTGCTGCTGACCCTGATGAACCTGCGTGGCGTGAAGGAGTCGGGCAAGCTCTTCGCGATCCCGACCTACGTCTTCGTCGGCGGCGTCTTCATCATGATCGCCTGGGGCGCGTTCCGCGGTCTCGTCCTCGACGACACCATGCGGGCGCCCACGGCGGCGTACCACATCAAGGCCGAGCACCAGGGCCTCGCCGGCTTCGCGCTCGTCTTCCTCATGCTGCGCGCCTTCTCCTCCGGCTGTGCCGCGCTCACCGGCGTCGAGGCGATCTCCAACGGCGTCCCCGCCTTCCGCAAGCCCAAGTCGAAGAACGCGGCGACCACGCTGGCGATGATGGGTCTGCTCGCGGTCACCATGTTCTGCGGCATCATCGGGCTGGCCATGACGACCAAGGTCCGCATGGCCGAGAACCCGGCCGCCGACCTCCTGCACAACGGCACCCCCGTCGGCTCCGGCTACGTCCAGAACCCGGTGATCTCCCAGGTCGCCGAGGCCGTGTTCGGCAAGGACAGCTTCCTGTTCGTCGTGCTGGCCGCGGCGACCGCCCTGGTCCTGTTCCTGGCCGCGAACACCGCGTACAACGGCTTCCCGCTGCTCGGCTCGATCCTCGCCCAGGACCGCTACCTCCCGCGCCAGCTGCACACTCGCGGCGACCGCCTGACCTTCTCCAACGGCATCGTGCTGCTGGCCGGCGCGGCGACCCTCCTGGTCGTGATCTACGGCGCCGACTCCACCCGGCTGATCCAGCTCTACATCGTCGGTGTGTTCGTGTCCTTCACGCTCAGCCAGACCGGCATGGTCCGGCACTGGAACCGGCACCTGGCCACCGAGCGGGACCCCGCCAAGCGCCGCCACATGGTCCGCTCGCGCGCCATCAACACCTTCGGCGCCTTCTTCACCGGCCTGGTCCTGGTCGTGGTCCTGGTCACCAAGTTCACGCACGGTGCCTGGGTCGCGCTGCTCGGCATGTGCATCTTCTACGTGACGATGACGGCGATCCGCCGCCACTACGACCGGGTCGCCGAGGAGATCGCGGCTCCCGAGGGCCCGAACGACGACAGCGTACGGCCGTCCCGGGTGCACTCGGTCGTCCTGATCTCCAAGATCCACCGGCCCACGCTGCGCGCCCTGGCGTACGCCAAGCTGATGCGCTCGGACACCCTGGAGGCGCTCACCGTCAACGTCGACCCGGCGGAGACGAGGGCCCTGCGGGAGGAGTGGGAGCGGCGCGGCATAGACGTGCCTCTGAAGGTGCTCGACTCGCCGTACCGCGAGATCACGCGGCCGATAATCGAGTACGTCAAGGGCCTGCGCAAGGAGTCCCCACGCGACGTGGTCTCCGTGATCATCCCCGAGTACGTGGTCGGCCACTGGTACGAGCACCTGCTGCACAACCAGAGCGCGCTCCGGCTCAAGGGCCGCCTGCTGTTCACGCCGGGCGTGATGGTGACCTCGGTGCCGTACCAGCTGGAGTCCTCCGAGGCGGCGCGCAACCGGGCCCGCAAGCGGCAGGAGTGGAGCGCTCCGGGCGCGGTGCGACGCGGTCCGGCGCAGGAGCGGCCGAAGGAGTCGTCCAAGGAGTCGTCGACCGCCAAGAAGTAATACCGCCCGTCGTCATGTGGTGAACGGCCGGACGACACCCACGTAGACTGGTGGGCTGTTGTCCGGCCGTACCTCTCTCGATGTTGTGGAGTCACCCCGCCATGCAGGCAGAACCGAAGAAATCGCTGGTGGGGGAGGAGTACGAGGTCGAGATCGGCCCCGTCGCCCATGGCGGTCACTGCATCGCCCGCACGGACGCCGGCCAGGTGCTGTTCGTCCGGCACGCGCTGCCCGGCGAGCGGGTCGTGGCCCGGGTGACCGAGGGCGAGGAGGGGGCCCGCTTCCTGCGCGCGGACGCGGTGGAGGTGCTGGAGGCCGCCAAGGACCGGGTCGAGGCACCCTGTCCCTACGCCGGCCCCGGCCGCTGCGGCGGCTGCGACTGGCAGCACGCCAAGCCCGGCGCCCAGCGCCGCCTCAAGGGCGAGGTCATCGCCGAGCAGCTCCAGCGGCTCGCGGGCCTCACGCCCGAGGAGGCCGGCTGGGACGGCACGGTGATGCCCGCCGAGGGCGACAAGCTGCCCGCCGGCCAGGTGCCGCAGTGGCGCACGCGCGTGCAGTACGCGGTGGACGCCGACGGCAACGCCGGACTGCGCCGCCACCGCTCGCACGAGGTCGAGCCGATCGAGCACTGCATGATCGCGGCGCCGGGCGTCGACGAACTGGGCATCGAGGAGCGCGACTGGGCCGGCATGGCCTCCGTCGAGGCGATCGCCGCGACGGGCTCCCAGGACCGCATGGTGATCCTGGAGCCCCGCCCCGGCGCCCGGCTGCCCCTCGTCGAGCTCGACAAGCCCGTCTCCGTCATGCGTGTCGAGGAGAAGGACGGCGGCATCCACCGCGTCCACGGCCGCGCGTTCGTCCGCGAGCGCGCCGACGGCCGCACCTACCGCGTCGGCAGCGGCGGCTTCTGGCAGGTCCACCCGATGGCCGCCGACACCCTGGTCAAGGCCGTCATGCAGGGCCTGCTGCCGCGCAAGGGCGAGATGGCGCTCGACCTGTACTGCGGCGTCGGCCTCTTCGCCGGCGCCCTCGCCGACCGCCTCGGCGACCAGGGCGCGGTGCTGGGCATCGAGTCCGGCAAGCGCGCGGTCGAGGACGCCCGCCACAACCTCGCCGCCTTCGACCGCGTCCGCATCGAACAGGGCAAGGTCGAATCCGTCCTCCCGCGCACCGGCATCACGGAGGTCGACCTCATCGTCCTCGACCCGCCGCGCGCGGGCGCCGGCAAGAAGACGGTCGAACACCTGTCGTCCCTGGGCGCGCGCCGCATCGCGTACGTGGCCTGCGACCCGGCGGCACTGGCGCGCGACCTCGGGTACTTCCGCGACGGCGGGTACAAGGTGCGGACGCTGCGGGCGTTCGATCTCTTTCCGATGACGCATCACGTGGAGTGCGTGGCGATCCTGGAGCCGGCCACGAAGGGGCTCTGACCCGCGGGTCTGTCGGGGGAGAGGCTTGTCGGGCTGCATCTCCGCCTGTTTCCGCACAGCAATCATGTGGATGGCGCCAGGGCCTTCGACTACTCCCTCGGGGACTGACTGACCTGCTGCTTCCCGGGACGACGGGTGAGGCGCACAGCGGTGGGCCGTGTTGGTGACAGGGCGTCTCCCAGGAGGCCGTGACGCTTGCTCGACGCCCGTTCTGATGGACCATCAGGCCACTGTCCGGACGGGGCCGGCAGGCCATCGTGTCGGCGCTCGAGACGCAAGCGGGCCGGCAGCGCATGCGCTGCCGGCAACTGGCCGCGGCCCTGGGCCTTCAGGCGTTCCGGCGAGGGTCGGAGGGCTGCGGTCGACGGCGAAACGCCTGGTGGAGTGGGGGGCACAGTAGGTGCGGCCGGGGGTGTTCACCGCACTCGCGAGACCGGCCGGCTGAAAGCGGCTGGGCGGCGTCAGGCCAGGCGGCCGTTCATGAGCATGGTCATCGACCACAGCACCATGGCCTCGTGCATGGCGGCAGCGTCTCGTAGTAACGCACCAGGCGGCGCGAGCGCATCAGCCGGCTCGTCGGGCCGGCCGCCCGGCGAGGTGTTCGTCGTAGGGACGAGTCCTGTTCCGCGCGTCCGCCCGCCGAACCGCGCATGACGGCTTCCCGGTCATACAGCACTCCAGTGACCACTGCGTGAGTGGTCTGGCCGGCCGTTCTGAGTGGATGCGGTCGTGGCAGGTGTCGCAGGACACGACGGTTTTGCATCCTCGGTGGAGCATGACGCGCGCCCAGTCGGAGGGATGCCATCCGACATGTGCGAGGTCGGCGTCCGCGGCCGGCGGAACTGGCGGGGTGAGTGTCGTGGGCCCGCGGCCATCCCACCCCCTGGGGACGGCAGGGCGATACCCCTGCCCACCACCGAACCGCTCCCCACGCCCGCGGGCTCAGGGGCGGATGCCGGCAGGGTCCGGACACCGGTGGACCATCCACAAGGCGCTCAACGGGCGCTGACGCACGCCGCCCGCACCGACGACACCCATACCCGGCGTGGAGATCCCCTTGGGGCAGGCTCAGCAGCGGACACAAGCACGCGCGCACCTGCTCCCCCCGACCGGCATCGTCGGCCGACATCGGCCGGCACACCCCTTGAACCCCCACACCTGGGACGCCGGGGCCACTGCCGTTCCGAACGGCGGGAAAGCCGAGTCTGTCGGGCAGACGCCATGTCACCTTTGCGACAGCCACCGGGGGTTCCGACTGATGCGGGTGCGGCAATTGAATACGCCAGCGGTCTTGATCGGCCCGCGATCGGGCGAGGACGCCGTCATCCCCCGACCACCTCCGCTCCAGGAGAAACTCCTTGCGTACAGCCCGTCTCAGACAGAGCGGTGGACGTGCGGGGCGAGCCGCCGCCGCAGTCGCCGGCCTCATGTCGGCAGCGCTCGCCGTCGTCGGACTCCAACTGCCCACCGCAGCAACGGCGGTTGCCGCGCCCTCCGCCAAGGCCGCGGCCACAGCCGTCCGGCAGTGCGGTGACCCCGAACCCGGGCAGTTCGCCTGCATGGCGATGCGCCGCACCGACGTGGCCGCTCGCAGGGGTGTGCAGCCGCTCTCCGCCACCCCGGCCGGCTTCGGCGCCGCCGATCTGCAGAGCGCCTACGCGCTGCCCGCCGACGGCGGCGCCGGCCAGACCGTCGCGATCGTGGACGCCTTCGACGCCCCGACCGTCGAGGCCGACCTGGCGGTCTACCGCCAGCAGTACGGTCTGCCCGCGTGCACCACGGCCAATGGCTGCTTCACCAAGGTCGACCAGCGCGGCGGCACGAACTACCCGACCGCCGACCCGGGATGGGCCGGCGAGATATCCCTCGACGTGGACATGGTGTCCGCCGCCGCCCCCAACGCCCACATACTGCTCATCGAGGCGGACAGCCCCGGCTTCGCCGACCTCGGTGCCGCGGTCGACCAGGCGGTCGCGCTCGGCGCGAAGTACGTCTCCAACTCCTACGGCACCTTCTACGACAGCACGCCGGGCAGCGGCGAGGACCCGTCGGAACTCACCGCCATGGACCCCTACTACAACCACCCCGGCGTGGCGGTCGTCGCGTCCTCCGGTGACAGCAGTTACGGCGTCTCCTATCCGGCGGCCTCTCAGTACGTCACTTCCGTCGGCGGTACCGCGCTGACCAGGAACTCCGGTACCAGTCGCGGCTGGAGCGAGTCGGTGTGGCACGGCCCCAGCGGCGGCGGCCCCGGTTCCGGCTGCTCGCTCTACGAGCCCAAGCCCGCGTTCCAGACCGACACCGCGTGCGCGAACCGCACCGTCGCCGACGTCTCCGCGGTCGCCGACCCGGCGACCGGCGTCTCGGTCTACCAGACCTACGGCGGCAACGGCTGGTCGGTGTTCGGCGGAACGAGCGCATCCGCCCCGCTCATCGCCGGCGCCTACGCGGACGCCGGCACCCCGGCCGCGGGAACGTACCCCAACGCCTACCCGTACGCCCAGGCCGGCTCGCTCAACGACGTGACCACCGGCAGCAACGGCACCTGCGCCCCGACGCTGTTGTGCACCGCGGGCCCCGGCTACGACGGACCCACCGGGCTCGGCACCCCCCGCGGTATCAACGCCTTCCGCACCGGCCCGCACGGCGTGATCAGCGGCACGGTCACCGACCGTGCCACCGGCAGCCCGATCGCCGGAGTGACCGTCAAGGCGGGTGACAACACCGCCATCTCGAACGCGTCCGGCGCGTACCGGCTGGACATCCCGGCCGGCACCTACGACATGACCGCGAGCGTGTACGGCTACGCCACCGGCCGTGTCGGCAGCGTCGTCCTGGCCGACGGCGGGACCGTCGCCGAGTCCTTCAGCCTCGACGCCCTGCCCACACAGAAGATCTCCGGCAAGGTCACGGACGGCTCCGGCCACGGCTGGCCGCTCTACGCGAAGATCACCGCCGACCGTGTGCCCGGCGGACCGGTCTTCACCGACCCCGCCACCGGCGCCTACTCCCTGCGGCTCCCGCAGGGTGCCTCGTACACCCTGCACGTCACCGCCAACTACCCCGGCTACCGGGCGGTCGACAAGACCGTTCAGGTCGCGACCGCCGACAAGAAGCTGAACATCGCCGTACCCGTGGACTCGGACGCCGCCCGGGCCCCGGGCTACGCCGTGCACCTGCACGGGCCGACCGAGGCCTTCGACTCCACCACCGGGCCCACCGACGGCTGGAGCGTGGCCAACGCCGACGGCACCGACGGCGGCTGGGCCTTCGACAACCCGGGCAGCCGCGACAACCGCACCGGAGGCAGCGGCGGCTTCGCGATCGTGGACAGCGACTTCAGCGGCATCCAGGTGCAGAACTCCTCGCTGGTCTCGCCGTCGCACGATCTCACCTCGGCGACCACCCCCATCCTGGCCTTCGACACCGACTACGCCGGCTGGGCGGGCAACACGGCGGACGTGGACGTCTCGTCCGACGGCGGCACCACCTGGACAACGCTGTGGGAGAAGAGCTCGCTCTGGGTACCCGGTCCGGCTCACATCGAACTGCCGCTCGACGCCTATGCGGGCAAGAGCGACGTCCGGGTGCGCTTCCACTACACCACCAGTGACTGGGGGATGTGGTGGCAGCTCGACGACGTCTTCCTCGGGCAGCGCACCTACGACCCGGTGCCCGGCGCACTCCTCGTCGGCCACGTGACGGACGCCAACACCCGCGCGGGCGTCAACGGCGCCACCGTCACCAGCACCGACGCACCAGCACCCGGAGACCACACCACCAGCACGGCCACGCCCGACGACCCGCAGGTCGGTGACGGCTTCTACTGGATGTTCTCGCACCTGACGGGCAATCACCCGGTAGCCGCCGTGCTGTCCCGCTACACCACGGCCACCGCCACCGTGAACATCACCCCGGATGCCACTGTCAAGCACGACCTCCCGCTCAAGGCCGGCCGGCTCAAACTGACGCCGGCGTCCATCGCCAAGAACGTGGCCTGGGGCAAGAGCGCCGGCCAGACCGTGACCGTCACCAACGACGGCACCGCGCCGGCCACCCTCGACCTCACCGAGAAGACCGGAGGATTCACCGTACAGCGGGCAGCCGCGTCGCGGCAGCAGGCGGGCGCCCCCCTGCACCTGGTCAAGGGCTCCTACTCGCCCCTGCGGCTCACCTCGTCCGCAGCCGCATCCAGGTCCGGCCAGACCCACGCGACGGATCGCGCCATGGGCACCCCGGGCACCGCCTGGCAGCCCGTCGCCGACCTGCCCACGGCCACCGGCGACAACGCGGTCGACACCTACCAGGGCACCGTCTACTCCGCGTTCGGCTCCACCGGAGGCCACGGCACCAAGGACCTGTACGCGTACAACGGCAGCTGGACCAAGCTCGCCGCCGCCGCCGACCCCCGCGACGCCCCGGTCCACGGCGTCATCGACGGCAAGATCTACGCGGCGGGTGGCTGGGGCTCCGCCGGCAGCCCGGACGGCAAGCTGGAGATCTACGACATCGCCACCAACACCTGGAGCACGGGCGCCGGCATGCCCAAGCCGTACGCCGGCGCGGGCAGCGCGGTACTCGACGGCAAGCTGTACTCCGTCGGCGGCTGCTTCACCATCGGCTGCGGTTCCACGGACGTCTCCGTCTACGACCCGGACACCGACACCTGGTCGATGGCGGCCCCCTACCCGCAGCCCGTGTCCTGGGAGTCCTGCGGCGCCATCGCGGACAAGCTCTACTGCTCCGGCGGCGAGGCCCAGCACGTGACCACCAAGCACGCCTACGTGTACGACCCCGCCACCGACACCTGGTCGCCGGTGGCGGACCAGCCGACCGACGCCTGGGGCGCGTCCTACGCCTCGGCCAACGGCCTGCTGCTGATCCGGGGCGGCTCGGTCGGCAACGGCACCGCGCTGACCAACCAGGTCTGGGCCTACGAGCCGAACGAGAACACCTGGACCGCCCTGCCCAACGCCAACACCTCCGTTTACCGCGGCGGCGGCGCCCTGGGCTTCTACGCGATCGGCGGTCTCACCGGCCAGGGCACTCCGGTCAAGACCTCCGAGGTCCTGCCCGGCTACGACCAGGAGCAAGCCGCCGACGTCACCTGGCTGACCGAGACCGCGAACAAGGTCACCGTCCAGCCGGGAGCCTCCACAACGGTCACGATCACGCTCGACGCCTCCGTGCCCGAGATCACCCAGCCCGGTACCTACACCGCCTCGCTGATCCCGCGCAGCGACACCCCCTACCGGCTCGACCCGGTCGGCGTCGCACTGACCGTGAAACCGCCCGCCACCTGGGGCAAGATCGCCGGCACGGTGACGGCGACCGGCGGCACCCCGATCGCCGGCGCGACCGTGCAGGTCTCCACCTGGGCCACGCACTACACGCTCAAGACCGCCGCGGACGGCAGCTACGCACTGTGGCTGGACGCCCGCAACAACCCGCTCCAGGTCATCGCGGCCAAGGACGGCTACCAGCCGCTCGCGGTCACGGTGAAGATCAAGAAGGGAGCTACGACGGTTCACGACTTCACCCTGCTGACGAGCTGACCCCGTCGGCGCTCCGGCATACACCCGAGACGTCCCCGCCGCCGGTGCCCTCCGGCGGCGGGGACGTCTCCTTCGCCGCCGGAACACATCCGAGCGCGGTCCGCGGGGCGGTCGCCGGCTCCGCGCGCCGACGTCTGGTGACCGGGCAACCCCTGACCGGTTCCGTGTCCCTGGCCGATCCCACTCCGGCCCAGCGGGCGGCGGTCGAACGACTTCTCGCCCGAGCCCCCGGTGGCGGCAGGTCTCTGACCGTACGACTGGACGCGGTCGACCCGGGCACCCCAGTCCACCGGCGGAGGGACTGGCGCGGTGAGCTCGTCGAGGGGGGCGTGCGCCCGCTCCCAAGTCCCTCCTCCTCGTGCTGGGCCTGGGCGAGCGGGGTGACGGGGCCGATGAACGCTTCGACGGCGACGGCGAGGCCATCAGGGCCGGCGCCCGAGCGGCGCAGTACGCCTGGGCCGATGCCTCGCGCGACGCCTGGGCCGTGCCCCATGAAGCTGCGAGAACCCGACCGTTCTCGCCGCGGCCGCGGCCGCCGACGCCCCGGGCCCACGGCGACGTCGACTGGGGCGGGCTCCGAATCGTCGGCGTTCTTCACCGTCGCGTTCCGTGGCGGCCCTGGCGCCATACGGCTGCGGACTGCCGTGCCGCCGTGTCCCGCTGCGCCTTCCCTCCGCCGTCACCGCTCAGGATCGTGACGCGGCCCGGCTGGGCGAGGGTGGTGGCAGTTCGTCCACCAGACCGAGGAGTTCGCCCGCATCTGACGTCCTGGCTCGTGCAGGAGTCGGTCCGCAGGCGCCATCCACGCGCGGCCTGACGGGAGCGGAAGAACAGGTTGGCATCACCCAAGGGAGGAATTCAGCCTTGCTCTTCCTCTTCGGCCTCCATGCGGCGGATTCCCTGGTGGGTGAGGGAGACCATCGCGGGCGTGTTGCCCGGTTCCCAGTCGACGGTGATCAGGCCCTCGCCGGCCAGGTACGTGCATGCGGCGGCCAGATCCTCTTCCGGGATGCGCAGGTCGTTCCGCAGCTTCCGCCCAGGGACTCCGAGGAGGCGGTTGCCTTCGGTCGCTTCGTACAGGGCGGTCAGGACCCGCTCGCGGTAGACCTGTCGCTCGCGGAGAGTCGCCATGACCGCGTCCTTTCGTGTCGTGGCTGTGGCCGGGTGGACGGGCGATGGCCGGGTAGGGGGCGCTGAACTGGTAGGCCGCGATGCGTGCGTCGTGCTGGGCGTTGAGCCGGTGTGTCAGGCGCATACCGAGCGCGAGCAGGAGGGCGCCCGAGGCGAGGGCGATCCAGCTCTCCATGTCGTCATCTCCGCATGCACCCCGGCAGGGGGATCATCCGTGCCCCGACGACCGGGTGCCGGAGGGACGGCAGGGCGGCTCCACCGTCGGTCTCCCAGGCGTCCTCGCTGCTTCGCGCGTCCCGCATGCGGCGGCCGGTCGCGGCTTCGTCGGACATCAGCACACCGGCGGTGAGTACGCTGCCGGGGACGGCGGCGGCAGCCATGAGCCGGGCGGCTGCGGCGGGTTCGGTGTCGGGCGGAACCACCAGCAGGTCGCAGCGGCCGGCGGTGTAGGAGAGCAGGATCACCTTGTCGGGATCCTGTTCGGTGAACCATCCGACATGCACGGTGTGCCCGGTGGCGGGAACCTTGTGCGGGACGACGGGCCAGTGGGTGGGGTTCACCATGACGCGTGTGATGCGTCCTAGGCGGCCATCCATCTCTTCGACCAGGGGCGGAAGCTCGGCTGCGAGGTCGCGCGAGTACGGCCACCAGGCGCCGTCCAGTAGACCGTTGAGGGAGGACTTCGGAGTAAGGGAAAAACGCGGCGGGAGGGGATGAACAAGCGCCTGTGCCACACCGCGATCGACGGTCGTGGTCATGATGCGGACCCGTCTCCGGGCCGCCCTGCAGGGCGGCCCAGTGTCTTGATCGCCGGAAACGACGTCCGCGTGGGAGCGGGTGTACGAGTTACTCCCGGTAACCTCAGTCTACTCCGGCCGGTGGTCGGACGAGTGCTTCCGGCCAGGCGATTTCCGACCCGTTGCCCGGTGATGCTCGCGGGCATGACCACAGGCAAGCGGAGTACCGTGAGGTCACGGCGGTATTTCGTCGGCCATGAGGTGTCGGCGGCCCCGCGCGGGCAGGCGGACCATCATGGCCGAATCCGATACTCCCATCCCGTACAAGCTTCTTCCGGACGAGATCCACCGATCCGTGGAACCTGGCATGGCGGTGCTCCGGCTGCAGACGAGGCAGTCCCGTGAAGGGCTCCTCGACGGCGCGTGGTGGCCCCGCTCCCGGGATGTCGCGACCGAACTGCCCGCCCTGATCCGGGCGCTCACCGTGCACCTCGGCCCCATCACGAGGGTCGGCCTCGACACCGCCGCCTGGGAGAAGATCCCGACTCGTGTGGTCGTCGACGGCGGTGTCGTGCACCTCGACTCGTTCCCCGTCGGCGACGACACCGTCCTCGTCACCCGCGGCGACAACGACCACTTCGCCCTGATGGTGGTGCCGCCGGACACGACGCCCGACGCGGCACGTGACGCCATGGCCCGTGCAGTCGACATCGGCAACGTCGCCCAGGCCGCCGAGATCCTTGTCGCCATGCTTCCCGAACCAGCTGGCGACATTAAGGGCCCAGCATGATCCAGACAGTGGACATCCGCGAGTGGCGGGTTGACCACGTTTGTGTCTGCGGGTTCCCGGCTGTCGCCGAAGCGCTCTGTCGCAGGTCAAGCGCCCTCGCTTCGCCTCGCTGTCGGTAGACCATGTGGCTCGGCGCACGAAGTTCCCGGGGATGGCGTGTCGTGGACGCCGACGGCGGCGCCCAGCAGGGTCAGGGACTCCAGGGCGGCCTTGAGGGCCTTCGGTCGGTCGTCGGTTGTCGGCTGCACCGGTCATCCGTCGTACTGGCCGGTAGTGACCGTCCGGTCGCCTCACTCGACAGGCAGGGGCACACCATCCAGGTGTGCGTCGAACTCATGCTCGCCGTGATGCTGTTCACCGGCGCCATCGAGGCCAGAAACTACGAACGCTGGGTAGTTCGGTGGGCGAGGGTCGTTTGCCGGGTTTCGTTCCGCCGGGCTCCATCGTCCTCGCCGTTCTCTTCGGTGCTCTCTCTTCCCCGGCACGAACTGGTGGCTCCTGGCCGTGGCCCCCGCCGTCGTGATGCCCATGGACGCCACCCCGGTCCTGATGTTCCTGAGAGACGAGCGGATTCCGTTGCGGGTACGTGCCGCGCTGACCATCGAGGGCGGATTCGACGACGGGCTGATCGTCACGGGACGAGGACCCGTTGGCGCAGGAGGCGATGCGTGCCGCCTGTTGGTGACCGGGTGCGACATGCCTCTTCAGAAGTGATCGGCTCGTTGGCCCGTTGGCGGCGTCGGGCTTCACGGGGTTGATCACTTTCGTGCGAGGAGCCGTGTGTCCGAAGGCGGGCGAAGCCGGGAAAGTCCAGGGTGGACCGGTCGGAGGCTCGGTGAGTGGTTGCTGGGTCTGCTGCTTGATCGGGCTCACGAGATGCCGCCGCAGTTGATCACCCCGCTCGTCGTGGACCGTGCGAAGGGGGCCGGACGCGTGGCGTCCGGCCCCCTTCGCGACGTTGTCGGTCGGCGCGTGACGTCAGCCCGCGACGGAGTGGCAGGACTTCGGGGCGATCACCGGGTTGCAGCGGGCGGGGCCGCCGCCCGGGAGCTGGGCGACGTAGTCGCTGCCGTAGCGGGCGGCGAGGCCGGGCACGGGGAAGTCGGTGCTGACGATCTGCGCGCCGCTGGCCAGGGCGGCCTTGAGCTGGGTCGTGTCACCGGACTTGGCGGCGCCGAAGGGTACGTCGCTGCGGGTGCGGACGAAGTAGCCCTTGCGGACCCAGTCCTGGATCTTCGCGGTGTTCGCGCCGGTCGGGTCGTTCTCCTCCAGGAAAGCGGCGTCCGGGCGGCCCGGGGCGGAGTCGGTGAACAGCACGCGGCCCTCCAGGCTCGGCCGCCCCGCGAGGTAAGGGGCCTGCAGCGTGGTGTCCTTGTTGTCCATCAGGAACATGACCTTGCCGCGCGAGCGGTCCAGGCTCGGCCAGCCGTGGCGCAGCACGGACTGCTCCAGGGTCAGGCCCGGGCGGCGGATCGTGTCGGGCGTGATCAGGTCCTCGGCGCCGAAGACGGAGCGGATCTCGGCGTCGAGCCGGTCGAACTGCCTGGCGTCCCACGGCGGGCTCTTGGGGCCGCCCTGCGCCTCCATCTTCGGGTCGGTCGACTTCAGCTCCAGCAGGATCGGGACCGGCACGTGGTCCGGGTTCGCGTCCGACCAGGTCTTCACCTGCCGCAGGCACTTCACCAGCGTCGAGCACGTGGTGTTGTAGTCGTGGTCGGCCCAGTGCATGACCTTCAAGCCGGGGCCCGCCAGGTCGGGGTCCGCGAGCGGCGGGAGTCCGGCCTGCTGCCGGATCAGCGGCTTGGTGTAGAGGCCGCCCTGGTCGCTGTCGGGCATCACGTCGAGCTCGAGCTGGCGCACCGGCTCCTGGCCGAGCTGCACAGGGAGGGACGGGTGCGAGTACCACAGGTTGTCGGGGTCGGACTCGCCCTGGATCTTCTTCTCCGCGAAGGACAGTTCGCGGTGGTAGCTGTTGTGCGTGCCCAACAGTTGGATCTGATTCATCCGGACAGGCGTGTGGTGGCTGTCGCTGGCTTCCGCGGCCGTGACGAGTGAGGTCACACCGAGGATGGCTGCCGCGCTGACGAGGGCGAGGTGACGGAGATGCATGGGCCGCACAGTCGCCGGTGATCGTTGTCATCAGGCGACACCGGGCCGACCTGACGGCGAATGCCTTCCCAACAGCCTTGCCGAGCCCGACGAGGGCACGCCGGCGCCCGGTTGGGTGGACGGGGCGTCACTACCGACCGGCGTGCTCGCGGCCCTGACGACGCGCGGCGCGGTGCCGCGGAGGTTCCCGGCGTCGGTGGCCGGACGCCGGCGCCGGGAACCCTCAGCCAGTTGTGCGAGGGCTCACCTGAGGGGTTCGAGGCAGAGGGTGAAGTCCCGGCCCGCGCCGCCCTGGGTGTAGCGCTGGTACTGACTGTCGCAGGTTCCGTCCGTGCCGGAGGCGCGGCTGGCGACCTTGAACTGGGCTTCGGGGGTGCCGCAGTCCACGATCTCGAACTCGGGATCGCCGACGGATATCACCGCGGTGGCCTCCGTGTTGGCGGCGTGCAGGCAATCACCCGCGTCGGCGGTCGCGGCGCCCCCGAACCAGGTCGTGTAACCGCCGTACACGACGACACCGGCCACGACGACGCCGACGACTCCCTTGAGGACGCCCTTGACGCTCAAGCGGCGGGCGGGGACCGGCGTGGCGGGCTGGTTGTACGGGTTCAGGCCGGGCGGCGGCGGAGTGGTCATCGGGGTCCCCCTGAGGTGTCGTGAGCAAGGTCAATCGGCCGCAGAAAATATCACCATTGACGTGACACTGGGCCCAGCCCGTGACTACCGGGGCCGCTGAGCAGGTCTCGGGCGGGCCGCGCTGAACGCGCGGCAGCGAGGGCGACTCGAGAGGGGCATGCCGTGCCGCACCCGGCGAAGCGCTCTCGCGACGGACGGGACTACTTCGAGCGGTTGGCCGAGGCGGCCTCCAACTTCACCAGTTCCATGCTCTTCTACAGCCTCTGCCTCGCTCTCGTGGCCACCTTCGTCGCCCCATCCACGCAGCCGGCCTCGTGTTGAGCCGGCAGCAGTTGATCGGTGACGTCATGGCGGCGGTCAACCTGCTGTTGTTGGCCCTGCTGAAGAACTCCGAGCGTCGTGCCGAGCACGCCCTCCAGCGCAAGCTCGACAGCATCGCGGCCGCCTTGATCGAACAGGGACATGCCGCCAGGCGCAAGGCCGACCAGAACCTGCGCAAGGCGATCGGTATGGAGGAAGAGGCATGGAGGAAGAGGTCTAGCGATCGGGGCCCCCGGACCCCGGCCCCCGATCTGCGAGCGCCCCGAGCGGCCACCGGGGTGGGGGCCGCTCGGGACGCGTGCCCGTGGGTGTACGAGCGTCCCGAGATGTCAGTCAGAGGGGGGAGCCGGGGTTTCCGGGCCGGATGCGTCCGCGCCAGGCGCCGGTCTCGTCACCACGGTGCTCGATGTAGTCCTTGAAGCGATGCAGGTCGCCCTTGACCCGCCGGTCGATGACGCCCAGCATGTCCGCACCCTTCTCGGCCATGCCGGTGGGCTCGACGTCCATCGTGAGCTCCACACGGGTGTGGGAGTCGTCCAGGCGCTCGAACCGGACCGATCCCCGCTGCTGGGTGTCGCCGTCGATGGCCCGCCAGGTGATCCGGTCGTCCGGCATCTGGTCGATGATCTCGGTGTCGAACTCGCGTCGTACGCCGCCGATCTTCGTGGTCCAGTGGTTGTGCCGGTCGTCGAGCTGCCTCACTTCCTCGACGCCCTCCATGAAATTCGGGAACTCCTCGAACTGCGTCCACTGGTTGTAGGCCGTGTGGACGGGAACCTGGACGTCCACCGCTTCCTTGACCGTGCTCATCTGTTCCTCCTTGTCAGCGATCGGCGGCAGCGGGCCGTCCGGCCCACTGCGCGTCTGCGGGACACCGGGTACCCGAGTGAGCGGAACGAAGACCTCCGATCGGTCGCGCACACCGTGGACGGCGAGGCAGGACGGCGAGGCAGGACGGCGAGGCAGGACGGCGCGGCAGGACGGCGAAGCGGGACAACGAAGCGGACGGCGTGCCGCGGGAGCGGCTGGGTGTGCCGCACGCCCGGTTGGTGGAAGATCTCGCTGGACGGACTGGTTCGCGTCCGCGCCGGGCACTCGGGCCGAGTCCCGCCCCGCCCCACCCCACGGCAACGACGTAGCAGAGGAGACCGACGACGATGAGCGACCACCGCACCGTGAGCGTCCTGGGCACCGGCATCATGGGTGCCGCCATGGCCCGCAACCTGGCCCGCGCCGGACACACCGTCCGGGTCTGGAACCGCAGCCGGGACAAGGCCGAACCGCTGGCCGCCGACGGTGCCTTCGTCGCCGGCACGCCCGCCGAGGCGGTCCAGGGCGCCGATGTCGTCCTCACCATGCTCTACGACGGCCCCTCGGCTCTGGACGTGATGCGCCAGGCGGCGCCCGCGCTGCGTCCCGGGGCCGCCTGGGCGCAGGCGACCACGGCCGGCGTCGGGGCGATCGGCGACCTGGCCGCCTTCGCCCGCGAGCACGACCTGCACTTCTACGACGCTCCCGTGCTGGGCACCCGCCAGCCCGCGGAGGCCGGTCAGCTGACCGTGCTGGCCGCAGGGCCGGTCGAGACACGCGACCTGGTGACGCCGGTGTTCGACGCGGTGGCTACCCGCACGGTGTGGACCGGCGAGGACGGCGCGGCGGGCAGCGCCAGCCGGCTGAAGCTGGTGGCCAACAGCTGGGTCATCGCGGCCACCACCGCGACCGGTGAGGCGCTGGCCCTGGCGAAGGCGCTGGGCGTGGATCCCCAGAACTTCTTCGACCTGATCGCGGGCGGCCCGCTGGACATGGGATACCTGCGTTCCAAGGCCGAACTCCTGCTGGAGGACCGGCTGACCCCGGCGTCCTTCGCGGTGACGACCGCGGCGAAGGACGCCCGGCTGATCGTCGAGGCCGGCGCGCTCAACGGGGTCCGGCTCGACGTGGCCGCCGCGAGCGCCGAGCGCATGGAACGCGCCGCCGCGCAGGGGCACGCCGACGAGGACATGGTCGCCGCGTACTTCGCCAGCTTCGACGAGAAGCCCGCCACCTGAACCCACGTGACAGCCCGACAGCCCGACAGTTCGACAGCGCGACAGCGCGACAGCGCGAGCGTTCGACAGCGCGTCAGCCCGAGGGTTCGACAACCCGAGAGCCCGACAGTCCGACCGACAGAGGAGCCCTGATGTCCAAGCCGCCGCTGCCCCCCGAAGCCGTCGCCCTGCTGCGGCGCCCCAACCCCTGTGTCATGGCCACCCTGCGCGCCGACGGCACGCCCGTCTCCACGCCCACCTGGTACCTCTGGGACGACGGCCGGGTGCTGATCAACCTGGACGCGGGCCGGGTACGCCTGAAGCACCTGCGCCGCGACCCGCGTGTGACCCTCACCGTGCTGGCCGGGGACGACTGGTACACCCACGTCACGCTCATCGGCCGCGTCGTCGAGATGTACGACGACGAGTCACTGACCGACATCGACCGCATCGCCACCCACTACATCGGCACGCCCTACCGGGACCGGGTACGTCCTCGGGTCAGCGCCTGGATCGAGGTCGAGCGCTGGCACGGCTGGGGCGCGCTGAAGGACAACGACCAGGCGTCCACATAGGCCTTCGGCTCCCGCGGCGGACGCCGGTCTGCGCGCACCCCGCCGCCGGTCTGGGTGGTTTCCCCCTCGGAGGGCTCATCGTGCTCTCCGTGCTCTCCGTGTGCTTCGTACTCTTCGTCGGTTCGGTTCCCTGGCTGTTCATCGGGGTATTGATGGTCTTCGGCGTGCTCTGGGACTGACCCGACCCGCGTCCCAGCCGTGAATGTGCGTACTCACGTCTGACGACCGGAACACGGATGCGAGGATGGGGCGCCATGACTGCTGGGTGGTGTTCTCGCACGGTACGAGCCGCGGTGTTCGCGGCCGTCTGTGTGCTGCTCGCCGCTCTGGGGCACGTCCTGATGTCTGGTTCGCACGTGCCCGGTTGGGCGCTGGCCGTCGGCTTTGCCGCGACCGGTGCCGCCGGCTGGTGCCTGGGGGGCCGTGAGCGAGGACTGCCACTGGTCGTGGCCGCCGTCGTCGCCGCTCAGGCGGCACTGCACTCCGCGTTCTCGCTGGCGGGGCCGATGTCCCGGGACCTCGCCGACATCGACATGGACCATGCGATCCACATGAACATGGGTCACGCGGCCGACATGGACGCGCACATGGACATGGACCACACGGTCCACATGGACATGAGTTCCGTCGGTCGTATGGACCACATGGATTACCTGGACCACATGGATCACATGGGCCAGGTGGATCGTATGGACTACATGGGGTCGTCCATGGATGGATCGTCCATGGACGGTGGCTCGTCCTCCCTCGGCATGCTCGCCGTCCACCTCCTGGCCGCGCTCCTGTGCGGGCTCTGGCTGGCCTACGGCGAGAAGGCCGCCTTCCGCATCCTGCGGGCCGTGGCCGGCCGGCTCGTGGCACCACTGCGGCTGCTGCTCGCCCTGCCCGCCACCCCGGACCGCCCGCGCATCGGCGTACGCCGCCCCCGCTCGGCCCGGGCGCCGCGTCTTCTCCTTCTCGTCCACACGATCACCTCTCGGGGACCGCCCGCGGTCACCGCTGTCGGCTGACGACAGCTGGTATCCCGGGGCCGCCCCTGTGCGCCTCGGGTCACGGCCGTACGCCCGTACAGGCGTCGTAGGGCCGTCTTCCGCTCACCGGACCGCCCGTGCCCTCGCATGTTCCGGGGTCCGGATCCGGGGCGCCCGGACGACTCGGACGCCTCGGACGACCGAGAAGGACATCAGGTGATCTCCTCCACCCTGCCCGCCTCGCACAACAAATGGGATGACCCCCGCGACAAAAGCGATAGGGCGATATCGACCGACGAGTCGATCACCGCCTGGGCGCTCGCCGCCCGGGGCGGTGACGCGCGGGCGGTCGAGCAGTTGGTGCGGGCGCTCCAGCGTGACGTCCTGCGATACGTCGCCCATCTCTGCGCCGATCCGCAGGCGGTCGACGATCTGGCCCAGGACACGTTTCTGCGGGCGCTCGGAAGTCTGCACCGTTTCGAGGGGCGCTCCTCGGCCCGGTCCTGGCTGCTCTCCATCGCCCGCCGGGCGGTGATCGACAGCTACCGGTACGCGGCCACCCGGCCCCGGCTGTGCGACGTACCGGACTGGCAGTCGGCGGTCGAGCGAGCCCAGCCGCGCGGCCTGCCCGGCTTCGACGACGGAGTCGCCCTGCTGGATCTGCTGGCCCTGCTGCCGGCCGAGCGGCGGGAGGCGTTCGTCCTCACCCAGCTGCTGGGCCTGCCGTACGCGGACGCGGCGGCGCTGAGCGACTGCCCGGTCGGCACGGTGCGTTCCCGGGTGGCGCGGGCCCGGGCCACCCTGCTGGATCTGCTGGCCGAAGCGGCCTGAGGCGAGTCGCCAGGGGCGGAAGCGAGGAGGGCGCGGCTGTGGGAGGGGGTAGCGGGCAGGGCTGGACAGGCCGGTCACGGCGGGGCCGCCCACGCCGCTGTGGCGGGGACGGCCGCCCACGCCGCTGTGGCGGGGACGGCCGCCCACGTCGCTGTGGCGGGACGACTGCTCCGCCGTGGCGGGGCCGCCCCGCCGCTGTGGCGGGGACCGCTCACTCCGCCGCGGCGCCGCGCTCGCTCCCCGTGAGGTCGGGCAGCAGCCCGCACACCGCCTCGCGCTGGTCCGGGCCCATGACGCCGGCGAGGGCCTCGGTCACCGTTTCGGAGAGGGGGCCCGAGGCATCCCGCAGCAGGCGGCGGGCCTTGTCGGTGAGGGCGACCTCGACGCCGCGCTTGTCGCCGGAGACCGACCGGCGGGTGACGAGCCCGGTGTGCTGGAGGCAGGCGATCTGATAGGTGAGCCGGGTCTTGGGGCGGCCCAGGAGCTCCGCGATCCGGGTCATCCGCACGCCCTCCCGCGGGTGCTCCGCCAGCAGGCACAGCACCAGGAACTCGTCGTGCGAGACGTCCAGCCGTTCCTTGACCACGGAGCGCAGCCGCTGCTCCACCGCCCCCGTCGCGGCGAGCAGGAGCATCCAGGCGCGCAGCTCGGTGGGGAGCAGTCCGTTGCCCTGCGCGGACGGGCATTCAGGCAGGTCGGCGGGGTGCTCATCGGGGGCGGCCATGGCTTCGATTCTACCTGTTGTCCAATTTTGCACGAGTAGGTTGTTCAATTTTGGATCTCCGACTAGTGTGACGGACTTCGGACATCCAAATTTGGACCACTTGGAGAAGGATCATGACCGTCGCCGTGGAAACCGGACTCTGGCAGCTCGACCCGAGCGCCTCCACCGTCGTACTCCAGCACCGGACGATGTGGGGCCTGGTCAACGTAAAGGGCACCTTCAACGGTGTGGCCGGCCAGGGTGAGGTCGCCTCCGACGGCACCGCCAGCGGCACCATCACCCTGGACGTCGCCTCCCTCGACACCAAGAACGGCAAGCGCGACACCCACCTGCGGTCCGCCGATCTCTTCGACGCCGCGAACCACCCCGAGATCACCTTCGTGGCGGATCGCGCCGAGCCGGGCGAGGACGGCACGGTGCAGGTCTCCGGCCTGCTGACCGTGCGCGGCAACAGCCGCCCGCTGTCCTTCCCCGCGAAGCTGACCGGGGCGGACGCCGGAGCGATCGCCCTGAACGCCGAGTTCGTCGTGGACCGGGCGGAGTTCGGGATGGGCTGGAACCAGCTGGGCATGCTCCGCGGCCTGACCACGGTCACCACCACGCTCCGCTTCACCCGCGCCGCGTGAGCCGTACGTCCGTGCTCGACAGGGTCTGCGGCGTGGGGGTGAAGGCCCGCAGCCGGACCCGTACGCCGGGACGAGGAAGGGTGAACCTGCCCGTGGGCGGGCGCACTTCGTAGTCGGCCGTGGCGTGGGCGCGCAGCGTCGCCGGGCCCCGCGTGATCGACCAGTACTTGTTCATGCCCTGGCCCGTGGTGAGCGTGAAGTGCGGGGTGAGCGCGCTGTCGTCGGTGTTGGTGACCCGCAGTCTCAGCAGGGACACGGCCGTCGCCGAGACCTGCCGCACCGCCGTGACCCGCATCCGCAGCGGCGGTGTCCCCGTCACCGCCCACACCGCGCTCGCCAGGGCCGGGGCCAGCAGGAGCAGGGCGGTGGCGGCCAGGGCCGGCCGACGGCGCGGACCGCGCACCAGGCGTGGCCGTGGCTGCCACGCGCCGGCGAACTCCGCCGGGGGAGCGGTGACCGCGGCCACCAGCCACAGCGGCGTCATCATCAGGTAGTAGCCGTCCTGGGAGCGCGTCGCCACATAGAAAGCACACCAGGGCAGCACGGTCGCCGCCGGCCCGAGCCGCCGTACGAACAGCGCGAACAGCGCCAGCAGTGCGGCGGCCAGCAGCAGGCTCGCGTGCCCGTACCAGTCGATCCGGTCGCTGCCGTCGGTCAGGTACAGCGACACACCCACCAGGCCCTGGCCGTGCAGCACCGCGCCCTGGGTCAGGGGCAGCGCGATCCCGCCCAGCCAGGTCCGGGGCTCGTGCACGATGAAGTACGTGTCGACCAGCAGCCATACGGTGGCGGCGACCCCGGCGACCCGCAGCAGTACGGCCGCCGCCGCGCGACCGCCCAGCTCGCCGCGACGCACGGCGTAGATCCCGGCCAGCAGGAACGGCACCAGGAACCAGGGAAGTTGCTGCGCCGCGCAGGCCGCTCCGAGGCACGCGGCCCGCGCGATCCCCGACGTCCCGAGCCGCCCGCCCCGTCCGATCCGCGGCCAGCGCACCACCACCGGCACCAGCAGGGTCAGGGCCAGGATCGCCGGATAGCCGAGCCGGGCGTACGAGGGCAGCAGGCCGAAGCCGAGGAACACCATGGTCGCCGCCGACCGCCACGGCACCGGCAGCAGCCGCCACGTCATCGCCGCGGCGACGACGAGCGCGCCGGTGGTCATCGCCGTGGCGGGTGTGCCGGCGTGCCCCAGCCACAGCAGCGGCGTCGTGAGCAGCGGGGCCAGCGGCGGATACCCGTAGGTGAAGTCGTAGCCGCCGCTCACCGTCGGCGTGACCGCGACGCCGTGGGTGAACAGCCAGGGCCAGGGCTGTCCGTAGACGGCGTGGCCCGCGACCAGCTCCCTGGCGGCCTGGGTGGTGAGGACCGCCTCGTCGCCGCCGTTGTGGGTCATGCTCCACGCGCACAGGGTGAGCGTCGCCGCGGTCAGCAGCACGCAGAGGTCCACGCGCGCCAGCGACCGGGTCCGGCGCACCACCAGGGCCAGCACCCCGCACACCAGGATCGAGACGTAACAGACCGAGACGGCGGCGGCCACGGCCGGCCGGTGGCTCGCCGCGGACGTCCACACCGTGCGCGTTCCGATGAAGAGGCTGATGTCGGCCAGGAGGGTCAGTACCCGATGCCATTGCGTGGGGGTTCCCGGGGCGGCGGACACCGCCGACTGCGTCCGCCGACCGGGTGTCACCAGCTGCGTTTCTGCCAAGTGCACGGCACGGGACGGTAGTCGCACCCGGTGAGCGGGGTGTCGCAGGACGTGAAGAGTCCGGTGTGAGGCGGGTAAGAGGCGCGGTCCGAACGGGATTCCACCGGTCGCGCACCGTGTCGCTGTTGGGCCGAACGGGTGACTTGGAGTAAGAATGGCTGGTGCAGGCATTGAGCACGAGTCAGATCGGGGGAGCCGGTGAGCCGTTACGACGCCACCGATGAACAGTGGGAAGGGCTCGCCCAGGTCGTTCCGCTGCGTGGCAGGGACGCCTGGCCGTCCGCGGTGGGCCACCGCTCGCTGCCGGAGGCGGTGACGGAGACCCGGCGCCGGTTCGTCGTCCTGCGGGTCAACGTCTTCGCCGACGCCCGCGAGGTCGCCGAGACACTGATGGCGGGCATCCCGGTGCTGCTCGACCTGACCGGCGCGGAGACCGAGGTCGCCAAGCGGGTCCTGGACTTCAGTACGGGCGTGGTCTTCGGACTGGCCAGCGGGATGCACCGGGTCGACCGGAACGTGTTCCTGCTGACCCCGCCCGGCACCGAGGTGAGCGGGCTCATGGAGGGGGCGGGGGTCTCCGGCACCTGACGTGGTCCACCGGTCGGGTCCCTCGATCGTAGGAAAGCCTCCCCGGACGGAACGGTTCCGCTGACATCGGAGCCCTACCGTCCGGATATGGCCCTGCCTCTCGTGTCCTCGGCCCTCTCGGCCTCCTCCGCGCCGTCCACGTCCGCCGCATCCACTGCATCCGCCACGTCCACTGCATCCGCCACATCCGCTGCACCCACCGCGTCCGTAGCGTCGAACGCTTCCTCTGCTTCCTCTGCTTCCTCGGCGTCCACAGCGTCGACCGCTTTCTCCGCGTCTTCTCCGCCCAACGCCGCCTCCGTGTCCGCCGTCCGCTCCGTTCCCTCCGGGGCCATCGTTCCCTCCGGGTCCGCGGTTCCCTCCGTGCCGGACGACGGTCGGTCGGTCCCGGACCGGCCGCGCCTCACCGAACTGCGGCTGTCCGCCTTCGCGGGACACCGGGGCGCGGGGTTCCCCTTGGGACCGTTCACCCTCTTCGCCGGTCCCAGTGGCGGCGGCAAGTCGAGCGCGCTGCGAGCCTACGAGGCACTCGCCCAACTCGGCGGCGGCGCCGAACTCGGCGAGGTGTTCGCCGACCCGGCCGCCTGCGTACCCGAACGGGCCCGGCCCGACGCCCAGCGCCGCCGCGGCTTCCGCATCGGCTGTACGGCGGACGGCCCCGCGGGACCGGTGCGGCTCGACGTCGCCGTCCAGGCCGAGCCCGAACTGCGCATCGTGGGCGAGCGGCTGACGGCCGGCGGACTGGTCCTGCTGGAGACCGCCCTGCGCGATCCCGGCCGCCGCGCCGTACAGGCCGCCTGGTACACGGCCGGGGCGGCGCCGGTGACCCGCGCTCCGCTGCCGGACGACCGGCTCGGCACCGCCCTGCTGCCGCTGCGGGTGGCAGGCAAGACGGACGGGCAGCGGCATGTGCTCGCCGCCGCCGAACAGATGGTGGTCGCGCTGCGCTCCGTCTTCCCCTGCGATCCCCGGCCGGAGCGGATGCGCGCCCCCGTTCCGGTCGGCTCCGGCCGGCTGCTCGGCGGCTGCGACAACCTCGCCGACGTGCTGTGGCGCACCCGGACCGAGTGCGCGCGGCGGCACGGGCAGCTCGTCGCGGTCGTCCGGGCCGGGTGCGCGGGACCGGTCGCCGACGTGCTCGCCGAACCGCTGCCCGGCGGAACGGTCCGCGCGCTGCTGGACCGGGGCGACGGCATCCGCACCGAGCTCGGCCGGCTCGGCGACGGCGAGCTGCGCTACGTCGCCCTCGCCCTGGTGCTGCTGACCGGACCCGGTGTCCTGGAGGTCGACCCGGCCCGCGAGGTGCCCGCCGCGATGCAGACGCTGACGGTGCTCGCCGACGGCTTCGACCGGGGCCTTGACGTACGGCAGCGTGCCGAACTGCTACGGCTGGCGGCACGGATGGGTGAGCGTGGGCATCTGCGCTGCGTCGGCGCGGTGAGCGACGCCTCGTGGGCCACGGGGGTGGAGGGAGTGACAGTGGTACATCTGGACGCGTGACCGAAGAGCCCCAGCATCTGGACGTGGCGAAACTCCAGCGCCGCCTGGCCGAGTTCGCGGCGGCGCGCAACTGGCAGCCGTACCACACCCCGAAGAACCTCGCCGCCGCGCTCAGCGTAGAGGCCTCCGAACTGGTGGAGATCTTCCAGTGGCTGACGCCGGAGGAGTCGGCGCGCGTCATGGACGACCCGGACACCGCGTACCGGGTGACGGACGAGGTCGCCGACGTACTCGCCTATCTGCTGCAACTGTGCGAGGTACTCGGGATCGACGCGCTGGCGGCACTGGACGCGAAGATCGACCGGAACGAGGGGAGGTTTCCGGCCCCGGGGAGTCGTGACGACGCCGCGCCCTGACGACGCCAGGTCCTGCCGTCGGGCCGTGGGGCCGTCAGGACATGGCGCCCTCAGGACTTGGCGCCCTCAGGCCGTGGCCCGGCGCCAGATCCTGCCGACCCGGGGGGCCTGACGCCAGTCGGTCGTGACGGCACACCCGATCACGCAGGAGTCTCACGATCCGCTTTCACTCTCCGCAGTTGTTCGCCTGGTCGAAATCGATTTGTTGTCCGCAGATTTCCGCCTTCCTCTGGCTTTTCGTCCCATGGACCTTCACTCTGGGTAGTGGACAGCGGAGTTCGGGCGGACGTGCGAAGAACACGTCCCGGCGGACGGGGGCAGGCCATGGAAGCGGTGCGGCTCATCCTGACGGGCAGACGCGCTCTCGCCGGGAGCAGTGGAGTACCGGAGACCTTGACGGAGGTGTGGCAGGCGCAGGCACTGGCACAGGCGATCGGCAGCCGGCTGGCGGTCTCCGGACCGCCCGAACTGCGCGGCGAGGCACTGGGATTGACCGAACTGGCGGGCAGAGGCTGCGGTGTGCTGGACGCACCGGACCTCGATCCCGGGGACTTACGCGCCGCCCAGCTCACCGAACTGGACGACGCCCGCGAGGCGCTGCTCAGCCTCGGCCGCCTGCTGGGCGAGGTCGGTATGGCCCTCGTCGGCATCGCCAGCGGCGCGGACGAGGAGGGGACGTACTGGCAGTGCATGGAGGCGATCGACGCGGCGGACGAATCCCGGGACCGGGTCCGGGAGATGCTGCGCAAACTGGCGGACCGGGATCAGGTGCTGCCGGAGAGGTGAGACGGGCGCGACACCCCGGTTCCTGAGGGGTCCGGCGGCGCGACGCTGCGGGCGCACGACGGGATGGGCCATGCCGTGACCCTCAGGCTTGGGCCTCAGGGCCTCAGGGCCTCAGGGCGTTGGGGCGTTGGGGCGCGGCGGGCGGCCTCGTCAGGGCGGAAAGGTCCGCGTTCAGCGCCGCCATGAAGACCCTTGGGCCGAGCGTTGCCGCCGCTCTGCTGCGGCACGGTTTTCTCGGATAAGCGGCCTCCTCGGCCCGGGCCCCTGACGGAGGCTGACACGGATGACGCCCCAGCGGTGACGGCCGACGCGGGCGCCGGCCGGTCCGGCTCCGCCCAAGCCAACGATCACCGCAAGGCCGGGTCACTGGCCCTGCTCAGCCCCCCGGTCCGGGGTCGACGATTTTCACCCGACCGGGGACGGGAGGGGCCGGTGGGACCGGTGAGGTGCACGGGCACTCCTGAGTGCAGGATGGCGGTATGGATCTTCGCATCTTCACCGAACCGTCGAGGGGTGGGTGGAGTCCGTCGCGCTTGCCCACCATGCGCCGATGTGGGCACAGCAGGTCACCAGGCTTACTGGTGATCGCGTCGGCGAAATAGCTCTTGACGGCTTCGAGCCGGTCGAAGAGGTCAAGGGGATGACGGACACATGGTGGAGGAGTAACGACTCCTTGGTCGCCATGTACGCAGGAGAGGCCGAGTGCATGTCGGCCCCCGCGTGCCATACCGCATTGATCTACTCAAGACTCGACAAGTGAGGGTTGGGCTGAGGAGTCGGGCACGGTGGCAGGGTGAAACGGTCTTTGAGTACGGCTTGACATGGACCATCAAGCCGCGTTCACAGCCGTCAGCAGTTCCGGCCCCAGGTGGAGCTACTCGACCTCGATGCCGAAATCCTGAACAAGTTCCTCCAGGCCGCCTGTGTAGCCCTTGCCGCCTAGGACAAAGTCCCAGTCTCCGTTCGTCCTTCGGCGGAAAGAGCCGAGCACCAAGGCGGTTTCGTTCGGTCGGCCGTCGGAAACTTCCAGTCGTCCCAGCTCAGCCAGCCCCGGGTCGAGCAGGCGGATGCAAGCGTCCGTGAAACCGGAGAGGTCGGCATCCGGATTGACCTCTGGATCGATGGCGGCCACGAGAACGAACCGGTCAGCCTCATCAGGCAACCCGTCGAAGGAGACACAGATTGCGGCCTTGTCAGGTGCAGTGGCGGGGAGAGCACGCACCGAGCCGTCCGGTGACTGCGGGTTGTTGAAGAAGACGAAGTGATCGTCACTGAGGACCCTGTTGCCGCGGCAGACGAGAGCGCATACGTCCAAGGCGACGCTCCCGGTCCACGACATGCCCAGAACGTTGTAATCGTTCGGCACAGAGGGCGTCGACTGCGATGAGCTTTGCCTACCGCCCTCGCCGAGCCGCCCGCGCAGCCCATGGCGATGCAGCAGGTCTACGAGTTCGACCCCCGAGATGAGTTCCAGCGGCTTGCCGTTGGCGAAGGTGTGTGAGCCAGGGCCGAACCCTGAGGTCGTCACGAGAACACCCTTGTTCGCGCCGGCGTCCTGCACGGTTCCGTACAGGTCACGCACAGCGGTGGGCGGCACCGTGTTGCGGTAGCGCTTCACCTGCACGACGATCTTGCCCCCTCGAATCGGTGTCGGATCCAGGGCGTCGACGTCCACACCGCCATCGTTTGAACGCTGGGTGGTCACCGCCTGCATCCCCATGGCCCGGAAGAGATCGGCAACGAGACCCTCGAAGGCAATCGGGTCCATGGCGAACAGGTCCGGTTCCTCGTCGCTGCCATGGGCGACAACGCGGTTCCCGACATCGTGCGGCCGCCTGCTCGGCCGTACCGGTGTGAGTTGGTCCGGCCGAGCGGAGAGTTGCCCGCGCAGTGCGTCAGCCAGGCAACTACCTGCGTCCACCTGCGCCAGGTGCAAGTCACGGACCGATGAGCGCGAGGCCATGACGGTCGCGAGGATGATGTGTCCCGGTCGGCCCGTCGTGGGATCGTGCCCGTCGACAAAACCGTTCAAGGTCACCGACTCAAGCGCATCCAGCTCATCCGCGGCGAACAGCTCGTGCAGAACGAGCAGCATGCACTGAGCCAGAACCTCCCTGTACAGAGCTCGGCGCTGGCCTACCGGGCGGGGAGTCTCCTTATCCTGGTCGACCCCGGACATGTATCGAACGGCCTTGACCTCCGGCACGATGCTGTAAGCGGGCAACTCCCAGTCCAGCACCAACTGTCGGGCTGCAGGGTCGTAGGCTGCTGCCACCTGCCGTGGGAAACCTTCGGGCCAAGCCGTCGAGGCGTAGAGAGCGGCAGAGAAGTACTCGATCACGGAATCGGCATCCCGGCTCTTTACGCCTTCGGTTATCGCCACGACGCCAGCGTTGTGGCGCCGTACATCAGCCAGCTGAGTATCGACCCACTGCTGGTACTCACGCTGGTACGCAGCCAGCTGCTGCTGTCGGTGAGCCTCCGCAGCTTGGGCAGCCTGCCAGTCCCGCTCGAAGCGTGCTCGTGCTTCGGCCTGCGCCTGGGCCCGGCGATTCGCAGTCCAGCCACTCTGCGTTTGGTAGTGATCGAAGTCCGGCATGGGCACCGGCTGCGCCAATGGTCCTGGAGCGAAGGGCTGGATCTCCTCAGGTCGCATGAGGGAGGCGGCTCTGAAGGCGGGAGCCTGGCAGCCCGAGGCAAGAAGACCTTGCAGCGACACAACCTGCGCGTCCAGCTCTTCTGTGCGCTGTAGAGCCTCTGCCTGCCGGTAGTCGCGGTGGCTCTGGGCAGCTCGCCGTTGGTAGGCCCGCGCTTGCTGTTCTTGCTGTCTCCGCTGTCTGGCTTCGGCTTCCAGTTGACGCTGCTGCTGCCGTTGCATCTCAGCCCAGACTCCGACAAAACCAGTAGAGCGACGACTCATGTGCTGCAGGCCCTCCCCAGGACGTCGGCAGCCGAAAGGCACCTTGGTTGTCCCCACAACCAGCTGTAACAAGACGACTCTAGCCAGCAATCACCGTCTCGCATATCCACTCGTCAAACTAAGCACGGTCGGCCCATCCCCGCAGGTCAACGTGACTGGGGGGTAACCCGGACCGTGCTCGGCTGCAGTACCCAAACGGTGGTCGCATCCTTGGCGCTGGTCTCGTGGCGCGCTTCGGGTTCGGAAACGTCTGTGAACACGGCTTGACATGGATCATTCGGATATTCCGTGAATGAGTTGGCCACGCGACGCAACACAGCGATGGGACGGTTAGCCGTACGGTCTGAGCGCTTCCCACGCCGGCCGCACCAGGCTGCTGCCGCCCCTGAAAAACGGCACCTTGGTCCACGTCATGCGGTCCCGTCGCTGCTGGTGGTGGCACGCGGCCGGGTAGAAGTCGCACCCCTACGGAGGGGACCTCCGTCTCGATGCCATGGGTGCATGAGCAGAGCTTGACTGAGCCCCAGCAGAGGGGGCGACCTACGACACCCTGCTCACCGTGGCGAAGGCCACCGAAGACCTGGGCTTCGGCGCCTTCTTCCGGTCAGACCATTATCTGAAGATGGGCTCTGGTGACGGCCTGCTCGGCCCCGCGGACGCCTGGATCACCCTCGCCGGGCTCGCCCGCGAGACCAAGCGCATCCGGCTCGGCACGCTGATGACGGCCGCCACCTTCCGGCTGCCCGGTGTGCTCGCCATCCAGGTCGCGCAGGTGGACCAGATGTCGGGTGGCCGCGTCGAACTCGGCCTGGGCGTGGGCTGGTTCGAGGAGGAGCACGCGGCGTACGGGATCCCGTTGCCGAAGGAGCAGTTCGGCCGCATCGAGGAGCAACTGGAGATCGTCACCGGGCTGTGGGCGACGGAGGTCGGCAAGTCCTTCGAGTTCCACGGGGAGTACCACGACCTCAGCGACTCGCCCGTGCTGCCCAAGCCGGCGCAGCGCGAGGTCCCGGTGCTGATCGGCGGCCTCGGCGCGACCCGCACACCGCGGCTGGCCGCGCAGTACGCCGACGAGTTGAAGGCGAAAGGCCTGGCGGGTTCCCCGGCCGAGGGCGTCGACAAGATCGGCCGTTGTGCGGAGGTCGGCTCCCGACGGATCTACCTCCAGATGCTGGACCTCGCCGATCTGGATCACCTGGAGCCGATCTCGTCCCAGGTGCAGTCGCAATTGTCGTAGTCACAACTGGCGTAGGCGTACGAAGGAGAAGGCGGCGGGGCGGCCCCGCCCCGCCGCGCCCCGCGCCGGTGTGGGTGTCGATGTCGGCGTGACCTGGTGCCGCAGCCGGTCTCTGTACATCTGTGACACGCCTGTGGCCGGAACTGTGGCTTCCGCCACAGTTCGGGGAGTCGTCCCCTGATGGAGTGATCCGATGCGCAGACCCCTCTCCCTCGTCCCGGCTGCCGCCGTCGCGGCCGCAACCCTTCTGGTCCTCACCGCCTGCGGAGCGGAGGTCACCGGTTCGCCGGGTTCGCCGGGCGGCGGAGTGCCGCAGCCCCAGGGGTCCGACGCGGAGCAGGGCGGGGTGCGGATCACCCGGGTCGACTCCGTGACCCTCGGCGGCGGCTCGGGGGGCGTCTCCGCCGCCTACGAGGTCACCAACAGTGCGGCTGAGGCCTTGACTTACACGATCACCTTCGACTTCACGAGGAGTGGCGGCGAGGTGCTGGGCAACGTCCGGCGCACGGTCAACGCGGTCGGCCCCGGCCGTACGGTGAAGGGAAGCGTCGACGCCGCCGATGCCGCACTGGCGACCACCGCCGAGGCCGTGAAGATCTCCGAGGTGACCCGGGTCCCCGCGGCCGAGGCACCGGCCGCGCCGGGGGAGTGCCCGTCCTCAGGGGTCCGCGTGTGGGCCGACGAGGGTGACGCGGCCATGGGACTGCGGATCGTGGGACTGCACCTGGAGAACTGCGGAACCCGCGACTACCCGGTCGACGGCTACCCGCAGGTGACCGTCCTGGACGAGGACCTGAAGCGGATCGACGGCGTCAAGGTCTTCCGGGGCAGCGGCGGCATCTCGCTCCTGGACGGCTTCGACGACCCGCCTCGGCCGGTCACCCTCAAGCACGGCGAGAGCGCGACGGCGAGCCTCATGTGGCGCAACACCACCGAGGCCGGCACACCCGTCAACGCCCCCTACACCAGGGTCGTGGCGAAGCCGGGCGCCGCGCCGGTCACGGTGACTCCCCACCTCGACCTCGGGACCACGGGGAAGCTGGGCGTGAGCGCGTGGAAGAGGTCCGAACGCTGAGCGACCGCACGCACGCACCGCACGCACCGCACGGCACGGCACCCGAACGCTGAGGCCCGCACGCGCCGCGCGCCGCCCGAACGCTGAGCGGCCGCGCGCACGACGCGGCGCCTGAACGCTGAGCGGTCTCACGCACCGCACAGCCCCCGAACGATGATCGACCGTACGCACGACGCGGCGCCCGAACCTGGGAAAAGCGGTGGTCAACGGCCGGTTCGCCCGGGAGACTCGGACGCATGTTCCTGACGATCAGCACCACCGGCACGGAGGAGCGCCCCGCGACCGACCTCGGGTTCCTGCTGCACAAGCATCCCGACAACGCGCAGGCGTTCTCCACCTCCTACGGCACGGCACACGTCCTCTACCCCGAGGCGGACGCCGCGCGCTGCACGGCGGCGTTGCTGCTGGAGGTCGACGCGGTGGCGCTCGTGCGGCGCGGCAAGGGCAAGGGGCGCGGCGGCGCGCCCGACGCGGCCCTCGCGCAGTACGTCAACGACCGTCCGTACGCGGCCTCCTCGCTGCTCGCGGTGGCGCTGAGCGCCGTGTTCTCCAGCGCGATGCGCGGAGTGTGCAAGGCGCGCCCGGAGCGGGCCGCGCAGCCGCTGCCGCTGCGGGTCGAGGTGCCCGCGGTGCCCGCCCGCGGCGGCCCCGGCCTGGTGGAGCGCCTCTTCGAGCCACTGGGCTGGACGGTGACCGCCGAGCCGGTGGCGCTGGACGCCGAGTTCCCGGAGTGGGGCGACTCGCGGTACGTGCACCTCGTCCTCACGTCGGAGCGGCTGACTCTCGCCCAGGCCCTGCGCCACCTCTACGTCCTGCTCCCCGTCCTGGACGACGCCAAGCACTACTGGGTCTCCTCCGACGAGGTCGACAAGCTGCTGCGGGCCGGTGAGGGCTGGCTGCCCGACCACCCGGAGCAGAAGCTGATCACCAGCCGTTACCTGTCGCGCCGCTGGTCGCTGACCCGGGAGGCGATGGAGCGGCTGGAGCTGGTACGGCTCGCGGAGACCGACGACAGCGACGTCGAGGAGATCGACAACGCGGTGGCCGCCGAGGCCGAGACGGAGGAGAAGCCGACCCCGCTCGCCGTGCGGCGCCGGGACGCGATCGTCGCCGCGCTCCAGGAGTCCGGGGCTGCCCGGGTCCTCGACCTCGGTTGTGGCCAGGGGCAGTTGGTGCAGGCGTTGCTGAAGGACGTCCGGTTCACGGAGATCGTGGGCGTGGACGTGTCGGTGCGGGCGCTGACCATCGCCGCCCGCCGGCTGAAGCTGGACCGGATGGGAGAGCGGCAGGCCTCGCGGGTCCAGCTCTTCCAGGGCTCGCTGGCGTACACCGACAAGCGGCTCAAGGGTTACGACGCCGCCGTGCTCAGCGAGGTGATCGAGCACCTCGACCTGCCCCGGCTGCCCGCCCTGGAGTACGCGGTGTTCGGCGCCGCCCGCCCGCGCACGGTCCTCGTGACGACCCCGAACGTCGAGTACAACGTCCGCTGGGAGACGCTCCCCGCCGGACACGTCCGGCACGGCGACCACCGCTTCGAGTGGACGCGCGAGGAGTTCCGCGCCTGGGCGATGGCCGTGGCCGAACGGTACGGCTACGAGGTGGAGTTCAGGCTGGTCGGACCGGACGACCCCGAGGTGGGGCCGCCCACGCAGATGGCGGTGTTCCGGATGACGACGCCGAACGAGAAGGACGAGAAGTACAAGAAGAACGACGAGACGAACGAGAAGAACGAGAAGAACGAGATGAACGAGAAGGAGGCGAAGGCGGCATGACCGAGATCCAGAAGGGGCGCACCCTGCCCGTCACCGACCTCTCCCTCGTCGTCCTCGTCGGCGCTTCCGGATCGGGCAAGTCCACCTTCGCCCGCCGCAACTTCCAGCCCACCGAGGTCATCTCCTCGGACTTCTGCCGCGGCCTGGTCGCCGACGACGAGAACGACCAGAGCGCCACCCGGGACGCCTTCGACGTCCTGCACTACATCGCGGGCAAGCGCCTCGCGGCCGGCCGGCGCACCGTCGTCGACGCCACCAGCGTGCAGCAGGACTCGCGCCGTCAGCTGATCGACCTCGCCAAGAAGTACGACGTGCTGCCCATCGCCATCGTGCTCGACGTGCCGGAGGAGGTGTGCGCCGAACGCAACGCGGCCCGTGCCGACCGGGCGGACATGCCGCGCCGGGTGATCCAGCGCCACACCCGCGAGCTGCGCCGCTCGCTGCGGCACCTGGAGCGCGAGGGCTTCCGTAAGGTGCACGTGCTGCGCGGCGTGGCGGAGGTCGAGAACGCCACCGTCGTCACCGAGAAGCGTTTCAACGACCTGACCCATCTCACCGGCCCGTTCGACATCGTCGGCGACATCCACGGCTGCGCGTCCGAGCTGGAGACGCTCCTGGCCAGGCTGGGCTACAAGGACGGTGTCCACCCGGAAGGGCGGACGGCGGTGTTCGTCGGCGACCTCGTCGACCGCGGCCCGGACAGCCCGGGCGTGCTGCGCCGGGTGATGTCCATGGTCGGCTCGGGCAACGCCCTGTGCGTGCCCGGCAACCACGAGAACAAGTACGGCCGCCACCTCAAGGGCCGCAAGGTCCAGCACACCCATGGCCTGGCCGAGACGATCGAGCAGATGGAGGGTGAGAGCGAGGAGTTCAGGCAGCAGGTACGGGAGTTCATCGACGGGCTCGTCAGCCACTACGTCCTCGACGGCGGCCGGCTGGTCGTCTGCCACGCCGGTCTGCCGGAGAAGTACCACGGCCGCACCTCCGGCCGGGTCCGCTCGCACGCGCTGTACGGCGACACCACCGGCGAGACCGACGAGTTCGGCCTGCCGGTGCGCTACCCGTGGGCGGAGGACTACCGGGGCCGGGCGGCCGTGGTCTACGGCCACACCCCCGTCCCGGCGGCGACCTGGCTCAACAACACCATCTGCCTGGACACGGGCGCCGTCTTCGGCGGCAAGCTCACCGCGCTGCGCTGGCCGGAGCGGGAACTGGTCGACGTACCGGCCGAACAGGTCTGGTACGAACCGACGAAGCCGCTGCGCAGCGAGGCGCCGGGCGGCCACGACGGACGTCCGCTGGACCTGGCGGACGTGTACGGCCGCCGGGCCGTGGAGACCCGGCACGCCGGCCGGGTGGCGGTCCGCGAGGAGAACGCGGCCGCCGCTCTGGAGGTCATGAGCCGCTTCGCGGTGGACCCGCGACTGCTGCCCTACCTCCCGCCGACCATGGCACCGACCGCCACCTCGCGCGTGGAGGGTTACCTGGAGCACCCGGTGGAGGCGTTCGCGCAGTACCGCGAGGACGGCGTCGAACGGGTCGTGTGCGAGGAGAAGCACATGGGCTCGCGGGCGGTGGCCCTGGTCTGCCGGGACGCCGGGACGGCGCAGCGGCGCTTCGGTATCGGGGCAGGCCCCACCGGGTCCCTGTACACCCGTACCGGCCGCCCGTTCTTCGACGACCCGTCGGTCACCGAGGCGGTCCTCGGCCGGCTGCGGTCGGCGATCGACGCGGCCGGGCTGTGGACGGAACTCGACACCGACTGGCTGCTGCTCGACGCCGAACTCATGCCGTGGTCGCTGAAGGCGCAGGGACTGCTGCGCAGCCAGTACGCGGCGGTGGGCGCCGCTTCCGGGGCGGTGTTCCCGGGCGTGCTGGCCGCGCTGGAGGGCGCGGCGGCCCGGGGTGTGGAGGTGCGGGACCTGCTCGCCCGCCAGAGTGAACGGGCCGTCGACGCGGCCGCGTTCACCCAGGCGTACCGGCGCTACTGCTGGCCGACGGACGGCCTGGACGGCGTGCGCCTGGCGCCGTTCCAGATCCTCGCCGTCCAGGGCCGCAGCCTTGCCGGACTGCCCCACGACGAACAGCTCGGGCTGCTCGACCGGCTCGTCGAGCACGACGGCACCGGGTTGCTGGGGACGACCCGGCGGCTGTACGTCGACACCGGCGACCCGGAGTCGGTGCGGGCCGGCGTCGACTGGTGGCTGGAGATGACGGGCCGGGGCGGCGAGGGCATGGTGGTCAAGCCGCTGGGCGCGGTGGTGCGCTCGGCGGAGGGGCGTCTGGTACAGCCCGGCATCAAGTGCCGGGGCCGCGAGTACCTGCGGATCATCTACGGTCCGGAGTACACGCGTCCCGACAACCTGGCCCGGCTGCGGCAGCGCTTCCTGAACCACAAGCGCTCCCTCGCGATCCGTGAGTACGCGCTCGGCCTGGAAGCCCTGGACCGGCTGGCGGAGGGCGAGCCGCTGTGGCGGGTGCACGAGGCGGTGTTCGGGGTGCTGGCACTGGAGTCGGAGCCGGTGGACCCGCGTCTGTGAGACACCGTCACGACGGATCGTCGATCAGCTCCGGCCAGGTTCGTCCCTCATCCGACGAACCTGGCCGGACGGCATGATTCCGGTCCCATTGGTCCCTGGTTAACCGCTGGTTGCCGTGCTAACTTCGCTGGTCGGTCAGGCAGATGTACCGGCTCAGGGGGAAGGTCGGTGGGGACAGGCACGGGGTTCGGCGAGCCCGAGGACGCTTCAGGGCGCACCCGAGGCCTTCTGCTGCTGTCACAGCTGACCGACGCCCTGTGCGAGCTGGGCTGCATGGAGGATGCTCAGGGGCGCGTGCAGTTCGCCGCGGTGCTGGGGGATCAGCTCAACCGCCAGGTGGATGTGCGCGGTGTGCGGCTGCGCGAGGACGTGGTGGCCGTGGTCCGCGCGGCGCTGAGCGTGGCGGGCGGGGAGCACGTACTCATCGGCGTGGTTCGCATTCTCGAAGGAGCCCCGGCCGGTGACGACCTCGACCGGCTGATCACCCCCGCGGCCCCGCAGGCCGGCCCGGGGACACCGCCGGGACCGCTGTCGAGGGACGACGAGAAGAACGCTCGGATCGCGCTCGCCCGGGGCGAACTGCCCACAGCTCGGCTGCGGGACGCCTTGGTCGACGAGCTCAACGGCCTCGACCTCCCCGCCGGGCTCTCCGTCGACCAGCTCTTCACCCATGTCCTGGAGTGGAACACCCAGCCGGACGGCCTGCCGCCGGCGGTGCTCCTCCTCGACCTGGCGGCCCGGCTCGCCTCGGCGCCCGGGCATCGCGTGGCCCTGGCCGACTGGGTCGACGACTGGGCCCAACGGGCGGACGTGCTCCTTGAGTTGGGCAAGCGCCGCACATTACGGACCACTGCGGCGGGCGATTCGGACATTCCACGCTCCCTCATCGTCGCGGTCGAGCCCGCCCACGACGGAACCGGCGAGGTCGTCGTCCGCTCCTGGCTCAACAGCGCACCCGGTCACTGGGATCCACAGCCCGGCGAACCGGTCACCACCACTCTGGACGGACTCGGACCGGCCGTTGAGAGCGCGTTACGGCAGGGCGCCCGGCTCTGGGCGGATCAGCACGACACGGCGAGGAGCGACGGACAGCAACCGCCGTACGTCGAGTTCGTTCTTCCATATGAACTCCTCAACCACGATGTGGCGGGTCTGACGTTCAGAATCGGCGACGGACGTCCATTACCGCTCGGTCTCAAGTACGGGGTGCACCTACGCAGTCTGGAGCGGATGCGCACCAAGGACGCACTGGCCCGCAGCCAGTGGCAGGAGCGCTGGCGCACCCTGCGGCAGCACGGCGTCGCGGTGCATGGCTGGAGCGAGACCGACGCCGAACGACTGGACACGTGGCTTACCGAGCTCGCCGGGGAATCAAGTCATACGGCAGTGGTGCTGGACGCCCCGGTGGGCGATTTCGCCCTGGAGGCCTTCAAGGCCGCCATCGCGGAAGGGATAGGGCTCGCCATCTGGGACCGCAGAGGGATCTTCGTCGAGGAAGTGCGCGAAGTGGTGACCGCGGTGTTCGCGGCCGCTCCCGTTCCGGCGCAGATCCCGATGGCCATCCACAGGCTGCGCCGCCAGGCCGAGCTCAACGCGCGGGGCCCTCACCTCCTACTCGGTCGACATATCGGCTTTTTCTGGGACGATCCAACTCGGCTCGTCGACATCCAGACCACTGACCCCGGCGATCTCGCCAGCGAGGAGGCACCGGTATGAGTGCGCAGGAGCAGACGGCCCCGAACGGCTGGCGGGTGTTCCACGCCACCGGCCGCGTACCGGACGGCGCCCCACCGCCTCTGCCGGAGCCGCCGCCCTGGCGCCGGTTCCGAGGCGGCCCGCCGGAGTCCGCGCCGCCGGACGACCCGCAGGCCGCGGTGCGCCGCCTGGGCCCCCACGTCATCACCCCCCAGCTCGGCGCCGACGAGATCGACACGGTGAACGCGGCCCTGCTGCTGCGCAGGCCCCTGCTGATCACCGGCCCGCCGGGCGTCGGCAAGTCGACCCTCGCCTACCTCGTCTCGCGGGAACTGGGTCTCGGCCGCGTCCTGGAATGGAACATCGTCAGCCGGACGGCCCTGCGGGACGGCTTGTACGTCCATGACGCCATGGGGCGCGCCCAGGCCATCGCTGCCTGGCAGGCCGGGCTGCGCAACGGGACCGACGGGGCCGCCGACGCCGACGTCAACCCGGCGGTTTCTCTGCGGGGTCGTCAACTATCCCCAGTTCTCGGTGAGTTCATCACCCTGGGTCCCTTGGGTACCGCGCTGCTGCCCTACGATCGTCCCCGGGTGCTTCTTGTCGACGAGCTCGACAAGAGTGACATCGACCTGCCGAACGACTTGTTGCACGTCCTGGAGAACGGAACCTATGACGTCCCGGAACTGGTGCGCGACGCCGCCGACGAGGCGCTTGTCCACACCAGCGACCCCGGGGGTCGTGCCTTCGTCCAGGGCGGCCGGATCGAGTGCCGGGAGTTCCCGGTCGTGGTGATCACCAGTAACGGGGAACGCGAATTTCCCGCGGCCTTCCGGCGGCGCTGCCTGCCGCTGGAGATGCGTACCCCCACCCGGGAGCAGCTTCTGGCCATGGTGGAGGGGCACCTCGGCGCCCGGCCGCAGGGCACGGAAGACCTGGTGGACCTGTTCGTGCAACGCGTCCAGGCCGGCGGCACCCACTCCCTCGATCAGCTACTCAACGCTGTCCAGATGACTACCGTGGGTGGTTTCCAGGCCGACGGTGACGGGCGTAAGCTCGTGGAAATGCTCCTCCGCGACCTCGCGAAGGGCCGCTGAATGACCGGCTTCCCCCGGGAGCACGCATCCGGACTCGGCGACGGGGATCCCGTATCGGGGTCGTCGCCTCCTTCGGCGTTCGCTGCGTCCGCCCTGTACGCGAGCGAGCACGCAGCCCCGCTGCAGCCTGCCGAGGGCCTTTCGGTCGCCCCCGACTCCGATGCCCACTTCCGTGCGCGGGAGTTCTCCGGGGAACAGGCCGGCCCCCGCTGGCAGGAGGTCGCCGACGCGGTCTGGTTGGCCGCCTACTGGGCCCGCCACGGTGGCCCGCAGAGCGACCGGCGGCAGGCCCCGTCCCAGGGCCCCGGAGGCGGACGTGCCCGACCGCGGCCCGTGCGCCTCGAGGCGCCCGAGGGTGCCGAGAACATCCAGGACACCGAGGACGTACGGCAGCCGGACGCGCCCGCGAGCGCCGGGGGCGTACGCACTCCTGCCCCGCTCGACGACCCGCGCCCGCCCGGTGTGCAGTTCCCGTCGGAGACGCCCGAGACGCACACCACCCGGCCCGGACCGCGCACCCCCGCAGTGCCACCGGCCCCGGCGCCCCGGCTGTTACCCGACCCCGAGGGCCGGCTCAGGCTGCACGTCGGGCCGCCGCTGCTGCCCGCCGCCGAACCGGAGCGGCCCGGGCCCGGCCGCCGTACCGCCCTGCTCGCGCGTGCCCTGCACCAGCTCGCCCGCCGCATCCCGTCCCGCGACATCCTGGAACTCGACGAGGAGGCCACCGCCGAGCAGGGCGTCGCGGACGGCCTATGGATGCCCTTCCTACGTCCCGCCCGCACCTCCGCCTTCGATCTGGTGCTGCTCACCGACGACGCTCCCACCATGCGGATCTGGGAGGACACCGCCGCCCGCCTTGCCCAGGCCGCCGAGCACAGCGGTGCCTTCCGCGGCGTGCGCACCGTCGCGGTCAACGTCCCCCGCACCGGCCGGGCGACCCTGCGCCGCGGCACCGGACAGGTTGCCGCGGACCCCGCCGAGCTGCTCGACGGGCGCGGCGGCCGTGTCTTCCTGGTCGTCACAGACGGACTCGCCCACGGCTGGGCCGCTCCCGCCGCCGACGAACTGCTAGGACGGCTTGCCCACGCCGGTCCTACCGCTCTCGTCCACCTGCTCCCGCCCCACCTGCGCCACCGATCCTCGCTGTACCCCTACCAGGCGGTCCTGGAGGCCGGCGGTTTCGGCGCTCCGAACGACGGCCTGGGACACTGGGCCCCGCCCGGCGGTCCCGACCCCCTGCGGCCGCTGCCCGACACCGACGACGGCGCCGTCGTGGTGCCCGTGCTGTCCCTGAAGCCAGGCTCCCTCGCCGCCTGGGCCGACCTCGTCACCGGCGAACGCGGAGTACGGCGTGCGCTGCCCGTCGTCCTTGCCGGCACCCTCACCAAGGGTGCGCCCGCGCCCGGCTTGCGCGCCCCGCGCTTCCCGCGCGCCGCCACCGCCGCCGTACGCCGCTTCTTCACCCTCGCCACCCCGGCCGCCCGCCGCCTCGCCACCCAGCTCGCCGCCGTCCCGTTCGAGTTCGACCTCGTGGAACAACTGCGGCGGCGCACCATGCCGGAGACCGGCCCCGACCACCTCGCCGAGATCCTCATGGGCGGCCTGATCGACTGGGACAGCGGAGGCGAGGGCCGACCCGAATTTGCCGACGGCGTGCGCGAGGCGCTGCTCGCCACCACCACTCGCAGTCAACTCGCTCGCACTGTCAGCCTGGTGGGTGAACTGCCTGCTGCGGGCGAGCGGGGAGTCGCGCTGCGCGCCGCCCTGCGCGACCCGATGGGCGCCACGCTGCCCGACCCGGCCGAGCGCGGCTGGGCACGCAGCGAACTTGCCGTGATGCGCGCGCTTTCGGGGCCGTACTCCGAACGCGCCAAGCGCATCGAACCGAATATCTCCGGGCCGACTCCCCAGGTGCCGCGCAGGCCCGAACGGGTGGCGGCGGGTTTCCCCGCCGGTACGCCCGGTGGGGTGAACAACGGGGACGCGCCCAGCGGAGGGGAAAGCCTCCCACCGTCGAACGTCCCCGACAAACCTGGAGAACCCGTGCCGAGCCTGGCAACCGACGAGATCCAACACGAAGCCCCGGAGGCTGAGCCGCTCATGCAGAGCACCACGACCGCAACGCCGGCCCTTCTGGTGAACGTTCCCCTAAGGAACACGTCGTTCGTCGGCCGCCAGACGTTGCTGAGGGCCGTGGAGGAGCAGCTCGGATCTCAGGACACGGCGGCCGTGCTGCCGCATGCCCTGCACGGACTCGGCGGTGTCGGCAAGTCCCAGCTGGCCCTGGAGTACATCTACACCCACCAGCGTGATTTCAAGGTGATCTGCTGGATCCCCGCTGAACGGGAGAGTCTCATCCTGGCCGCCCTGGCCCAGCTGGCCGCCCAGCTGGGCGTCGCCCCGGCCGGTCAGGACAGCCTGGGCGCGCCCGCCGCCAACACGGCCGTGCCCGCCGTCCTCGACGCCTTGCGCTCCGGAGCGCCGTACGACAACTGGTTGCTCGTCTTCGACAACGCCGAGGACGTCGAGGCGGTACGCAGCTACTTCCCCACCAACGGGCCGGGGAAGGTCATGGTCACCTCTCGGAACCGCGCCTGGGAGCGGGTCGCCACCCCGCTGCCGGTGAACGTCTTCGACCGTGAGGAGTCCATCGAGCTGCTCCAGAAGCGCTCACCCGATCTGACGACCGAGGACGCCGACCGGCTCGCCGAGGCACTCGGTGACCTGCCGCTCGCGGTGGAGCAGGCGGGCGCCTGGCACGCCGTCACGGGCATGCTCGTCGACGAGTACCTCGAGCTGCTCACCGAGCGAAGCCCGGAAATCCTCGACCTCGAGCCGAACGTCGACTACCCGGTCTCCGTCGCCGCCGCCTGGGACATCTCACTGGAGCGGATCCAGCAGAACAACCCGGGCGCCCGGCAGTTGCTGGACATCTGCGCCAGCATGGCGCCTGAGCCCATCCCACGGTCCATGCTGCGGGGCAGCCGGGGCGTCAACGTCACGCCCGAGGTCGATCCGCTGTTGCGCGAGTCGATCAAACTGAACCGTGCTGTCCGCGACCTGAGCCAGTTCTCCCTGATCAGGGTGGACCCGCGTTCCGACACCCTGCAGATGCACCGTCTGCTCCAGACCGTGCTCCTGGCCAAGCTGGGACCGGGGGAGCGGGAGCGCATGCGGGACGCGGCACACCAATTGCTGTCGGCGGCCAAGCCGGGCCCCTCCGGGTCCTCGCTGGAGTGGCGCGCCTACCAGGCGTTGCTGCCTCATGTACTCACCTCGCAGGCCGTGACCAGCACCGACACCTATGTGCGCGAACTGGTCTTCGATACCGTGTGGTTCCTCTACTACTGGGGCGACCACGAAGGTGCCGCGGACTTTGCCCGGCAGGCCTGGAGCGCCTGGCTAGCTGCCTCCGGCGAGGAGAACCTCCATGTCATCCGGATGACGAAGAGCCTGGGGTTCCTGCTGCGCCAGATCGGGCAGGTCCCGGAGTCCATCCCGCTCACCGAGAAGGCCCTGGACGTCTCCCGGCGGATCGAGGTCGACCCCGAGGACCTGATCGACTCTCTGTGCGAGATGGCCGACGCCCGCGGCTATCAGGGCCGGTTCGAGGAGGCCCGTGACCTGACCCGGGAGGCCGCCGAGCTGGCCCGGTCGCTGTTCGGCTCCGACGACCCCATGACGTTGCGTGCCACCCACGCCCTGGGCGTCGACCTGCGGCTGTGCGGGCAGTTCAAGGAGGCGCTGCCGCTGGACCAGGAGAACGCCCGGCAACGCGAGCTGTTGTTCGGCCCCGCCAGCTTTTTCACCCTCAACACCCTCAACGCCCTCGCCATCGACATGCGGGAGAGCGGCGACTACCCCAACGCCCGTGACTTCCAGGAGGACGCTTACCGCCGGGCGCGCAGCGCGCTGGGTGAGGAGCACCCGCTCACCCTGCGCATCGCCCGCAACCTCGCGGTGTGCCGGCGCCGTGACGGGGCACTCTCCGAGGCCGCCAAGCTCTCCGAGGAGACGCTGCGGCGCTTCGTCGCCCGCTACGGCCTCGACCATTTCGACTCCGTTGCCACGGCGGCCAACGTGTCCGTCGACATGCGCCTGGCCGGAGACCTCGAGGGGGCCCGCGAGCTTGCGGAGGCGACCCTGCGGCGATTCGTGCAGCGCCTCGGCGAGAACCACGCGTATACCCTGCTGACCAAGGCCAATCTGGCCGCCAACCTGCGCGCGCTCGGCGCCCTCGACACCGCGCAGGAACTGGAGGACGATGCGGTCCGCCGGTTGACCGGCACGCTGGGCCCGCGCCACATCACCGCGCTGACCGTCGTGATCGGCCAGGCCAACACGGCTTACGCCCGCCTGGACTTCGAGCGGGCGCACGAGATCGACCAGGCCAACCTGCGGGTGCTCACCGAGGTCGCGGGCGAGCAGCATCCACTGACCCTGTCCTGCACCGCGAACCTCTCCCTCGACCTGCGCGGCCTGGGCCGTGGGATCGAGGCGGACGAGCTGCAACGCAAGGCGGTGGACGGCTTCACCCAGGTGGTCCGCGCCGACCACCCCTGGCTCCTGGCCGCCCGCCAGCGTCGGCGCATCGAGTGCGACATGGCCCCGATGCCGCTGTAGTGCCCGAGGAGCCACGCCCGGCTCGGGCGTGGCTCCTGCCGCGGTCCTACGTCACCCGACGTCCGCCGCCGGCTGCGCGGCGGTGCCGCCCTCGTCCTGCGGGTGCCGGAGTACCAGGGGGGCTTCGGTGTCCCGGGACGGCGAGACGGTGCCGGGGCGTGACCGTCGCTGGACCAGCAGGAGGAACGGCTGGGTGAGGAGCGTGGTGGCCAGAGCCATGAAGACCAGGACCGTATAGAGGGGTTTGCTCAGCAGGTGTGCCTGGTACCCCGCGTTGAGGGCGATCAGCTCGGTGAGGCCGCGAGTGCTCATCAGGATGCCGACCGTCCATGCGTCGTTCCGCTCCAGGCCGCTCAGCCGCGCCCCCACCGCACTGCTGCCGATCTTCGTCGCGACCGCCAGCACCGTCACCAGCAGCAGGGCGACCCACCCCGTGGCCTCCATGCTGTCGAACGCGACGGATTGGCCCGAGACGACGAAGAAGAAGGGCAGCAGCAGGGAGCCGACGTCGTGCAGAGGCCGTACCAGGTCCGGATCGAGGGTTCCGCCCTTCTCCCGCGGCACCACCGCACCCGCGAGCAGCGCGCCGAAGATCACGTGCAGGCCGAGGAAGTGCGTCACCCAGGCCGAACCGAGTGCGAAGCCGATGAGCAGCGCGAACCGGAGTGAGGGTTCCATCCGTGTGCCCCACAGCAGCCTGCGCAGCAGCGGCCGCGCCGCCACGAGCATGAGCGTGATGAAGGCGATCGCAAGCAGCGCCCGCCACCGCCAGCTCAGCGACTGCTCACCACCGCTCTCCAACAGCGTTCCGGCCAGCACCGTCCAGCCGATCACGTCGAGCAGACCGGCCGCGGACACCGCTACCACGCCGGGCACCGAGCGGGACAGGTCGTTCTCCCGGACTATCGCCGTCAGTACCGGGACCGCCGTGATCGACAGCGCGACACCGGCGAACACCACCATGGGGGTGGAAAGATGCCGCGGCATGTCCAAGTGCCGCAACTGGTCCTGGAACAGCAGCGCACAGCCGCAGCCCACGGCCATCGGGACGGCGAACGCCGCCGCCGCCACGGTCACCGCCGAACGAGCCCGGTCGCCCAGGACCTTCAGATCGAGCTCGTAGCCCACCGCGAACAGGAACACCACCAGGGCGAACTGGGCGAAACCGGTCATCGCCGGGCCGATCCCCGTAGGGAAGAGCGCCTCGTAGGCGCCGGGTGCCACCGCGCCCAGGAGTGAGGGGCCGAGCGCTATGCCCGCCATCAACTGTCCCACGATATAGGGCTGTTTCAGCCGCCGGGCCAGATGACCCGCAGCGTGCGCGACCACCAGGATCAGGGCTGAGGCGCCCACGAAATGCATGACCATTGCATCAGGGCTCACGGTGTCCCCCTGTTGTCCGGTTGACGGGGGCCGGTCGTCCGGCCACGGGTGGTCTCGCACCTTTGCTCGACCACAACTTTCTTACGATACTGGTAACTTGACGTCGCAACGACAGTCGTACAAGGCGCGGCACCAGTGTCACGGGGGGCATATGACGGCGGTCGTCTTCATCCATGGGACCGGGGTTCGGGAACCGGGCTTCTCTGCGCTGGCGGGGCGCGTGGCGTCCGGACTGACCACGCTGCGTGACGGACTTCGCATCGTGCCCTATTACTGGGGCGGCACGCACGGCGCCACGCTCGCTGCTGGGGGAGCCAGCCTGCCCCCGGAGACGGGCACCTCCCGCGGCCTGGCCGAGACCCCGGCGGCACCGGGCACCGACGACGACACGACCGCCGCCTGGGCCGCCCTGTATGCCGACCCGTACGCCGAACTCGCCCTCGCGGCCGCCCGCGCGGAATCGATGACCGAGCGGCCGCCCGGCTTCGTGCCGCCGCAGCAGAAGCTCCAGGCACAGCTCGCCGCTCTCGCCGCCCGGGGCGAGACACCCGCTGCGGACCTGGGCCCAGGGCTGGCTCGCGCCGCCACCGACCTGGCCGCCCATCCGCTGCTCGGCCTCGCCGCCGGCGTCCTGGACGCGGACGACCTCGCGGCCGTCGCCGCCCGCAGCCTGACCGCCCGTCTGATCGCCGACGCCCTCGCTGCGGACGCCCCGCTCATGCCGGACGGAGACACCCGGGACGCCGTCACCGAGCAGCTCGCCGAAGCCCTCGGCGCATCGGGCCGGGGCACGGAGCGCGGGCTGCGCTCCCTGCTGCTGCGCGCCGCGGGTTCGGCCGCCTCCCGTGCCGTCATACGCCGCCGCCGCGCTCTCACCGAGTCCGCCCACCCTGCTGCCGGGGACATCCTGCGCTACCTCAGCCGCGGCGCGGCCGTCCGCGCCGACCTGCGCGGCATCGTCGCGGGCCTGGAGCCGCCCGTCGCGCTCGTCGGGCACAGCCTGGGCGGCATCATCGCCCTTGACACCCTGGTGTCCGCCCCGCTGCCCCAGGTCCGGCTGCTGGTGACCGTCGGCTCCCAAGGGCCATTCCTGTACGAGTCGGGCTCCCTGCCCTCCCTCGAACACCCTGCGCTCCTGCCGCCACACGTTCCCGACTGGCTGAATGTGTACGACCCCCGTGACCTGCTCGGCTACCTTGGCGCGGGCCTGTTCCTGGGCCGCGTCACGGACGTGGCCGTCGACAACCGCCAGCCGTTCCCGGCCGCGCACAGCGCCTACTGGACCAATCCGGCGGTTTACCGGCACATTGTGGACCGGCTGCCGTGAAGGGTCCGGAGCCGCTTCCGGCCCGCGTCGACCCGGCCCGTGTGCACGCCCTGATCGTCGGCGTCGAGGCCTACGACGCCGGCCCCGCCTGGGACCTGCCGGGACCGGCCCGGGACGCCGTGCGCTTCCACCGGATGCTGCGCGACAGCGGTGTGTCGGACGACCGGCTCCGTCTTCACCTCGCCCCCTTGGCGCCCTACACCCCGGACGTCCCTTACGCGCCCGCCGACCAGGCCACGCTGCGCCGCGCGCTCGTCCGCGAACTGCCCACGGCACAGGGCGAGATCCTGTGGGTGTGGTGGGGCGGCCACGGCGTCCTCGACCGGGACGGCCGGCTGCGTCTGTTCTGCGAGGATGCCACCACCGCCGACAAGCTGAGCATCGACCTGGACTCTGCGCTCGCCCGGTACGCCGGCGACGCCGTGCCCGCCCTCACCCGGCAGCTGTGGATCGTGGACGCCTGCGAGACCTTTGAGGAGGTCCTCGGCTTCCGGGAGCCGCTGCCGCCGGACGCCCTGCCCGTGGGGCGGCCCAACCTCGCCCACCAGCAGACCGTGCTGCGTGCTGCCGGCCGGGGCCGGGCCGCCGCCAACGATCCCGCACGCGGCACGGGTCTCTTCTCCGACGTCCTGCTGGGTCTCCTCTCGGACCGTGCCGCCGTACTGCCTGAACTGCCCGATCCGGAGGAACTGTTTCCCGCCGTGCGAACACGCATCGCGGCCCTCAGGGACGCGGGCCGTACTCTGCAGCATCCCGAGATCCGCCTGCAGAGCCCCGAACGCACCGAGGTCCTTCCGCCCGCGGGACAGCCGGCCGCACCGCGTCAGGCTTCGCCGTTGCAGCGGGCCGTGGAGGCCCTGCTCGCGTATCCGCTGATGGGCGACCCCGCCGAACGGCAGACGGTGGTCGGCGCACTGGCCCCTCGTGACGTCGGCATGCTGGCCCGCCACACCAAGGCCCGCACGGACATCGCCAACATCCTCACCGGGCTCGCCCGGCGCCGTCCGGAGGCGCTGTGGGAGCTGTTCGACGCCGTGGTTTCGGTGGACGACGATCCCGACCTCGGGCAGGAACTCGCGCAGGCCCTGCGGGAGTTCGAAGCCACGGGGAGACGGCCGCGCGATCAGAAATGATCGAGTGGCGCGATCGTACGGTTTTCGACCTGGGCAGGAATGGCCATGATGGAAAGGGACACGGGGCATCGCGTGCCACCGTGTGAGAAGGGGGAACGTCTTGGACCAGCCGCCCGCTCCGCACCACGCCGAAGTCGCTGTCAATGAACCGGCCGCCGCTGTGGGTACCAACGGCTGGGAGTCGGATCTGGCCGATCTCACGAGGCTGACTTTGACTGCCCTGGACGATCTCGTTCCGTCCGGTCCCCCCACCCGCCTCCTCGAAGAGGTACTGCGTCCACGCGGCAGCATCAGGGGTGGCAGCGAGGGGACCGCCCGGGCCGAATAGACCCCGCCCCGACGGCACGGTCCGGACGAGGTCCCCGAGGGCTCGTCGGGAGCCCCGTACGCCCGCACCCGTGACCCGGAGGTCCCCGCCATGTCCAGCGAGCCGCGCCTCACTCCGCTCCGCATGCCTGATCGGCTCTTCGCCGACCTGGCTGCCGGAGGAGGCTCGGCGGAGGCCGTCGCGTTCCTCGAACGCGGGGAGCGGGCTCGCCGGCTCCTGCTCCTGCGCGCGCTGCTGGACCGCCTGGACGAGCTGCCCACACCGCTGAGCCCGCCCGCCGAGGCGTGGAGCGCTCTCAAGAACGCCGCCGAGCGGGCCCCCGGCGCGGTCGAGCGGCTGCTGCTCGCCCCGGCGACCGGTGGCTGGATCGCCCATATGCTGCGCCGGGTGCACGGCGCCGCTACGGGTCCGCCCGTGTGGGCGGAAGCGGGCCACCTGGGCGCCTTGGCGATCGCCGCCTGTCTCCGCGCTGGGACGGAGACGGTCCTGCGGGTGCCCCTCACCGGCGGCGACCTGTATCTCCCCGGCCTGGGCACGGCCCGGCTTCCGGACACGGCACCGGGGCTGGCGGTCGGCCGGGCCCGCACGAGCAGCGGGGAGCTGGCCCTCACCGGCCCCGGACGCTGCGGCAGGCCGGCGACCTTGACGCTCCGTCTGGCCATGGCAGCGCCGCGCGGCAGGGGAGCGGCGCCGGTCGCCGCGGCCGTCGGCGACAGGCAGACGCTGTCCCGGTGGCCCCTGCCGGAGGCCGGTCCTGACGACTCGTCCGGGTGGCTGCCGCTGCGCAGCCTCACCCACGTCGGCCCCGCGGGAGCCGTCGCGATAACCCTCGACGACCTGGACCCCTACCGCGACCTCGACGACCCCGTGGCACCCGCCCGGCTGGACGGCGCCGAGGCCGAGGCGTGGCAGCGGCTGTTCGACGAGGCTGTCGCGGTGCTCGGCGTGCCGGGCGGGACCGGTCCCGGGCGGCTGGATCCGGCGGCGATACGGTCCGTGGTGCCGTGGGGTCGCACCTCAGTCCTGCCACCCGCCCCGGCGACGGTCCGGATGTCGGCGTCCAGTGGCGACTCCTTCGGCGCGATGGTGATCGCCCGTCCCAGCTCCGCGCTCGCCCTCGCCGAGACGCTCGTCCACGAGTTCCAGCACAGCAAACTGGCCTCCCTCCTCCACCTCTTCCCTCTCATCGAGGACGACCGCGCGGAGCGCTACTACGCCCCTTGGCGGGCTGATCCGCGCCATCTCACCGGACTCCTGCACGGCGCTTACGCGTTCACCGGTGTTGCGGGTTTCTGGCGAGATCGCATGGTCCACGCGGCGCACTCCGAGGCCGCTGAGCAGGCCGGCTATCACTTCGCGCTGCGCCGTCTGCAGTGCCGCCTGGTGGCGCGCACCCTGCTGACCTGCGGCCGCCTCACCGGCCAGGGCCACGCCCTCGTCTCGGGTCTCGCCAGCACGCTGGACACCTGGCTGCGCGAACCTGTCCCCGCGTCGGCCCTCACCCGTGCCCGCACCGCCGCCACCCTGCACCGCACGGAGTGGCGGCTGCGCAACGTCGCCCCACCCGCACCGTCCAATGCGACCGTGCCGGACGCCGCCCCCCGGTTCCGCCCCGACCGCACTCCCTGGCCCGACCTCAGCACCCACGCCTTCGCCACCCGCCCGGCCGCCCCTCTCACCGCCGACGAGCACCTCGCCGCCGGCGATCCGGCAGCCGCCCTGGCCCAGTACGCCGACGTCCTCGCCGCCGCCCCGGCGGAACCGCACGCCCTGGCGGGCTGGATAGTCGCCCGGGCCGCCCTCACCCCGGGCGGCACGACCCGCCGAATGTTGGCTCGACCGGAACTGCTGCAGACATTGCCCGGCAGGTGGCCCCCGCCGGTTGGTGAACAGGGTCCGGCGACGCAGCCGTAGCCCAGCGGACGAAGGCGCCCCCGCCGCCCCGGGCTTTCGGCCCCAGGCCTCCCGGGTCCGCCGCCTCCAGGCCCACGCCCAGCCGGCCGCTACCCCACCAACCGCAGCCGCTCCCCGCACACCCCCACCCGCACCGACTGCCCCCACGTCAGTTGCACCGCGTCCGACTCCATTCCGTCGCCGAAGGCGATCAGGCGTTCGGACTCGACGGTGACGCGCAGCCGGCCGTCGGCCGTGAGTTCGCCCGCGACCAACGACGTTCCGGTGGCCGGTGAGGGCCACGCCTCGCGGACGAACCACAGGAGCCGTTCCTCGGTGGGGCCGGGCAGGCGCAGGTCCGCGCCGCGCTGCTGCCACACCGAGCGGAGCCATCCGGTCGCCCCCGTTCCCGTCCCGACGAGCACGCCGGAGGAGGCCTGGGCCTCGACGACACCCCCGTCGTCGTCGAGGCCCAGGCGGTAGCGGGCGGTCTGGTGACCGGGGGCGCCCAGGTAGATCTCGTTCAGGGCCACCAGGCGCTGCGTGTCGTCCGCGACGGCCTCGACCATGGTGAGTTCCTCGGTGCCGGTGTCCCGGGCGAGGGCGGCCGCCAGCAGCGTGGCCGCGTCCCGCGCCCGGTGCCGTACCAGCACGCCGGGATTGCGCCCGGGGTCGGTGTCGATGCCCAGCACCGGCTGCCCCGCGAGGTACTTGGCCACGTTCGCCACCAGCCCGTCCTGTCCGACCACCACGACGACGTCCTCGGGGCCGAACAGGAAGCGGTCCAGGTCGCCGCGTTCCACCCGGGTCTGACGCCAGGTCAGCGGTACCGCCGAGGCGACCTCGGCCAGGGCCCGCCGGGTCCTGCGGTGCCGCTCGGCGACCTCCTCGAGGTCGCGGCCCCGGGAGGCGAGGAAGAAGGCGGCCTGGCCGTGCGTGCCGTGCCGGGCCACCAGTTCCTCGTACTCCGTGGTGCGGTGGACGAGCACGGCGCGCGGTGCGAGGCTCACGCCCGCTCCTGCGAACCCAGCCGGGCCAGCAGCCCCGTCAGCACGTCCGGCGACACCGTCACGCTGTCGATGCGCGGCAGGTTCTCGGCCAGCCGCGTCCCGGTGAGCGCGTGCAGCGTGGCGACGTCCACGTCGGCGTGCACCCGCAGCCAGGCCGCCTGAGCCTGCGCCCGCGCCTCGCCGACCTCGCGCGCGCCCTCGGCCTCGGCGCGGGCGAGCCGTACGGAACGGGCCGCCTCCGCCTCCGCCAGCTTGACCGTCCGGGTCGCCTCGGCCTCCGCCAGCCGTACCGCCCGGGCGGCCTCCGCCCCTGCCCGTACCGCGTCGGCCGCCGCGTGCTCCTCCGCCTCGCGCCGGGCGTTCGTCCCGCGCTGGTCGACCAACTGCTCTTCTCTCCGGGCGAGTTCGATCTGGCTGGCGAGCTCGTTCTCGGCGATGGCGCGTTCCCGTTCGACCGCGACGGCCCGTCGCTCGTAGGTCGCCCGGTCGGCCTCCTGCTGGATCTGTTCACGGGCCGGGGTGCGCAGCGCCCGCTCGACCTCCGGCTCCGGGCGCAGGGCCATCACCCGGACGGCCACCACCTCGATGCCGGTGGCCGGCAGCCGCGGCTCCGCGCCGAGGCCCGCCGCGATCCGTTCGCGTACCGCCGCCACCCCGTCCACCAGCGCCGACGACAGCGAGGTGCGGGCCAGCACGTCCAGCGCGTGCTGCTGGGCCGTCTCGGTGAGCAGCGTCCCCAGCTGTTCCAGCGGCGCGCCCCGCCACACGCCCGTGTCCGGGTCGATCGAGAAGTCCAGGCGGGCGGCGGCGACGGCCGGGTCACCGATCCGGTAGGTGACCGTGGCCTGCACCGACACGTCCTGGAAGTCGGAGGTGCGGGCGTGGAACGTCATGGCCAGTTCCCGGTCGTCCACCGGGATCTCGGACAGCGCGGCGCTCAACGGGCGGAACCAGAAGCTGAGTCCGGGCCCGTCGTGCACGGTCTGCCCCGAGCGGTGGTGCCGGATGTGCGCCGTCGGCGCGCCGCGCAGGTGGCGCCAGCCCAGGCGCCGCGTGATGTCGGCCATCTCTGCTCCCCATCCCCATTTTTCTCGTCACTGCGACGATAATAGGGAGACCTGCTTATCGTCAAGGGGACGAAAGGGGTTCGGGAAACCGGGTGAGACGAGGCGCGAGAGAAGGAGAGGGGGCGGGTAAATGTGCGAGCGACGGGTCAACGCGCCCCTCGATGGTCAGGATGGAGGCATGGGATTCCACGTCGACTCCGAGACCGGGCGGCTGCGCCGCGTCATCCTGCACCGGCCGGACCTGGAGCTCAAAAGGCTCACCCCCAGCAACAAGGACGCCCTTCTCTTCGACGACGTGCTGTGGGTGCGCCGGGCGCGCGCCGAGCACGACGGGTTCGCGGACGTGCTGCGCGACCGCGGGGTCGTCGTCCACCTCTTCGGCGACCTGCTGACCGAGACCCTGGCGATCCCGGGGGCCCGGGCGCTGGTCCTGGACCGCGTCTTCGACGAGAAGGAGTACGGCCCGCTCGCGACCGACCACCTGCGCGCCGCCTACGAGACCCTGCCCGCGGACGAACTGGCCGAGGCCCTCGTCGGCGGAATGACCAAGCGCGAGTTCCTGGAGGCGCACGAGGAGCCGACCTCCGTGCGCTTCCACGCGATGGAACTCGACGACTTCCTCCTCGGGCCCCTGCCCAACCACCTCTTCACCCGGGACACCTCCGCCTGGATCTACGACGGTGTGGCCATCAACGCCATGCGCTGGCCGGCGCGGCAGCGCGAGACCGTCCACTTCGAGGCGATCTACCGGCACCACCCGCTCTTCCGCGACGAGCCGTTCCACGTCTGGTCCGAGGGGCAGGCCGACTACCCCTCCACCATCGAGGGCGGGGACGTCCTCGTCATCGGCAGCGGCGCCGTCCTCATCGGCATGAGTGAGCGCACCACGCCCCAGGCCGTGGAGATGCTCGCGCACAAGCTGTTCGCGGCCGGCTCCGCCCGCACGATCGTGGCCCTGGACATGCCGAAGCGGCGCGCCTTCATGCATCTCGACACCGTCATGACGATGGTCGGCGGCGACACCTTCACCCAGTACGCCGGGCTCGGCATGCTCCGCTCGTACACCATCGAACCGGGCGTCGGCGACAAGGAGCTGAAGGTCACCGACCACCCGCCGGAGCACATGCACCGCGCGATCGCCGCCGCCCTCGGGCTGAGCGAGATCCGCGTCCTGACCGCCACCCAGGACGTGCACGCGGCCGAACGCGAGCAATGGGACGACGGCTGCAACGTCCTCGCCGTCGAGCCGGGTGTCGTCGTCGCCTACGAGCGCAACGCCACCACCAACACGCATCTGCGCAAACAGGGCATCGAGGTGATCGAGATCCCGGGCAGCGAACTGGGCCGGGGCAGGGGCGGGCCGCGCTGCATGAGCTGCCCGGTGGAACGGGACGCTGTCTAGTCGGCCATTCGGCCGACTAGACAGCCGCTTTGTGTCGGCTGGCGTGCATCGTGGGTGCCTGGTGCCTGGTGCCTGGTGCCTGGTGCGGCGGGGCGGGCGGTCGGTCGTTCGGTCGGCTGGACGGCCGCTTTGTGTCGGCTGGGCGTGCCGGGCGGCTGTCCGTCCGGCGGGGCGGGGGGCCTTGTGCGGCGGGGCGGGGGGCGGGCGGGGGAGGGGTGCGTGTATAGAAATGCTGAACGTCGTATAGAATTCCAGGCGTCTCTGCCCCTGCACCCCGTACCCCCCGTTGGAGCGCCCCCATGGCGACAGTCCCGACCGCCCTCGCCGGCCGCCACTTCCTCAAGGAGTTGGACTTCACCGGGGACGAGTTCCGCGGTCTGATCGAGCTGGCCGCCGAGCTGAAGGCCGCCAAGAAGGCCGGGGCCGAGACACGGTACCTGCGGGGCAGGAACATCGCGCTGATCTTCGAGAAGACCTCGACGCGCACCCGCTGCGCGTTCGAGGTCGCGGCCGCCGACCAGGGCGCCTCGACGACGTACCTCGACCCCTCCGGCTCACAGATCGGACACAAGGAGTCCGTACGGGACACCGCGCGCGTCCTCGGCCGGATGTTCGACGCGATCGAGTTCCGCGGCGACAGTCAGGCCGCCGCCGAAGAGCTCGCCGCGTACGCCGGAGTCCCCGTCTACAACGGTCTCACCGACGACTGGCACCCCACCCAGATGCTCGCCGACGTGCTGACGATGACCGAGCACAGTGACAAGCCCCTCAGCGAGCTCGCCTTCGCCTACCTCGGCGACGCCCGCTTCAACATGGGCAACTCCTATCTGGTCACCGGCGCGCTGCTCGGCATGGACGTGCGCATCGTCGCGCCGAAGTCGTACTGGCCCGCCCAGGAGATCGTCGACCGGGCCCGCGCGCTCGCCGGGACCAGCGGCGCCCGCATCACCCTCACCGAGGACATCGCCGAGGGTGTGCTGGGCGCCGACTTCGTCGCCACCGACGTCTGGGTCTCGATGGGCGAGCCCAAGGACGTCTGGGACGAGCGGATCGCGGCCCTCGCCCCGTACGCGGTGACCATGGACGTCCTGCGCGCCACCGGCAACCCGGACGTGAAGTTCCTGCACTGCCTGCCCGCGTTCCACGACCTGGGCACGAAGGTCGGCCGCGACATCCACGAGGCGCACGGCCTGGAGTCCCTCGAAGTGACCGACGAGGTCTTCGAGTCGGCCCACTCCGTCGTCTTCGACGAGGCCGAGAACCGGCTGCACACGATCAAGGCGATCCTGGTCGCGACGCTCGCCCGATAGACCCGGTCATCCCTCAGTCGATCTCGATCCCGGCTGGTCCCCGGCCGATCCCGACTCCAGCCCGGCCGATCCCGACCCCCCGCCGATCTGGCCTATTCTGACCGGCGGCCCGGAACCACCCCTTCCGGGGCCGCCACGCGACCCATCCCCGTCGCACCCGCACCACCAGAAACGAGCACCACCCCGCATGCCCGCTCCCGCGACAAAGTTCCGCATCAAGTCCCCTGCCCTCCTCGTCGCCGAATCCGGCGCCGACCGCGCGGGCCACGGCCTCAAGCGCACCATGGGCCTCTTCCAGCTCATCTGCTTCGGCGTCGGCGCGGTCGTCGGCACCGGCATCTTCGTCGGGCTCTCCGACTCGGTGGCCCAGGCCGGCCCGGCCGTCGTGGTCTCCTTCGTCCTCGCCGCGATCACCTGCGTGTTCACCGCGTTCTCGTTCGCCGAGCTGGGCGGTGCGATCCCGGTCTCCGGATCGTCGTACTCCTTCGCCTACGCCGGCCTCGGCGAGACCGCCGCCTTCCTGGTCGGCTGGTGTCTGCTGCTCGAATACGGCATCTCCATCTCGGCCGTCGCCGTCGGCTGGAGCCAGTACGTCAACGAGCTGCTCGACAGTCTCCTCGGCCACCAGCTGCCCGCCGCGCTCTCCGCCGGACCGGGCGACGGCGGTGTCGTCAACCTGCCCGCCGTGATCGTCATCGCGATGGCCTGTCTCCTGCTCGTGCGCGGGGTGCGCGAGAGCGCCCGGGCCACCGCCGCCATGGCCGCGGTGAAGCTCGCCATCCTGGTCGCGTTCTGCGCCATCGGTTACAGCGCCTTCAAGGACGGCAACCTCAGCCCGTTCACGCCGGCCGGCCTCGGCGGCATCGGCGCGGGCACCACGGCCGCCTTCTTCTCGTACATCGGTTTCGACGCGATCACCACGGCGGGTGAGGAGGCGAAGAACCCCCGCCGGGACATCCCGGTGGCGATCCTCGTCTGCATGGGCGTGGTCACCCTGCTGTACTGCGCGGTCGCCCTCGCCGCGATCGGTGCCATCGGCGCCGGCCAGGTCGGCGGCCGGCCCGCCGCGCTGTCGTACGTCGTGAACGAGGTCACCGGCTCCACGGTCGGCGGTGCCGTCATCGCCTTTGGCGCGGTCGTCGCCATCGCCTCGGTGGTGCTCGCCGTGATGTACGGCCAGAGCCGCATCCTGATGTCGATGTCCCGGGACGGGCTCGTCCCGCGCGTCTTCGAGAAGGTCTCGCCCAGGACCTCGACGCCCGTCGTCGGCACCCTGATCATCGCGGTCGTGTTCGCGGTCCCGGCCGCCTTCGCCTCGCTCGACGCCGTGGTCAACCTGTGCACCATCGGCACGCTCGCCGTCATGGCCGTGGTCAACGTCGTCGTGATCGCGCTGCGTCGCCGTGAGCCGGGCCTCGCCCGTTCCTTCCGGGTGCCGCTCTACCCCGTGCTGCCCCTGCTCGGGGTCGGGTTCTGCCTCTACCTGATGTACGAGACGGGCTGGACGACCTGGCTCCAGTTCGCCGCGTTCCTCGCGGTGGGACTTCTGGTCTACGTCGGCTACGGCCGCCGGAACTCCCGGCTGGCGACGGTCACCGCGACGGCGGCCGAGGCCGAGGTCACGCCGGACGCCGCTGAGGCGGCACCGCAGCCAGTCTGAACCAGACCGCCTTGCCGGAGTCGGTGGGGCGGTGGCCGCAGGAGGAGCTCAGGGCGCGGATCAGCAGCAGGCCGCGCCCGTGCTCCTGCCACGGGTCGGGCACTCCGGCGACGGGACGGGTCAGGTCGCCCGGCGGCACCGGGTCCGGGTCGTGCACCTCGACCTGGCAGCCGGTCGGCCGCAGCTCCACCACGAGCTCTATCGGAGCGGACCCCGAGGTGTGCTCCACGGCGTTCGCCACCAGCTCCGCGGTGAGCAGCTCCGCCGTGTCGGAGTCCGTGGCGTGCGCCACCTCGGTCAGCGCCGTACGCACCAGGGCACGGGCCACCGGCACGGCCGCGGCGGTGTGCGGCAGCGCGATGCGCCAGGAGGCGGAGGCGGAGGGGCGTTCGTGCAAGGTCAGTCCGTTCATGGCGCAGGCTTTCCTGTGATCAACATCAGGCCGTCCTGCTTTCAACCTGAGGAATGGTACGGCGCCCCCCGGCGAAGACGCACGACGGGCGTCGTCCGGGAACCGAAGCCCCCGGCATCAGGCGGCTTACCCACCCGAACGGTCCGTCTCCCACGTGTGCTCCCACTGTTACCGCGCTATTGATGTCCCGTGACGTCCGGTGACGGAAATGACGGGATCCGGTCACACGGTGGCATCACGCCGGACTATCGCGCAGTCATGACGACAGTCACATATCGGTGATAGCTTCGTGGGGTAGAGACCGGTCAGGCAGTGTCCGCGCCACCGCCCGAGGAGGCCGCCCTCATGAGTCCCTTCACCGGCTCCGCCGCCCGCACCACCGAGTGGCGGCACCTGCGCGTCGAGCACAGCGACGGCGTCGCCGTCGTCACCCTGGACCGCCCCGACAAGCTGAACGCGCTCACCTTCGGCGCCTACGCCGACCTTCGGGACCTGCTCGCCGAGCTGTCCCGCGAGCGCTCGGTGCGGGCTCTGGTGCTGGCCGGCGAGGGACGCGGCTTCTGCTCCGGCGGTGACGTCGACGAGATCATCGGCGCCACCCTGGCCATGGACACCGCCCAGCTCCTCGACTTCAACCGGATGACCGGACAGGTCGTACGGGCCGTACGGGAGTGCCCGTTCCCGGTGATCGCGGCGGTGCACGGAGTGGCGGCCGGAGCGGGCGCGGTCCTCGCGCTGGCCGCGGACTTCCGGATCGCCGACCCCTCCGCCCGCTTCGCCTTCCTCTTCACGCGCGTCGGCCTGTCCGGCGGCGACATGGGCGCCGCCTATCTGCTGCCCAGGATCGTGGGACTCGGGCACGCGACCCGGCTGCTGATGCTCGGCGAACCGGTGCGGGCACCCGAGGCCGAGCGGATCGGCCTGATCAGCGAGCTGACCGACGAGGGCCGCACGGACGAGGCCGCGCTCGCGCTGGCCCGCCGGCTGGCCGACGGCCCGGCCCTCGCCCACGCCCAGACGAAGGCGCTGCTCACGGCGGAGCTGGACATGCCGCTGGCGGCGGCCGTGGAACTGGACGCCTCGACCCAGGCCCTCCTCATGAACGGCGAGGACTACGCCGAGTTCCACGCCGCCTTCACCGAGAAGCGGGCACCGAAGTGGCGGGGGAGGTGACGGAGGTGGCCATGAAGGTCGCAGTCGTCGGGGGCGGCCCGGGGGGCCTGTACACGGCCGCGCTCCTCAAACGCCTCGACCCCGCCAGGGAGGTCACCGTCTGGGAGCGCAACACCCCCGACGACACCTTCGGCTTCGGGGTGGTCCTGTCCGACGAGACGCTCGGCGGCATCGAACACGCGGATCCGGTGGTCTACGAGGCGCTGAAGGCCGAGTTCGTGCGCTGGGACGACATCGACATCGTGCACCGGGGCGTACGGCACCGCTCCGGCGGCCACGGCTTCGCCGCGCTGGGCCGGCGCCGGCTGCTGGAGATCCTGCACGACCGCTGCCGGTCGCTCGGCGTGGAACTGCGCTTCCGTACCGAGGCGCCCTATCCGGCCTGGCTGGCGGAGACGTACGACCTCGTCGTCGCCGCCGACGGAGTGCACAGCACGACCCGCGAGGCCTACGCCGACGTCTTCCGGCCCCGGCTGACCAGCCACCGCTGCCGCTATGTCTGGCTCGCCGCCGACTTCGCCTTCGACGCCTTCCGCTTCGAGGTCGCCGAGACCGAGCACGGCGTGATGCAGCTGCACGGCTACCCCTACGCCCGCCCGTCCGCCGACCACCACTCCTCGACGAGGCCCTCCGGGCCACAGCATCAACTCGGCGCCTCGACCGTGATCGTCGAGATGCGCGAGGAGGTCTGGCGGGCCGCCGGCTTCGACGAACTCGACGAGGGGGAGTCGATCGACCGCTGTGCCAAGATCTTCTCGGACGCGCTCGGCGGCCGGCCGCTGCGTTCCAACAACTCCGCGTGGACCACCTTCCGTACGGTGGTCAACGAGCGCTGGTCGCACGGCAACGTCGTCCTGCTCGGCGACGCAGCCCACACCGCCCACTTCTCCATCGGCTCCGGCACCAAGCTGGCCGTCGAGGACGCCCTCGCCCTGGCGGCCTGTCTGGCCGAACAGGACTCCACGGCGCGTGCCCTCGCGGCCTACGAGGAGGAGCGCAAACCCGTCGTCGCCTCCACCCAGCGGGCGGCCCGCGCCAGCCTGGAGTGGTTCGAGGACCTCGACCTGTACCTCGGCCAGGGACCCCGCCAGTTCGCCTTCAACCTGCTCACCCGCAGCCGCCGCGTCACCCACGACAACCTGCGGCTGCGTGACGCCCACTTCACCGGGGCCGTGGAGCGCGAGTTCGGCTGCCCGCCCGGCACGCCCCCGATGTTCACCCCGTTCCGACTGCGCGGCCTGACCCTGCCCAACAGGGTCGTCGTCTCGCCGATGGACGTGTACTCGGCGGTCGACGGCGTCCCCGGCGACTTCCACCTCGTCCACCTGGGCGCCCGGGCGCTCGGCGGGGCCGGTCTGGTGATGACCGAGATGGTGTGCGTGAGCGAGGAGGGGCGCATCACCCCCGGGTGCGCCGGTCTCTACACCGGCCGGCAGGCCGAGGCATGGCGGCGGATCACCGAGTTCGTGCACGCCCAGGCACCGGGCACCGCGATCGGCATCCAACTGGGCCACTCCGGCCGCAAGGGCTCGACCAGGCGGATGTGGGAGGGCATGGACGAGCCGCTGCCCGCCGACAACTGGCCGCTGGTGGCGCCCTCCGCCGTCCCGTACCGGCCGGACAGCCAGACCCCGCGCGCGCTCAGCCGCGCCCAGCTCACCGATCTGCGCGAGCAGTTCGCGGCCGCCACCTGGCGCGCGGCCCGCGCCGGATTCGACCTCCTCGAACTGCACTGCGCTCACGGCTACCTGCTGTCGAGCTTCCTCTCCCCCCTGACGAACCACCGCACCGACGCCTACGGCGGCTCCCTCGCGAAGCGGCTCCGCTTCCCCCTGGAGGTCTTCGACGCCGTCCGCGGGGTGTGGCCGCAGGAACGGCCCATGACGGTCCGTATCTCCGCCACCGACTGGGCGGAGGGCGGTACGACGGCCGACGACGCCGTCGAGATCGCCCGCGCCTTCGCCGCGCACGGCGCCGACGCGGTCGACGTGTCGACGGGGCAGGTGGTGGCCGACGAACAGCCGGAGTTCGGCCGCTCGTACCAGACCCCGTTCGCGGACCGCGTCCGCCACGAGGCGGGCATCCCGGTGATCGCGGTCGGCGCGATCTCCTCCTGGGACGACGTCAACTCCCTGATCCTGGCCGGCCGCGCAGACCTGTGCGCCCTGGCCCGCCCCCATCTCTACGACCCTCAGTGGACCCTCCACGCGGCGGCCGAACAGGGCTACGAGGGCCCGGGCGTGTCCTGGCCGAAGCCGTACCGCGCGGGCAGCAGGCCGCCACGCACGGGCCGCACGGACGCGCCCCGGCCGAGGCTCGATCTGGGCGGGTGAGCGGCGTGACGGCGGCGCTGGGAGCGCGCACCGTGACCGCAGGCCGTCACACGCCCGCGAAGGCCGCCCCGGCGTCCCGCAGTCTTGCGTGCAGTTCCCGGAACGCCGCCGCCGAGCGCTCTCCCGGCCAGTCGGAGGGGAGCAGCCGGGTGGGCAGTCCGGGGTCGGCGTAGGGCAGACGGCGCCAGGAGTCCAGGGCGAGGAGGTAGTCGTGGTAGGCCTCCTCGGGCGGGGTGTCCGCCCGGCGCTGCCAGTCGTGCAGCACACGCGCGTGCCGGTCGAGGAACTCCTCGTGCTCCTTGGCGATCGCCGCCAGGTCCCACCAGCGGGAGACGGCCTCGACGGTCGGCGCGAAGCCCAGGTGTTCGCCGCGGAAGAAGTCCACGTACGGATCGAGGCGCAGCCGCTGGAGCGTGTGCCGGGCCTCTTCGTAGAGGCGGGCCGGGGCGATCCACACGCCGGGCGCGGCGGTGCCGAAACCGAGGCCGGCCAGCCGGGAGCGCAGGACGTGCCGCTTCTGCCGCTCCGACTCCGGCACGGAGAACACCGCCAGCACCCAGCCCTCGTCCGCCGGCGGGGCCGTGGCGTAGATCCGGCGGTCGCCGTCGTCCAGCAACTGCCGCGCCTCCGGCGACAGTTCGTACCCGGCCGCACCCTGGGCCGTACGGGCCGGCAGCAGCAGTCCGCGCCGTTTCAGCCGCGACACCGAGGAGCGCACGGACGGCGCGTCCACGCCGACCGCGGCCAGCAGTCTGATCAGCTCGGCGACGGGCACCGGGCCGGGCATGAAGCGGCCGTACGCGCCGTAGAGCGTGACGATGAGGGACCGGGGTGCGTGCTGCTCGGACACGTTGATCATCTTAGGTCGTCACTCTCACCGCGGGGCGCCACCGGTCGACGCATCACCGCTGGTCACCCTCGGTACGCAGCCTGAACCGCTGGAGCTTGCCGGTCGCCGTGCGCGGCAGCGCGTCCAGGAAGACGATCTCGCGCGGGCACTTGTACGGCGCCAGCTCCTCCCTGACGAACGCGCGCAACGCCTCCGCGTCCGCGCTCGATCCCTCCCGCAGCACGACGTAGGCCGCCACGACCTGCCCGCGCAGCTCGTCGGGCCGGCCGACCACCGCCGTCTCGACCACGTCCGGATGGCGCAGCAGCGCGTCCTCGACCTCCGGGCCCGCGATGTTGTACCCCGCCGAGATGATCATGTCGTCGGCGCGGGCGACATAGCGGAAGTAGCCGTCGGGGTCCCGGACGTAGGTGTCGCCGGTGACGTTCCAGCCGCCGCGCACGTACTCGCGCTGCCGCGGATCGGCTAGGTAGCGGCAGCCGACCGGCCCGCGCACCGCCAGCAGTCCGGGTTCCCCGTCGGGTACGGGATCGCCGTCGGCGTCCTGTACGCGCGCGTGCCACCCCGGTACGGGCACGCCGGTCGTACCCGGGCGGATGTGCTCGTCAGCGGCCGAGATGAAGATGTGCAGCAGTTCGGTGGCACCGATGCCGTTGATGACCCGCAGCCCGGTCCGCTCGTGCCAGGCCCGCCAGGTGGCCGCGGGCAGGTTCTCGCCCGCGGAGACGCAGCGGCGCAGGGACGACACGTCGTGCCGGTCCAGCTCGGCGAGCATCGCGCGGTACGCGGTCGGCGCGGTGAACAGCACGGAGACGCGGTGCTCGGCGATGGCGGGCAACAGCTGCCGGGGAGTGGCCTGTTCCAGCAGCAGGGTGCTGGCGCCGGCCCGCATCGGGAAGACGACCAGCCCACCGAGTCCGAAGGTGAAGCCGAGCGGGGGGCTGCCGACGAAGACGTCGTCCGGCCGCGGCTTGAGAACCTGCTTGGAGAAGGTGTCCGCGACGGCCAGGACGTCCCGGTGGAAGTGCATGCACCCCTTCGGACGGCCGGTGGTGCCGGAGGTGAAGGCGATCAGCGCCACGTCGTCGGCCGCGGTGTCGACGGTGGGGTACGGGGTGCCGGGCGCCGGCCGGTTGAGGAGGTCGTCGGGGGAGTCACCGCCGTAGGTGGTGATCCGCAGTCCGGTGACCTCCGCCTTGGTCAGGTCGTCGACGGCCCGGATGTCGCACAGCGCGTGCCCGACCTGGGCGATCCGGCACATCGTGCGCAGCTCGTGCGGGCGCTGCTGGGCCAGCACGGTGACGGCGACCGCGCCCGCCTTCAGCACCGCCAGCCAGCAGGCGGCCAGCCACGGCGTGGTGGGGCCGCGCAGCAGGACCCGGTTGCCCGGGACGACGCCGAGGTCACCGGTGAGGACATGGGCGAGGCGGTCCACGTGCGCGCGCAGGTCGCCGTAGGTCCAGGTCCCCGCGGTGGGGGAGTGGAACACCGGGCGGCCGGGGTCGGCGTGGTCCAGGAGTTCGGCGGCGCAGTTCAGCCGTTCGGGGTAGCGCAGCTCCGGCAGGTCGAAGCGCAGCTCCGGCCACTCGTCCGGCGGCGGGAGATGGTCGCGCGCGAAGGTGTCGACATGGGCGGAGCGGATCGGGCCGGCCATGGGCGGTTCGCCCCCTTGCCGTCGTGGGCGTCGTGGTGGGCTCGCGCATCGAGCGTATCGTGTTGGTGACGGCAGTCAACGGTGCGCGATACCGTCGGGGATGGCCGTACAGGTCATGGGAGAGAGGACCGGCAATGCCCGCATTCTCGCTCGAACCGGAACATATCGCCCGGTGTGCCGAACTGCGCGCCCTGGCCGCCGAACGGCTGCGACCGATCGCCGACAAGGGCGAGCCGGGCCGCGTCAACCGCCCGCTCGTCGCGGAGCTGGGCCGGCTGGGCCTGTTGTCCCGCCTCTTCACGGCCGGCGCGCTCGACCTGTGTCTGCTGCGGGAGTCCCTGGCGTACGCGTGCACCGAGGCGGAGACGGCCCTCGCCCTCCAGGGCCTGGGCGCCCACCCGGTCCACGCCCACGGCACCCCGGCCCAGCGGCGGCGCTGGCTGCCCCGCGTCGCCGACGGCAGCGCGGTCGCCGCGTTCGCCCTGAGCGAGCCCGGGGCGGGGTCGGACGCGGGGGCACTGGCACTGCGGGCCGAACCGGACGGGCCGCGCACCGGTGATGAGCCGTCCGACGCCACGGGCGAAACCGCGGGCGGAGCCACCGGGCCGCGCCGGGGTGACGCGCCGTCCGACGGCGTCGGGCCGGGCGCGGCCGCCGGGCCGCAAGGGGCCGCCGGGCCCGGTGCGGGTGGCGCTGCGTCCGGTTCTGCTGGGTCGGGTGCGGGTGATGCCTCGTCTGGCTCTGCCGGGTCGGGTGTGGGCGGGGATGCGCCCGGCTCGGCGGGCGCGGGCGTCGCCGCGTCCGTTGCCGCCGGGTCGCGCGCGGGCGGCGGGACCCTCGCCGTCCCGCGGCCCGACTCCGCCCTCGCCGCCGAGTCCGACGGCCCGTCCGGCTGGCGGCTCAGCGGTGAGAAGTGCTGGATCTCCAACGCCCCCGACGCCGACTTCTACACCGTCTTCGCGCGCACCACCCCGGGGGCGGGTGCCCGGGGTGTGACCGCGTTCCTCGTGCCCGCCGACCGCCCCGGCCTCACCGGCACCGGCCTGGACATGCTCTCCCCGCACGCCATCGGCGCTCTCGACTTCGACGCCGTACCCGTGACCGCCGACGATGTGCTCGGGGAGACCGACCGCGGTTTCCGGGTCGCCATGGGCACCCTCAACCTGTTCCGGCCCAGCGTCGGCGCCTTCGCCGTCGGCATGGCCCAGGCGGCACTGGACGCGACCCTCGCGCACACGGACCGCCGGGAGGCCTTCGGGGGCAGGCTGCGCGATCTCCAGACCGTCGCCCACCAGGTCGCCGAGATGGCCCTGCGGACCGAGGCGGCCCGGCTGATGGTGTACGCGGCGGCCACGGCGTACGACGAGGGCGCCCCGGACATCCCCCGGCGCGCCGCGATGGCGAAGCTGCTCGCCACCGAGACCGCGCAGTACGTCGTCGACACAGCCGTCCAACTGCACGGCGCGCGGGCGCTGGAGCGCGGCCACCTGCTGGAACACCTCTACCGCGAGGTGCGCGCACCGCGCGTCTACGAGGGTGCGAGCGAGGTCCAACGGGGCATCATCGCCAAGGAGTTGTACGCCGGCCTGGAGGTGTCGTGACCGCCGAACGCGTCAACCCGCCGGAGTTGTCCCCACCGACCGGCTTCTCGCACGCGGTCGTCGCCACCGGGGCCCGTCTGGTGTTCCTGGCCGGCCAGACCGCGCTCGACGCGGACGGCAAGGTCGTCGGCACGACGTTGCCGGAGCAGTTCGAGCGGGCGCTCACCAACCTGCTGACCGCGCTGACCGCGGCCGGCGGCACGCCGGCCGACCTGGCCCGGGTCACGGTGTACGCCACGGATGTCGCCGACTACCGCGCGCGGGCCCCCGAACTCGGCAGGATCTGGCGGCGGTTGGCGGGGCGTGACTACCCGGCGATGGCGGTGGTCGGGATCGTGCGCCTGTGGGACGAACAGGCGCAGGTCGAACTCGACGGCTTCGCCGTACTGGATTCGTGACCGCCGAGTCCCTGCGCCGCTCCGGCCTGGTGACCGCCGGGTCGCTGCGCCGCTCCGGCCTGGTGACCGCCGGGTCGCTGCGCCGCTCCGGCCTGGTGACCGCCGGGTCGCTGCGCCGCTCCGGCCTGGTGACTGCCGGGTCGTTGCGCCGCTCCGGCCTGGTGACCGCCGGGTCGTTGCGCCGCTCCGGCCTGGTGACCGCCGAGTCCCTGCGCCGCTCCGGCCTGGTGACCACCGAGTCCCTGCGCCGCTCCGGCCTTGTGACCGCCGGGTTCGTGCGCCGTACCGGGTTCGTGGGCCGTACCGGGGTGGTGGGCCGTACCGGGGTGGTAGGCCGCACCGGCTCGGCGACCTCCGGGTTCGTGGGTTCCCGGAGGGATCGTGCTCAGGCGGCGATGGCGAGCTGCTCGACCGGCGGCCGGTGCGGTGCGACGACCCGGCCGTCGGGCCGCAGCTCACCGGTGTCGTCGAAGGCGATCGTGCCGTCGCACAGCAGGCTCCAGCCCTGTTCGGGGCGGGCGGCGACGACGTGTGCGGCGGGGGCGTCGGCCGAAGGGCACGAGGGCTGGTGGACACACATGGTGCACCTCCATTTCGGGGGGACCGCCCGTACGGCCGGTCCCGTATGACCCGTATGAAGAGACCATGCTCCGGTCGCGCGGCCACCGGAACGGCCTGCCGGCAAGCGTGACAACACCCGGACAACTCCAGGACGGTTCGCCGACGCTCGGTGCGGACTCGCCACCGAAGGAGTGATGATCACCGCCGCCGGGACGGTTGCCCGGTACCAGTGGAGGCCCCCACATCACAGGAGGTCTTCCGATGTCTTTCCGCCCCGCCCTCGCCGCTGCCGCCGCCGCGCTGTTCCTGCTGGCCGCCCCCGCCGTGACCGCCACCGCCGACCCCTTCGAGTCCGTGACCGTCGACCCGACGGGCCGGGTCACCGCCGACGGCACCGTCACCCTCTCCGGCACCTACCGCTGTGCGTCCGGCGCGGGCCCGGTCTTCGTCAGCTCCTCGGTGGGTCAGGACTCCCCGAACCTCCGCCACGGCATCGGCGGCACCAGCGCGGTCTGTGACGGCGCCGAGCACCGCTGGGAGAACACCGGCCGCACCACGCCGGGCGCCCTGAAGCCCGGCGCGGCCCGTGTCGAGGCCACGGTGATGGAACTGAGCCCTCAGGGCGGCCTGCCACTGCCCGTCTTCCACGCCTCCGCGCAGCAGGAGATCACGTTGAAGGAGGGCTGAGGTGCGCCGCGGGTGTCCGGTTTCCCCGCGGTGTCCGGGGCCCGGCGGACACCGTGGCCACCTCCGGCCCGCTCAGCGTCGACGCGCAGGGCGCGACGCGGCACCGCGCCGTGACGGCCCTCCTTCCCCGGCCGGCCGCCGCGGCAGCGCGGCGAGCGGGTGCGGGCGGCTCATGGCCGCGGGTGATCGTTCGTGCTGAGGCGGCCCTGGGTGTCACCTCCGAGGACGCGGTCCTCGCCCAGCGCCGTGTCGGCCAGGACGGCCTCCTCGGGCAGCGCGGGCGTGTCCCGGACCGCCTGTTCGGCGTCCGTCCGCCGTTGCGACGGGCCCGCGTGGCTCTCCTCGCGGTCGGCTTCGGCCAACGCGCGGTGCACCGTGCTCAGCACCACGGCGGCGGCCAGCACCGCCACCGCGCCCAGGACGAACGGGACGTGGACGTTGTAGTGCTCGACCAGCTTGCCCGCCGCGAACGGGGCCAGTCCGCCGCCGATGAACCGTACGAAGCCGTAGGAGGCCGACGCCACGGGCCGCGGTACCGGGGCGACGCTCATCACGGCGGTGGTGACGAGGGTGTTGTTGGTGCCGATGAAGACGCCGGAGACGATCACCGCGCCGATGACGACTCCCGGGCGGTCGGGGAAGAGGCCTATGGCCAGCGTGTCGAGTGCCATCAGCACCAGGGACCCGTAGAGCGTGCGGGCCGTACCGAAGCGGGCCTTGAGTATCGGGGCGCCGAAGACCGCGAAGATCGCGACCAGTACTCCCCAGGCGCAGAAGACACCGCCTAGCCGCAACGCCGACAGGTGCATCAGGAACGGCGCGTAGCCGAGGATGGTGAAGAAGCCCCAGTTGTACAGCAGGCCGGTGACGCCGGTGGTGGCCAGAGCGCGGTGCCGCAGCGCCTTGACGGGCTCACTGATCGAGGAGCGCTGCGCCGGCCGGGGGGTCGGGGGGACCAGGATCGCGGTGGCCACCAGGGCGACGAGCATCAGGACGCCGACGCCGAAGAAGGGGCCACGCCAGCTGATGTCGCCCAACAGGCCGCCCAGCAGCGGGCCGCACGCGATGCCCACGCCGAGCGCGGTCTCGTAGAGCACGATCGCGCCCTTGAACCCACCGCTGGCCGAACCCACGATCACCGCCAGCGAGGTGGCGATGAACAGGGCGTTGCCCACTCCCCAGCCCGCCCGGAAGCCGACGATCTGCCCGATGGATCCACTGGCGCCGGCGATCGCCGAGAACACCACGATCAGCGACAGGCCCACGATCAGCGTGTTCTTGGCGCCCAGCCGGCTGGACACCCAGCCGGTCACCAGCATCGCCACCGCGGTGACCACCAGATAGCTGGTGAACAGGAGTTCCACCTGGCTCGGACTGGCACACAACTGGGCGGCCAGCGACGGCAGGATCGGATCGACCAGCCCGATGCCCATGAAGGAGATCACGCAGGCGAACGCCACCGCCCACACGGCCTTCGGCTGACGGAACGGGCTCGGCGCGCTCGCCGTGTCCGCGCTCATGAGGCGTCCCCTGCGTTGCCGCGGCGGCACCGCGCGGACTCGATGTGTGTCATAGGTCTTCCTCTGTGAGGGGAGGTGCGCCGAGCCCGTTCGGCGCGGCCCGGACGTGTTCACGACGAAGACTGTATTGGGCATCTATATAGAGGGTCAATATAGATTGCCTATCATATAGAGGCGGCTAAACTTCAGGTCATGAGCAGATCCACTCCCGCCGACGGCGAAGACCGGGCCGACGCGTTGAGCCGGTCGGCCGCCGCGGTGTACCGACTGCTCTCCTCGCTGATCCTGCAGGTGCCCCGCGAGTTGAGCCCGACCTCGTCGGCGACGCTGGCCGCCCTGAACGGCGGCGGTCCTCACCGCATCACCGACCTGGCCAGAATCGCGGGCGTCACCCAGCCCTCCGTGACCGCGCTGGTGACCACGCTGGAGCGGTCCGGCTTCGTCGAGCGCCGCAGCGACCCGGCCGACCGGCGCGTCGTCCTGGTCGCCATCACGCCGGCCGGTTCGGAGTACCTCCTCGCCCGACGCCGGCGCAACGTCGAGGCGTTCGCGCGCGTCATCGCCGAACTGCCCCCCGACGAGGCGGCCGCGCTGCACGCGGCCGCCCCGGCCCTTGAACACCTGAGCGAACTCACCGACGACCTGCGCAACGCGAGCCGCTCGCCCGACGGATCCGGCCGGAAGGCCGACGTCTAGGGAGTCACCGCTCCCGCATCGCCCCCGGCGCCGCACGCGGGCAGCACGAAGGCCGCCGCACCTCCGAAGAGATGCGGCGGCCTCCGCCGTTCAGCTGCCGAGGACGCTAGATGTCCCGGAAGATCTCGATCTGCGCCCCGATCGAGTTCAGCCGCTCGGCCAGGTCCTCGTAGCCGCGGTTGATGACGTACACGTTGCGCAGTACGGAGGTGCCCTCGGCCGCCATCATCGCCAGCAGGACGACCACGGCGGGGCGCAGGGCCGGCGGGCACATCATCTCGGCGGCGCGCCAGCGGGTCGGGCCCTCGACCAGGACCCGGTGCGGGTCCAGCAGTTGGAGACGGCCGCCGAGGCGGTTGAGGTCCGTCAGGTAGATCGCGCGGTTGTCGTAGACCCAGTCGTGGATGAGGGTCTTGCCCTGCGCCGAGGCCGCGATGGCCGCGAAGAAGGGGACGTTGTCGATGTTCAGACCCGGGAACGGCATCGGGTGGATCTTGTCGATCGGCGCCTCCAGCTTGGAGGGCCGGACGGTGAGGTCCACCAGCCGCGTACGGCCGTTGTCGGCGAAGTACTCGGCGGTGCGGTCGTGGTCGAGGCCCATCTCCTCCAGGACCGCGAGCTCGATCTCGAGGAACTCGATCGGCACCCGGCGCACGGTCAGCTCCGACTCGGTGACGACGGCGGCGGCCACCAGGCTCATCGCCTCGACCGGGTCCTCGGAAGGGGAGTAGTCGACGTCGACATCGATGTCGGGAATGCCGTGCACGGTGAGCGTGGTGGTGCCGATGCCCTCGACCTTGACGCCGAGCGCCTCCAGGAAGAAGCAGAGGTCCTGGACCATGTAGTTGGAGGAGGCGTTGCGGATGACCGTGACGCCGTTGTGCCGGGCGGCCGCGAGCAGCGCGTTCTCGGTCACCGTGTCGCCGCGCTCGGTCAGCACGATGGGCCGGGCCGGGCGGACGGCGCGGTCGACCACGGCGTGGTACTGCCCCTCGGTCGCCGCGACGTCCAGGCCGAACCGGCGCAGCGCGATCATGTGCGGCTCGATGGTCCGCGTACCGAGGTCGCAGCCGCCGGCGTAGGGCAGCTTGAAGTGGTCCATGACGTGCAGCAGCGGTCCGAGGAACATGATGATCGAGCGCGTCCGGACGGCCGCCTCGGCGTCGATCGCCTCCATCTCCAGCTGCGCCGGCGGCACGATCTCCAGGTCGACGCCGTCGTTGATCCACCGGGTGCGCACGCCGATCGAGCCGAGCACCTCCAGCAGGCGGTAGACCTCCTCGATGCGGGCGACCCGGCGCAGCACCGTGCGTCCCTTGTTGAGCAGCGTGGCGCACAGCAGCGCCACGCACGCGTTCTTGCTCGTCTTGACGTCGATGGCACCGGACAGCCGGCGGCCGCCGACCACCCGCAGATGCATCGGACCCGCGTAGCCCAGAGAGACGATTTCGCTGTCCAGTGCTTCACCGATTCGGGCGATCATCTCAAGGCTGATGTTTTGGTTGCCGCGCTCGATGCGATTGACGGCGCTCTGGCTGGTGCCGAGCGCCTCGGCGAGCTGTGCCTGTGTCCAGCCCCGGTGCTGCCGGGCGTCACGGATGAGCTTGCCGATACGTACGAGGTAGTCGTCTGCCATGGGGTTGAGGCTATCTCAGATATGAGATGGCGCCTTCTGGGGGGTCCGTTCGGGTGATGGGCCGTCAACCCCGCTTGGAGGTACGGGTTCGACGCCATCCGAAAGGTCCGGGCAAATCCACCGATGTCGTACGACGTCCGGTGCTGCTGTGGGTGCGGCGCGGGCCGTGCTTGCCGCCGGTAGTGATGGACCAGGAGTGGCGGTTGATGTTCAGGCGCACTCCGGGCAGGATCCGGAAGCTCTTGCGGAAGGTGAGCGGCATCGAGGTCTCCTTCAGGGGCTCGGTAATTCGTCCGTCTCCTTGCGCCTACCCCGACTTGGCGTACTGATGACCGAACTCACCTGCTTCTCGGTCGAGGCGGTTTCGTGGCCGAGGGGTGCGTCGGCGCGGCGGCGGGGTCGAGGGGTGCGGCGTTGGAGCGGCGGCGGAGGTCGAGGGGTGCGGTGGCGCGGCGGTTTCGTGGCCGAGGGGTGCGGCGTCGGCGCGGCGGCGGGGCCGAGGGGTGCGGCGTCGGCGCGGCGGCGGAGCTCGAGGGGTGCGGCTGCGGCGGGATCGACGAGCGCGGCGACGCCCGGCGGCGGGGCCGAGAGGTGTGCCGGTGGCGCGGTGGCAGCGAGGTCGAGGAGCCCGGCGGCGGGGCGGCGGCGGGGTCGCGGAGTGCGGCGGTGGCGCGGTGGTGTGGGGCATGCCACTGATTCCCGGCACGGCGCAGCCGGGCCGGGCATGACCAGCCAGCCCCCATGTACTAGAGTTATCTCGACATCGAGATATCTGCCGAGGCGCACCGCAGCCGTCACCCCGGTAAGGGTTACCTAACTTAGCCTGCCCTCAGCGGATCGGCCAAGTCCGCGTGACGGCAGGATGCGGTGGTACGCGCACATCAATGAAGGAGACTGTCGTGTCGGCGAACAGCTTCGACGCCCGCAGCACGCTGCAGGTGGGCGACGAGTCGTACGAGATCTTCCGGCTGGACAAGGTGGAAGGCTCGGCTCGCCTTCCGTACAGCCTGAAGGTGCTGCTGGAGAACCTGCTCCGCACCGAGGACGGCGCGAACATCACCGCCGACCACATCCGCGCGCTCGGCACCTGGGACTCCCAGGCCCAGCCGTCGCAGGAGATCCAGTTCACGCCGGCCCGCGTGATCATGCAGGACTTCACCGGCGTGCCCTGTGTCGTCGACCTCGCCACCATGCGTGAGGCCGTCAAGGAGCTCGGCGGCGACCCGGCGAAGATCAACCCGCTGGCCCCGGCCGAGCTGGTCATCGACCACTCCGTCATCGCCGACAAGTTCGGCACCAACGAAGCCTTCGCCCAGAACGTCGAGCTGGAGTACGGCCGCAACAAGGAGCGCTACCAGTTCCTGCGCTGGGGCCAGACCGCGTTCGACGAGTTCAAGGTCGTCCCGCCGGGCACCGGCATCGTCCACCAGGTGAACATCGAGCACCTCGCGCGCACCGTCATGGTGCGCGGCGGCCAGGCCTACCCCGACACCCTCGTCGGTACGGACTCGCACACCACCATGGTCAACGGCCTCGGCGTGCTCGGCTGGGGCGTCGGCGGCATCGAGGCCGAGGCCGCGATGCTCGGCCAGCCGGTCTCCATGCTCATCCCGCGCGTCGTCGGCTTCAAGCTCACCGGTGAGCTGACGCCCGGCACCACCGCCACCGACCTCGTGCTGACCATCACCGAGATGCTCCGCAAGCACGGTGTCGTCGGCAAGTTCGTCGAGTTCTACGGCGAGGGCGTCGCCGCCACGAGCCTCGCCAACCGCGCCACCATCGGCAACATGTCGCCGGAGTTCGGCTCCACCGCCGCGATCTTCCCGATCGACGACGAGACCCTGAACTACCTCAAGCTCACCGGCCGCTCCGCGCAGCAGGTCGCGCTCGTCGAGGCGTACGCCAAGGAGCAGGGCCTCTGGCTGGACCCGAAGGCCGAGCCGGACTTCTCCGAGAAGCTCGAGCTGGACCTGTCGACGGTCGTCCCCTCGATCGCCGGCCCGAAGCGTCCGCAGGACCGCATCGTCCTCGCGGGTGCCGCCCAGCAGTTCTCCCAGGACGTCCGCAACTACGTGGACGACACGGACGAGGCGGGCAAGGAGTCCTTCCCGGCCTCCGACTCGCCCGCGCAGCACCCCAACGGCGCCCCCTCGCGGCCGACCCTCGTCACCGCCCCCGACGGCTCGACCTACGAGATCGACCACGGCGCGGTCACGGTCGCGGCCATCACCTCCTGCACCAACACCTCGAACCCGTACGTCATGGTCGCCGCCGCGCTCGTCGCGAAGAAGGCCGTGGAGAAGGGCCTGACCCGCAAGCCGTGGGTCAAGACCACCCTCGCCCCGGGCTCCAAGGTCGTCACCGACTACTTCGACAAGGCGGGCCTGACCCCCTACCTCGACAAGGTCGGCTTCAACCTCGTCGGCTACGGCTGCACCACCTGCATCGGCAACTCCGGCCCGCTGCCGGAGGAGGTCTCCAAGGCCGTCAACGAGCACGACCTCGCGGTCACCTCGGTCCTCTCCGGCAACCGGAACTTCGAGGGCCGGATCAACCCCGACGTCAAGATGAACTACCTGGCGTCCCCGCCGCTGGTCGTGGCGTACGCCATCGCCGGCTCCATGAAGGTGGACATCACCAAGGACGCCCTGGGCACCGACCAGGACGGCAACCCGGTCCACCTGAAGGACATCTGGCCGTCCGAGGCCGAGGTCAACGAGGTCGTGGCGAACGCCATCGGCGAGGACATGTTCAACAAGTCCTACCAGGACGTCTTCGCGGGCGACGCCCAGTGGCAGGCGCTGCCGATCCCGACCGGCAACACCTTCGAGTGGGACGCGGAGTCCACCTACGTCCGCAAGCCCCCGTACTTCGAGGGCATGACGATGGAGACCACCCCGGTCTCCGACATCACGGGCGCCCGTGTGCTGGCCAAGCTGGGCGACTCGGTCACCACCGACCACATCTCCCCGGCCGGTGCGATCAAGGCCGACACCCCGGCCGGCAAGTACCTCACCGATCACGGTGTGGAGCGTCGTGACTTCAACTCCTACGGCTCGCGCCGAGGCAACCACGAGGTCATGATCCGCGGCACGTTCGCCAACATCCGCCTGCGCAACCAGATCGCACCGGGCACCGAGGGCGGCTACACCCGCGACTTCACCCGGTCCGATGAGGGTGCTCCGGTGTCGTTCATCTACGACGCCTCCCGCAACTACATCGAGCAGGGCATCCCGCTGGCCATCCTGGCCGGCAAGGAGTACGGCTCCGGCTCGTCCCGCGACTGGGCCGCCAAGGGCACCGCGCTGCTCGGCGTCAAGGCCGTCATCGCCGAGTCGTACGAGCGCATCCACCGCTCGAACCTCATCGGCATGGGCGTGCTCCCGCTCCAGTTCCCGGAGGGCCAGAGCGCCGAGACCCTCGGTCTGACCGGCGAGGAGACCTTCTCCTTCACCGGCGTCGAGGAGCTGAACAACGGCACCACGCCGCGCACGGTCAAGGTCACCACCGACACCGGTGTCGAGTTCGACGCGGTCGTCCGCATCGACACCCCCGGTGAGGCGGACTACTACCGCAACGGCGGCATCATGCAGTACGTGCTGCGCAACCTGATCCGCAAGTAGGCCTCGGCCGCACGGCGAAGGGCCGCACCCCCGGCAACGGGGTGCGGCCC
>NZ_JBHWCC010000048.1:0-76318 GCF_042735715.1 Streptomyces sp. NPDC059582
ACGATTTCCGGGACATCAAGATCTCGGTGAAGCACAACGACCCGGTCATCATGGTCGAGGCGTACCGGCAGCTGGCCGCGCAGTGCGACTACCCGCTGCATCTGGGGGTGACGGAGGCGGGTCCGGCGTTCCAGGGCACGATCAAGTCGGCGGTCGCCTTCGGCGCGCTCCTCTCCCAGGGCATCGGCGACACCATCCGTGTGTCCCTGTCGGCGCCTCCCGTGGAGGAGGTCAAGGTCGGCAACCAGATCCTGGAGTCCCTCAACCTCAGGCAGCGCGGCCTGGAGATCGTGTCCTGCCCGTCCTGCGGCCGTGCCCAGGTCGACGTCTACAAGCTGGCCGAGGAGGTCACGGCGGGGCTGGAGGGTATGGAGGTCCCGTTGCGGGTCGCGGTCATGGGCTGTGTGGTGAACGGTCCGGGCGAGGCGCGGGAGGCCGACCTGGGTGTCGCCTCGGGCAACGGCAAGGGGCAGATTTTCGTCAAGGGCGAGGTCATCAAGACCGTTCCCGAGTCGAAGATCGTCGAGACCCTGATCGAGGAAGCGATGAAGATCGCCGAACAGATGGAGCAGGACGGCGTCGCGGCGGGGGAGCCGGCCGTCACCGTGAGCTGAACAGCACGGACCGAAGGGGGCCCGAGCGTGACGATTCTGGAGAGCATCCGGGGACCACGCGACCTTAAGGCGCTGTCCGAGGCGGATCTCGGCGAACTGTCCGAAGAGATCAGAGAGTTCCTGGTGCACGCGGTCGCCAGGACCGGTGGGCACCTCGGACCCAACCTGGGAGTGGTGGAACTCTCCATCGCGATCCACCGGGTCTTCGAGTCACCGGTGGACCGCATCGTCTGGGACACCGGTCATCAGAGTTATGTGCACAAGCTGTTGACGGGTCGTCAGGACTTCTCCAAGCTGCGCGGCAAGGGTGGCCTGTCCGGCTATCCGTCGCGTGAGGAGTCCGAGCACGACATCGTCGAGAACAGCCACGCCTCCACCGCGCTCGGCTGGGCGGACGGCCTCGCCAAGGCCCGCCAGGTACTGGGGGAGAAGGGCCACGTCGTCGCGGTCATCGGCGACGGGGCGCTCACCGGCGGTATGGCCTGGGAGGCGCTCAACAACATCGCCGCCGCCAAGGACCAGCCGCTGATCATCGTCGTCAACGACAACGAACGCTCCTACGCGCCGACCATAGGCGGCCTCGCCAACCACCTGGCGACCCTGCGCACCACCGACGGCTACGAACAGGTCCTGGCCTGGGGGAAGGACGTACTGCAACGGACCCCGGTGGTCGGCCACACGCTCTACGAGTCGCTGCACGGTGCCAAGAAGGGCTTCAAGGACGCGTTCGCGCCCCAGGGCATGTTCGAGGACCTGGGGCTGAAGTACGTCGGACCGATCGACGGGCACGACCTCAAGGCCGTCGAGTCCGCGCTGCGCCGTGCCAAGCGCTTCCACGGGCCGGTCCTCGTGCACTGCCTCACCGAGAAGGGACGCGGCTACGAACCCGCCCTCGCCCACGAGGAGGACCGCTTCCACACCGTCGGCGTGATGGACCCGCTCACCTGCGAGCCGCTCACACCGGCCGGCGGACCGTCCTGGACCTCTGTGTTCGGCGACGAGATCGTCCGGATCGGCGAGGAGCGGGACGACATCGTGGCGATCACCGCGGCCATGCTGCACCCGGTGGGCCTCGGCAAGTTCGCCGCCCGCTTCCCGGACCGGGTGTGGGACGTCGGCATCGCCGAGCAGCACGCGGCCGTCTCGGCGGCCGGTCTGGCGACCGGCGGGCTGCACCCCGTGGTCGCCGTCTACGCCACCTTCCTCAACCGCGCCTTCGACCAGCTGCTGATGGACGTGGCGCTGCACCGCTGCGGAGTCACCTTCGTCCTCGACCGGGCCGGCGTCACGGGCGTCGACGGCCCCTCGCACAACGGCATGTGGGACATGTCCGTGCTCCAGGTCGTCCCGGGTCTCAGGATCGCCGCGCCGCGCGACGCGGACCAGCTCCGTGCCCAGCTGCGCGAGGCGGTCGCCGTGGACGACGCGCCGACGCTGGTGCGCTTCCCGAAGGAGTCGGTGGGCCCACGGATCCCGGCCGTCGGCCACGTGGGCGGCGTCGACATCCTGCACCACGGCCCGGACACGCCCGAGGTGCTGCTGGTGGCCGTCGGCGTCATGGCGCCGGTCTGCCTCCAGGCCGCCGAGCTCCTCGAAGCGCGCGGCATCAGCTGCACCGTGGTCGACCCGCGCTGGGTCAAGCCCGTCGACCCGGCGCTCCCCGGCCTCGCCGCCGCACACCGTCTGGTGGCCGTCGTCGAGGACAACAGCCGTGCGGCCGGCGTCGGCGCAGCGGTCGCGCTGGCACTGGGCGACGCCGACGTCGACGTACCCGTACGGCGGTTCGGCATCCCGCAACAGTTCCTCGCACACGCCAAACGCGGCGAGGTGCTCGCCGACATCGGCCTCACCCCGGTCGAGGTCGCCGGACGGATCAGCGCAAGCCTGGCAGTCAAGGAGAAACCCGAATGACCGAGGAGTTCGACCTCGCCGCGCTGCTGGCCGAGCGCGGAGCCGAGCGTTACGAACTGCACGCCAAGCACCTCAACCACCAGCTCCCGCGGATGCTGCACACCATCGGCTTCGACAGGGTCTACGTGCGGGCCGAGGGCGCGTACTTCTGGGACGCGGACGGCGACGACTACCTGGACATGCTCGCCGGGTTCGGCGTGATGGGCCTGGGGCGCCACCACCCCGTGGTCCGCAAGGCGCTGCACGACGTCCTCGACGCCGGCCTCGCCGACCTCACCCGCTTCGACTGCCAGCCGCTGCCCGGACTGCTGGCCGAGAAGCTGCTCGCGCACAGCCCGCATCTGGACCGGGTGTTCTTCGGCAACAGCGGTACGGAGGCGGTCGAGACCGCGCTGAAGTTCGCCCGGTACGCCACCGGCAGGCCGCGCATCCTGTACTGCGACCACGCCTTCCACGGGCTGACCACCGGCTCGCTCTCGGTGAACGGCGAGTCCGGCTTCCGGGACGGGTTCGCGCCGCTGCTGCCCGACACGGCGGTCCCGCTCGGCGACCTCGACGCGCTGGCCCGCGAGCTGAAGAAGGGGGACGTGGCGGCTCTCGTCGTCGAGCCGATCCAGGGCAAGGGCGTGCACGAGACGCCGCCCGGCTATCTGCGCGCCGCGCAGGAACTGCTGCACCGGCACAAGGCGCTGCTCATCGCCGACGAGGTGCAGACGGGGCTCGGCAGGACCGGCGACTTCTACGCCTACCAGCACGAGGACGGCGTCGAGCCGGACCTCGTGTGCGTGGCCAAGGCGCTCTCCGGCGGCTATGTACCGGTGGGCGCCACGCTCGGCAAGGACTGGATCTTCAAGAAGGTCTACTCGTCCATGGACCGGGTGCTGGTCCACTCGGCGAGCTTCGGGTCCAACGCCCAGGCGATGGCCGCCGGGCTCGCCGTGCTGTCGGTCATGGAGAACGAGCAGATCGTCGCGAACGCCCGCGCCACCGGGGACCTGCTGAGGTCCCGGCTCGCCGCACTGACCGACAAGTACGAGCTGCTCGCCGACGTCCGCGGCCGGGGCCTGATGATCGGTATCGAGTTCGGCAGGCCGAAGTCGCTGAAGCTGCGCAGCCGCTGGACCATGCTCCAGGCCGCGCGCAAGGGACTGTTCGCGCAGATGGTGGTCGTGCCGCTGCTCCAGCGGCACCGGATCCTCACCCAGGTCTCCGGAGACCATCTGGAGGTGATCAAGCTGATCCCGCCGCTGATCGTCGGCGAGCGGGAGGTGGACCGGTTCGTCGACGCCTTCACCGAGGTGATGGACGACGCCCACAGCGGTGGCGGTCTGATGTGGGACTTCGGCAAGACGCTGGTCAAGCAGGCGGTGGCCAACCGATAGCAGGCGGTGGCCGACCCGGTGGAGGAGTGGCCGGGGACGTTCCGGGGCGAGTACGTTGCCGTGCGCCGAGGCGGGTTTGCCTCTGAGGCAAGAAATTTGCCGCAGAGGCAATAATCCGGCTCAATGGTGTGCATGAGCTCCCCCGAAGCCGTGCCCGACCCACCGCTCGGACCGACCGCGGAGCCGCGCCACGGCCCGGCCGCGGAGCCGCCGCACAAGCCTACCGACGAACCGTCGCACGGGCCGGCCGACGTGCTGCCGGTCGTCGCGCCGCAGCTGCGCTCCCTGCGCCGCCGGGCCGCCCTGACCCTGGAGGCCGCGGCCCGCGCCGCCGGGCTGTCGCCCGCCCATCTCTCCCGTCTGGAGACCGGGCAGCGCCAGCCCTCGCTGCCGATGCTGCTCGCGCTCGCCCGTATCTACGGTACGACGGTCTCGGCACTGCTGGGCGAGACGGTCCCCGACCGGGACGCCGTCATGCGGGCCGGTGACATGGAACCGACCGTGGCGGGCGGCTGGACGTACCGCCAGGCCGGGTCGCCCGGACGCGGGATGCAGGCCCTGCGGGTGCACGTGCCGTACGGCTCCCAGGGCGACATCGTGCGCGTGCACCCAGGCGAGGAGTGGCTGTACGTCCTCGCCGGGCGGCTGCGGCTGCGCCTGGGCGACGCCGCGCACGTGCTGGAACCGGGCGACAGCGCGCACTTCGACTCGCTGACCCCGCACCGCATCGCCGCACAGGATCCCGAAGGCCTGGAGCTCCTGTTCGTCCACACCCTGTTGCAGAGCCCGACGGCCGCGCTGTGCCTCGGCCCGACCACTGGAGAGACGTCATGAGCGACATCGAGGAGAAGTTCCCCCGCTCCCTCTGGATCCGGCTGATCATCTACATCGCCGTGGGGCATGTCCTCGCCGCGTTCATCTGGCTGCTCTTCGAGGTCGGCGCCCAGCAGTAGGCGCAGGCGCGGCGGCGGGCCCGCGTGGCGTCGGCGCCCAGCAGTAGGCGCAGGCGCGGCGGCGGGCCCGCGTGGCCGGGCGTCAGTCGAGCAGCCGCTCGCGCAGCCGCTCCCGGGTCTCAGGCGCCAGCCCGAGCCCCTGCTCCAGGTAGGTGTCGACGCCGCCCCAGGTCTCCTCGACGGTTTCGAGGGCCGCGCCCAGATACTCCGCGCGGGCGTCGAACAGGGGGCTGAGCAGCTCCATGACCTCGGGTGAGTAGCCCGCCGAGGAGGAGCCGCTGCGGCGCACCTTGTAGCGACGGTGCTTGGCGTTGGACTCCAGGTAGTCGGTGAGGATCGCCTCGCGCTCCACGCCCAGGGCGAGCAGCGTCACGGCTATGGAGAGTCCGGCGCGGTCCTTGCCCGCGGCGCAGTGCATCAGGGCGGGGACGCTGTCCTCGGCGAGCGAGTGCAGCACCTGGGAGTGCTCCCGGGTGCGCTCCCGGACGATCGTGCGGTAGGACGTGATCATCCGGTGCGCGGCCTTGCCCTCGCCGAGGAGGGTGCGCAACTGGTCGATCTCGCCGTCGCGGACCATCTTCCAGAACTCGGAGCCGTCCGCCGGGTCCGACAGCGGCAGGTTCACATTGCGCACGCCGGGCAGGTCGACGTCCTGGCCCTCCAGCTTCTGGTCCGCCGCGTTGCGGAAGTCGAAGACGGTGTGCAGTCCCAGGGAGGCGAGGAACGCCGCGTCCTCGTCGGTCGCGTGCGCGAGGTGGCCGCTGCGGAAGAGCACACCGTGGCGCACCCGCCGTCCGTCGACGGTGGGCAGCCCGCCCACGTCACGGAAGTTGCGCACTCCGGCCAGCTCGGGTTCGGTCGACGGGACCTGCTGCGTCAAGGGGGGCTCCTCCCGCTCGCCCCGGCGGCGCGGCTCGGCGGGTGGCCGACGGGGATGCGCTCTCGACGATACGACATGGATTCCTGGGGCAACGGGTTGTCCACAGCAGGGGCGGCCAGGGCGGACGCCGGCGACGACTTGTCCACAGGCGAGGGCCGGGACGCCGGTCCGTGGCGAGGACTTGTCCGCAGGACATTGCCCGGGAGGCCCCGAGCCCTTGATGATGTTGGGACCTGTTCACGTCTGTTCGACTCTGTGAGGCCTTGATGCTGGAGATCGCGGGAAACGGCCGTACATGGCTGCTGTCGGGACCGCAGAGCAGTTACGCCGTCCATCTCACCGGGGACGACGAGCTCCTGCACCTGCACTGGGGCCCCAGGATCGGGCTGGCCGACGCGGAGGCCCTCGCGACCCGCCCGCTGCCCGACTACTGGCCCTTCGAGTCCCCGCTCGACGGACGCGAGGAGTACCCGGCCGAGGGCGGTCCCCGCTTCGTCCGGCCCGCCCTGTCCCTGCGCACCGACGAGCGGCGGGGCACCGAGTGGAGCTTCGACGGGGACGAGACCGAGGGTGACGAGCTGCGGCTGCGGTTCCGGGACGCGGAGACGGTCGTCACGCTGCACTACCGGATGCGTGACGACGTCGTCGAGCGCTGGGCGACCCTGGACAACCAGGGGCCCGCGCCCCTGGAGGTGCTGCGCGCCGACTCCGCCGTCTGGACCCTGCCCGACCGGGACGGCTGGCGCCTGTCCCAGCTGCACGGCCGCTGGGCCGCCGAGTCCCGGCTGACGCGCTCCGAGCTCACCTACGGCGAGCAGGTCATCGGCAGCCGCCGCGGCCACACCGGACACCAGCACCTGCCCTGGGTCGCGCTCGACACCGACGCCACCGAGGAACGCGGCGAGGTCTACGGCTGTGCGCTGGGCTGGTCGGGGTCCTGGCGGATCGCCGTGGCGCAACTGCCCGACGCGCGCGTGCAGATCACCGGCGGCGCGGGGTACGACGAGTCGGGCCTGCTGCGGCTGGCCGCGGGGGAGTCCTTCACCACGCCGGTCTTCGCCGGGCTGTGGAGCGACGGCGGATTCGGCGGTGCGAGCCGTGCCTGGCACGACTACCAGCGGACGTACGTCGTCCCGCAGGCCGACCGGGACCGGCCGGTGCTGTTCAACTCCTGGGAGGCCACCGAGTTCGACATCTCCGAGGAGCAGCAGCGGGCGCTGGCGCGGCGCGCCGCCGCGATCGGCGTCGAGCTGTTCGTGGTCGACGACGGCTGGTTCGGTGCCCGCACCAGCGACCGGGCCGGGCTCGGCGACTGGACGCCCAACCCCGACCGCTTCCCGGCCGGCCTCAAGCCCCTCGCCGACGATGTGCACGCCCTCGGCATGCAGTTCGGGATCTGGGTCGAGCCCGAGATGGTCAACGCGGACAGCGACCTGTACCGGGCACACCCCGACTGGGTGCAGTACCAGACGGGACGAAAGCGGACAGAACTGCGCAATCAGCTCGTGCTGAACCTCGCGCGCGAGGATGTCCAGGAATACCTCTGGGAGCGGCTCGACGCCCTGCTCAACAGTGCCCCGATCGACTACGTGAAGTGGGACTTCAACCGCTGCTTCACCGACGCCGGCTGGCCCGGTGAACCCTATCCGCAGCGGCTGTGGGTCGACCACGTGCGCGCCCTGTACGCCTTGTTGGACCGGCTCCGGGCGGCCCATCCGGGCGTCGCCTTCGAGTCCTGCTCCGGGGGCGGCGGCCGGATCGACCTGGGGATCATGAGCCGTACGGACCAGGTGTGGACCTCCGACAACACCGATCCGCTCGACCGGCTCGCCATCCAGCACGGCTTCAGCCAGATCCACCCCGCGCGAGTCATGGCCGCCTGGGTCACCGACAGCCCCAACGTCCAGCTCAACGGCCGGGCCAGCTCGCTGCGGTTCCGGTTCGTGAGTTCCATGGCCGGGGTGCTCGGCGTCGGCGGAGACCTCACCCGGTGGACCGAGGAGGAGCTCGCGGAGGCTGCGGACTGGGTCGGTCTCTACAAGGAGATCCGCCCGCTCGTGCAGCACGGCGACCTCTACCGGCTGCGGGCCCCGCAGGGCGGACTCAGTGCCGTGCAGTACGTCCGCGGGGACGAGACCGTCGTCCTCGCCTGCCTCCAGGCGCAGCGGTACGGCGAGCCCGTGCCCGCGCTGCGGCTGCGCGGCCTCGACCCGGAGGCTTCGTACAAATGCCATGAAACGGGCGAAGTTCACCGAGGGGCGGTGCTGCTGCATCACGGGATGCGTACGGGGCTGCGGGGCGACCTCGACGCGACGGTCATCCGTCTCCGCCGCGTCTGAGCGAAGTGCCCGGATTGCGGCTTTCGTTAGAAATCGCCGTGGAATAAGGGAAATCGTCGAGGGGTGCGTGAGGAGCGTCATACCGGTGACCGTGAGTCGCCCGGCATGTTCACGTAATTCAGGAGTTCTCCCAGGGAATTACGGAAAAGGGGCTGAGGGAATTCACGGAGGGTGACCGTGAATTCCCGTCATGGATCAAGCAATTCGGGAACTTCCGAAAACACCTGCTTGTTCCCCTGCTTCCCACTCGCCTACGTTCGCCATCAATCCGGGCGAACGCCTAATCCTGCCGGCGCCCGGTGTCCGCACACTGACCCGTGCCCGGCAGGAGCGGGGGACCCACAGGCACGACCGCCTGTTCCGGTCTCCGGAACAGGCTCGGGGTACAGCCGCGCCGCGAGCGCGGCCGGGCATCTCCAGCCCGCACCCGACAGCTCACCTCGCAGGCGCCGGAGAGGAATTCGCCATGCCCGCGAAGGGTAAGCACCGCCGCCCCAAGGCCCAGCGCTTCACTCGCTCGATCGCCGTCGCCGGAACCGGCGGCGCCGCACTCGCCCTCCCGCTCATGGGGGCCGCCGGCGCGCACGCTGCGACGCCCCAGACCCCCGCCGGGTCCGTTGCCGGACAGGCCGCGCAGTCCGCTCCGGTGGCCCACGAGCAGACCGCCGTGAAGCAGGTCGCCGAGAAGGCCGCCGACAAGGGCGAGGGTGCCCGGACCTACACGGTGCGGACCGGCGACTACCTCTCGAAGATCGCCGACGCGCAGCACGTCAGCGGTGGCTGGCACCGGCTCTACCAGGACAACCGTGCGGCGGTCGGCGCCGACCCGTCGCTGATCCACCCGGGCCTGAAGCTCAGCATCGGCGCGAAGGCCCGCGCCGGGTCGGGTGTGGAGTCCTCGTCGGCGAAGTCGTCGGCGAAGTCGTCGTCCAAGGACGCCCCCTCCGTCTCGACGCCCGACCTCGAGCTCGCCGCCGCCACCACCGGCGGGGCTCCCACTACTTCCACCGGCACCTCCACCGGCACTACGACCGGCACTTCCACCGCCACCGGTTACACCCTCCCGGTCTCCGGCGGCGCCGTCGGCACCGCCTACCGCGTGGCGGGCGGCATGTGGTCCAGCGGCTACCACACGGGCGTCGACTTCGTCGTCCCGACCGGTACCCCGCTCAAGGCCGTGGGCGCGGGCACCGTCGTCTCCGCGGGCTGGGCCGGCGCCTACGGCAACCAGGTCGTCATCAGGCTCGCGGACGGCTACTACGCCCAGTACGGCCACCTCTCCCAGCTCTCCGTCTCCGCCGGGCAGACCGTGACCGCGGGCCTGCGGGTGGGACTCTCGGGCGCGACGGGCAACGTGACCGGCCCGCACCTGCACTTCGAGATCCGCACCACGCCCGGCTACGGTTCCGACGTGGACCCGGTCGCCTACCTCCGTTCGCACGGCGTCGCCGTCGGCTGACCGGAGTACCGCCGCCCGCGACGTCCTTATTCCCTGGTTGGCCAACTCTTTAGCAGTGGCTTATCTCACCGTCCGTCAACCCCTTCCTACGGTCGCGTAGGTCACATTCGAAGGGGAATCATGGGCCGACGTGGCAGACGATTCGAAGAGTGACAGCAGATCAGTGATCGGGTCGTACGTGGCGGTGGGGGACAGCTTCACCGAGGGCGTCGGCGACCCCGGCCCCGACGGGGCGTTCGTCGGCTGGGCCGACCGGTTCGCCGTGCTCCTCGCGGACCGGCGGCCCGAGGGCGACTTCACGTACGCGAACCTCGCCGTGCGGGGCAAGCTGCTCGACCAGATCGTGGCCGACCAGCTTCCGCAGGCCGTCGAACTCGCGCCGGACCTGGTCTCCTTCTGCGCGGGCGGCAACGACATCCTCCGCCCAGGGACCGACCCCGACGAGGTGGCCGAGCGGTTCGAGCGCGCGATCGCCGCGCTGACCGCCGTGTCCGGCACGGTCCTGGTGACGACCGGTTTCGACACCCGCGGTGTGCCCCTGCTCAAGCACCTGCGCGGCAAGATCGCGACCTACAACGGGCATGTCCGCGCCGTCGCGGACCGGTACGGCTGCCCGGTGCTCGACCTGTGGTCCCTGAAGTCCGTCCAGGACCGGCGGGCCTGGGACGGCGACCGGCTGCACCTCTCGCCCGAGGGGCACACGCGGGTGGCCCTGCGCGCGGGCCTGGCCCTCGGCCTGGACGTGCCGGCCGACCCGGAGCAGCTCTGGCCGGCGCTCCCGCCGCGCGGCACCCTGGAAGTCCGGCGCGACGACGTCCACTGGGCGCGCGAGTACCTGGTTCCGTGGATCGGCCGCCGACTGCGCGGGGAGTCCTCGGGCGACCACGTGACCGCCAAGGGCGCGCTGTCCCCGGACGACATCAAGGAGCGGATCGCGGCCGTGGCCTGAGCGGGCGAGCGGCATGGATGGGGGGCCGGTGCGGCTGCCGGCCCCACCGCTACGCCGTCAACGCTCCCCGGGCGAGTCCCAGTTCCCGGGCCAGCGCCTCGTCCACCCACTCCTGCGCACGGGCCCGGGACACGGCACCGGCGTACGACGTCAGCTGCACGGCGAGACCGTCGAGCAGCGCCGTCAGGCGCAGGGCCGTGCCGCCCGGGTCCGGGCAGGCGAACTCGCCGCCGGCCACGCCGTCCGAGATGACCTCGGCGATGGCCGCCTTCCACTGCCGGTCCAGGTCCCGTGTGACGTCCTGGAGCGCGGGCTCGCGCAGGGCCACCGCCCAGCCCTCGATCCACAGCCGCCACCCCTTGGCCTGCCCCGTGGGGGCGTACCAGCGCACGGCCGACCGCAGCCGCCGTACCGCGGTCGTCCGGCGGCCGAGCAGCTTGCGCAGCTGAGCCAGATCCTCCTCGGCGGCGTGGGTGAAGGCGGCGGCGACCAGCTTCTCCTTGGTCGAGAAGTGGTAAAGCACCAGCGCGTTGCTCACCCCGAGCGCCGAGGCCACGTCGGCGATCCTGACCGCCGCCACGCCCCGTGCCTCGATCTGCTCGACGGCGGCCCGCAGCAGCTCCTCCCGCCGCTGCGCCACACTCAACCGGACTCTCGCCACGCGGTCACCCTAGTCGGTCGCCCCCGGCCGCACCGCTCACCGGTACCAGCCGAACCGCTCCGCGATCACCGGCAGCCGGTCCGCGACGATGGCGTGCGCCGCGGCCCGCGGAGTCGTCCCGTCGGCCTGCGCGCGGGTCAGCATCAGCTCCACCAGGGCACGCATCGAACGGCGTGTGTACGCGAACGCCTCGTCGGCGTCCGGCCCGATGTCGCCGAAGAGCGTCCACCACCACCAGGCGTTCGTCCCGGAGTTGACCACGACGTCCGGCAGCACCGTCACCCCGCGTGCGGCCAGCAGCTCCTCCGCCTCGGGCAGGACCGGCATGTTGGCCGCCTCGACGATCCAGCGGGCCGTGATCCGCTCCTGGCCGGCGCTGTCGATCGCGTACGAGACGGCCGCCGGTACGAGCACCTCGGCGTCGGCGGACAGCCAGGCGTCGCCCGGCAGTTCACGGTCGGCCGGGCGCAGCGCAGCGCGGTCCACGGTTCCGTACGCGTCCCGTGCCGCGAGCAGCGCCTCCACGTCGAGCCCCGCCGGGTTGGCGATCGTGCCCTTGACGTCGGCGACGGCCACCACCGTCAGTCCCGCGCGGGTGAGGAAGCGGGCCGTGGCGCCGCCCATCGTGCCCAGACCCTGCACGGCGACCCGCGTCCCCCGGTGGGGCACACCGGCCCGGTCCAGGGCCGCGAGCACCGACTCGGCGACACCGCAGCCGCCGACGAGCTCGTCCAGGCCGATGCCGTCCACCTCGGTCGCGAACGCGTCCGCGAGCCGCCGCCGGGCCGCGGCCTCGTCCTCGAGCAGCGGATAGACGGCCTGGACGGAGGAGACCAGACCGGCTTCGGCCGCGGCCCTGTCCACCAGGTCCTGGGTGAGGCCGAGATCCTCGCCCGTGGTCCACACGCTCTCGACGTACGGCCGCATGGCCCGCAGGTAGCGCACCAGGAGCCCGTACGCCCCGGGGTCGCGCGGGTCGCAGTCGATACCGCCCTTGGCTCCGCCCAGCGGGATGTAGCGGCCCTCGGGGTTGTAGTGCAGGGCCTCCTTCATGGTCATGCCGCGGGCGAGCCCGGCGATCTCGTCCCGCGTGCAGCCCTCGCGCATCCGCAGCCCGCCGCTGGAGACGCCGCGCACCAACCGGTCGACGACCAGGAAGCCCTGGCGGCCGGTGACGTGGTCGGTCCAGGTGAGCGACAGCAGAGGGGAGGTCATGCGGACTCCTGGGGAGCGGGGGTGCCGAAGTTACTGAATGACGAGTCAGTATCCGGAGACCTCTCGCGGCCTGTCAACGCGGCTCGGCGCGTGACGGCGGACACGAGAGCGGTCCGGCCGGACGGGAAGGGACGACCGGGGTCCGGTGTTGTCGGAGGAGCCGACCATAATGGAACGCCCCGACCCCACCTGGAGGTGCCGTGACCGGTTTCCGTTCCCCGAGCTCCGGGCTCCGCGCGCTGCGGCCCGCAGCCTTCGGCGCGGACCCGAGCGGAGAACGCATGGCGCGCATCCGCCGATCACCCCACTTCAAGGACGGGGTCTTCCAGAACCCCGGCGGTGCCTCACGGATCCGGCCCTCGGGCTCGGCGTCGACCCTGGCGAAGACCTACTTCGACAAGGAGGCCAAGTCCCACCGCGCGCCCAGCGGCACGATCCCGGTCCACGCCACCACCCTCGCCGACCTGGCCCGGCCGCCGGCCACCGGACTGCGCCTCACCTGGATGGGACACTCCAGCGTGCTCGCCGAGATCGACGGCCACCGGGTGCTGTTCGACCCGGTCTGGGGCGAGCGCTGTTCTCCGTTCGCCTTCGCCGGACCCAAGCGGCTGCACCCGGTGCCCGTGCCGCTGGCCACGCTCGGCCCGGTCGACGTCGTCGTCATCTCCCACGATCACTACGACCATCTCGACCTGCCCACGATCAAGGAACTGGCCGGCACGGACACCCTGTTCGCGGTGCCGCTCGGCGTCGGCGCCCACCTCGAGCGCTGGGGTGTGTCCCCCGACCGGCTGCGCGAGTTGGACTGGCACGAGTCGACCCGGATCGGCGGGCTCACCCTGACCGCGACCCCGGCCCGCCACTTCTGCGGGCGTGGGCTGCGCAACACCCAGCACACGCTGTGGGCCTCCTGGGTCGTGGCCGGCGAGCGGCACCGGGTCTACCACAGCGGTGACACGGGCTACTTCGACGGCTTCAAGGACATCGGGGCGGACCACGGCCCGTTCGACGCCACGATGATCCAGATCGGTGCCTATTCGGAGTTCTGGCCCGACATCCATATGACACCGGAGGAGGGCGTCCGGGCTCACCTCGACCTGCAGTCCGGTGACCCGACGGCCGGCGTCATGCTGCCGATCCACTGGGCGACCTTCAACCTGGCCCCGCATCCGTGGGCGGAGCCGGGCGAGGGCACGATGCGCGCCCTGCACAAGGCGGGCGCGACACTGGCGGCACCGCGGGCCGGGGAGCCGTTCGAGCCGACCGAGGCATCGCCCGCGAACCCGTGGTGGCGCGCCGTCGCGAAGCCGCCCACCGGGGGCTGGCCGACCTGGCCGCCGGTCGCGTCGACCGGTCCGGAGCCGGCTCTCGCGGGGGAGTAACTCGCGAGGGAGTAAGGGGAGTAGCGGGAGCCGGGGGAGCGGCGGAGGCCGGTCCGGGACGACCTCCCTCCGCGGTCGCCGAAGCCCGCGTGCGCGGGGCGGTCGGGCGATGTCGGCGTTTCGGCCGACGCGTCATGCCGACCGTTGCCCTGATGTCGTCCGACACCGTCGTCGCGTCGGCCGGGAGACGACTGTTCCGGTCGGCCGGCCACTCCTCCGTCCGCCGCGAGTCGGTGCGCTCCACAGGCACAGGCACAGGTACGGGTACGGGTGCGGGTACCAATCCGCGCCCTTGCCGTGCCCCGGGACGGGAACGCGGTGCTTCCCGACCGCAGGCCCAGGCGCAGGTATCAGGGGTAGGCGCAGGGGTAGGCGCGAACGTGAGCGCGGCAATGAGTCGCTGTGAGAGCCACCCACGCACATTACCGACAGTGACCATTTCTGATCGGGTGAGACCGTTCATTGCCTCTTGGGAGGCCCTTCGGGAGCGAAGGTCTGAGGGGTTATCGGTCTGTCGTACGAGGCCTCATACCAGAGCGGGAAGCTCGCCGTAGGACTTTGTCAACTGCCCACCGCACGTGATGCGGTGACGACTACTGTGAGTGTCCGTCGGGCGACGTAGGGCCGAATTTCTCGGCTCTCGCGACCGACACCGCGATGGCGTATGCCCGAGCTGCGCATCACGCGCGAGCAACCAGGCCCGACGGACCAGTACGAGGACACCGATGTCTCACCTCCGCGCACCGGCCGCACGCGCAGACCGCCGTGAGGGCGGCGGGCGGCACGGACGGCCGGTAGCCCGCACCGCCCCTCCGCTGCCCGAGACCCACATACGGTCTCAACTCCTGCGCCTCGCCGTGCTTCCGCCGGTCGCGGTCGCCCTCAGCGCGTGCGCGGCGATCCTGGTCACCGTTCGCACCGCGGGGGCGGAACACGGTCTCACCCTGTGGGCGGTACTGACCGCGGCCCTCACGGTCAGCGTCGCCGGCATCGTGATCGCCGCCGTGGCCGCCGACCGCGCCGCCCGCTCGGTGAACGACCGCGTCGGCGCACTGCGCCGCAGCAGCGCGCGCGGCGAGGCCGAACTGCGCGCCGTGGTCGAGGCCTTGCGCCGTGGCGAGAACGCGCCCCAGCGCAAGCCGCGCGGCGGGCCGCCCGCGGACGCCGACGACTTCGAACTGCTCGCCGCGGACCTGGCCCGCGCGCACGACGGCGCCGTCACCGCCGTCGTGCAGGCAGCCCAACTCTCCAGCCAGACCGGCAGCGAACAGAAGCTGGAGGTCTTCGTCAACCTCGCCCGCCGACTCCAGTCACTCGTCCATCGCGAGATCTCGATCCTGGACGAGCTGGAGAACGAGATCGAGGACCCCGACCTGCTCAAGGGGCTCTTCCACGTCGACCACCTCGCCACCCGCATCCGCCGCCACGCCGAGAACCTCGCCGTGCTCGGCGGAGCGGTCTCGCGACGGCAGTGGAGCAACCCGGTCTCGATGACCGAGGTACTGCGTTCCGCGATCGCCGAGGTCGAGCAGTACTCCCGGGTCAAGCTCGTCCCGCCGATCGACGGCGAGCTGCGAGGGCACGCGGTCGCCGACGTCATCCATCTGCTGGCCGAACTCGTAGAGAACGCCACGGTGTTCTCCGCGCCGCACACCCAGGTGCTGCTGCGCGCCAACCTCGTCACCTCCGGGCTCGCCGTCGAGGTGGAGGACCGCGGCCTCGGCATGCCCGTCGAGGAACAGGGCCGGATGAACGCGCTGCTGGCCGACCCCGACCAGGTCAACGTCGCCCGGCTGCTGGCAGACGGCCGTATCGGACTGTTCGTGGTGTCCCAACTCGCCCGCCGGCACGGCATCAAGGTCCGCCTCCAGTCCAACATCTACGGCGGGGTCCAGGCCGTCCTGGTCGTACCCCAGGGGCTGCTCGGCACGATGCCGGGCGCCGACGGCGCCGTACCGCAGCAGCAGGCCCTGACGGACGGTGGGACAGGACCGCGGCCGCAGGCCCAGCCGGGCGGCCCGAGCGGACCGCCCCCGCGATCCGGCGCCGCGCCGTCGGGCGCACGGCACCGGCAGCCACGCGGCGGCGAGCAGGGATCAGGAGCCCCCGCCCACGGCAGGGGACCGGCCGCCGGGCCGGGAGGCGGCGGCTCGGCACCGACCCGGAACGGCGGCGGTCCGGCACCGACCGGGAACGCCCGGGGCCCGGCCCCGGCTCGGGTCCCGGGTTCGGCCGCGGGCCCTCCGGCTGCCGTGCCGGGCATCGGCGAACCGGTCCGGATGGCCGCGACCGGCTCCACGACCCTGCCGGGTGTCGGCGGTTCGGTCCCCGTGTCGGGCAGCAGCGGACCGGTGCCGGTACCCGTCTCCCGTGCTGGTGGCCCTACGACCTCCACCTCTGCCACGTCTGCCACGACCTCGACGCCCTCGACGACCCCGTCGGGCGTCGGCGGCCGGGGCCCGTTGCCGGGCGGCACCGGCGCCGCGGGCACGACGGACAGCGCCGGACCGTCCGCCGCGGCGCACGGCACCGGCTGGACCCCGCCGCCGAACGGCAGCGCGCAGGCGACGACACCACCGCACGGCACCGCATCGGTCCCGGCTCCGCCGAACGGCGGCGGCACGATCCCGATGCCCGGCCATGACGGCTCGCTCCCCACGGCGGTCGGCGGCGACGCGGCTCCGGCGGCGGACGGTGCCGCGGCGGTGTCGTTCGGGACCGGCGCCGGATCCGGACCGACCTCGTTCGGGAACGACGCGGGCCCCGCCGTCCAGCCGAACGGAGTCACCCCCGCCCCCCTCCCCGTCCGCGGCCCCCGGGGCGAGCGGTCCACCCCCGCCTCGGCCGTGCCCGGGATCCGCCCCGACGAACGGCGGACCGTCGCGGAGAACACGGCCGGGGGCCTGCCCGCCCCGCGCAACGGCGCCGTACGCGGCACCATGGGCAAGCCCCAACTGCCACGCCGCCGCGCTCAGGAGCACATCGCACCCCAGCTGCGCGGCGGCCCCGCGCCGCGCCAGGACACCGAGTTCGTCGCGGGACACGACCCCGGTCTGATGGCCGCCTTCCAACGGGGCGTCGGCCTCGCCGAGGCCCAGCAGAGCCTGGAGTCGGCGGCGCCGCCCGGCGCGTCCCTCAGCGACGTGGCGCTCGTGCCGACGCCGCCCCCCGCCGCCGTACCCCGGTCCTTCCTGGACACGACCGCCATAGCCCAGGCGCACCCCGCACACGCGCCCGCGTCCCCCGAGGCGCACGGCGCGCGTGACGGCCGGCCCGCGCCGGCGCCCGACCACCACACCACCCGGCACGACGGGAGCGCACCAGCCGGATGACCACCTCCGCGCACACCCCCACGTCCACCCCCACATCCACCCCCACCGCTCCCGCGGACCTTCGTACCCCAAGGAGTCGATCCACCATGGCGAGCGATGCGCCGACCGGTCAGGTATCCGATCTCGACTGGCTGATGAGCGGCCTCGTGCAGCGCGTGCCGCACACCACCAGTGCGGTCCTCCTCTCCTGCGACGGCCTGGTGAAGTCCGTCCACGGCCTCGACCACGACAGCGCCGACCACATGGCCGCCCTGGCCTCGGGCCTGTACTCCCTCGGGCGCAGTGCGGGCATCCGCTTCGGCGACGGCGGTGACGTACGGCAGGTGGTGGTCGAACTCGACTCGACCCTGCTGTTCGTGACCACCGCGGGCTCCGGTACCTGTCTCGCGGTGCTCGCCGGCCGCGAGGCCGACGCGGCGGTGCTCGGGTACGAGATGGCGATGCTGGTCAAGAGCGTCCGCCCGTACCTGGTGACCGCGCCCCGGCAGCACGCCGTCGAACCTCCGGTGATGAGGCGTTGAGCATGACGACGGCCGGCGACGGGCCTTGGCTCGACGACGCGGCCGGACGGCTGGTGCGACCCTTCACGGTCAGCAACGGCCGTACCAGGCCGAGCATCTCGCTCGACCTGATCTCGCAGGTGAGGGCCACCGGAGTCACCCCACTCGGCTATCTCGGCCCCGAGCACGCGCAGGCTCTCGCCCTTTCCTACGCGCCCGTCTCGGTGGCCGAGGTCGCCGCCCATCTGAAGCTGCCGGCGGCGGTCACCAAGGTGCTGCTGTCCGACCTAGTCGACTGCGGGGTGCTCACCACCAAGCCACCCGAGTTCCACCACAACCCCACCGACCGGGCCCTTCTGGAGGCAGTGCTCGATGGACTACGACGACAGCTCTGAGTACGAGGACCGGCCCGATCCCTTCCCCACCGCGTTGAAGATCCTGGTGGCGGGCGGGTTCGGCGTCGGCAAGACGACCTTTGTCGGCGCGGTGAGCGAGATCGCGCCGCTCAGCACGGAGGAGCTGCTCACCACCGTCAGCGCCGCGACCGACAACCTCGACGGCATCGAGAACAAGGTCGAGACGACCGTGGCGATGGACTTCGGCCGCATCAGCCTCGACCCGCAACACGTCCTGTACCTGTTCGGCACACCCGGACAGGAGCGGTTCTGGTTCATGTGGGACGAGCTCTCCGAGGGCGCGCTCGGCGCGGTCATCCTCGCCGACACCCGCCGGCTGGAGGAATGTTTCGCGGCCGTCGACTTCTTCGAGGAACGCGGCCTCGGCTTCATCGTGGCGATCAACGACTTCGACGGCGCCCACCGCTACGCCCCCGACGAGGTCCGCGCCGCGCTCGACCTCGGCCCAGGGACCCCCGTCGTCCGCTGCGACGCCCGGATCTCCGCCTCCGGCGTGCAGACCCTGCTGACCCTCGTACGCCATCTCATCGCCCATGCCCCGGCCGCCCCCGAGCCCAGCCGCGGCGCCCACATGTGACCCACACCGCCCACGGAGCCCGTAGATGACCCACGCCCGACCGGCCGGAGTCCGGCCATGAGCTACGACCCACCGCGCCCGGCGGGACGACTGCTGCTCACCCCCGAGGACAAGGAGGCACCCGCCCGTACCCGGCGGCTGCGCGGACTGGGACTGGGGAAGCAGCCCGAACCCGCGCTCGACGCCTTCGCGGACCGCCTTGCCCACCTCACCGGGGCGCCGTACGCCATGGTCAACTTCATCGACGAGGACCGGCAGTTCTTCGCGGGCCTGCACCTCCCGGAGGTCCGCCAGGCCGTCCCGGCCGGCCGGCCCGAGGTCGGCCGCTGGCTGCCGCGCGACCACGGCTACTGCCCGCATGTCGTCGTCCGGCGCAAGGCGCTGGTGCTGGAGGACGTCCGCGACTACCCGCGGTTCGCCGGCAACCCGATCGTCTACGAGTACGGCATCCACTCCTATCTGGGCGCCCCGCTGATCGACACCACCGGGATGGTGCTGGGCACGGTGTGCGTGGCCGACGCCGCACCCCGGCCCTGGGGGAGGACCGGGCTGGAGACCATCAAGTCGACGGCCGCCGAGCTGGCCGCCCGCCTGGAGCGGTGCGAGGAGGGCGGCCTCCCGCTCTGAGCGGACCGGGTCGACCGGGGAGTGGGCCGACGGGCGCGGGTGACCACGATCGGGCCGACCACGATCGGGCCGACCACGATCGGGCCGACCACGATCGGGCCGACCACGATCGGGCCGACACGGGGACCGGGTCCGCCGACACCCCGGGACCGGGTCCGCCGACAAGGGGACTGGGCCGACAGGGGGACGCCGGGACTGGGCCGACAGGGGGACCGGACGGGTCCGGTGGACCGGGCCGACCGGGCAGCGGGGGCGTGCCGGTGCAGGCCGGACGGGCGGGCGTGAAGGAAAGCTGCGGTTCCGCTTAAGAAAACCTCGATGGCCAAGGGCCCCGCGATGCGGCAGATTGCTAGGCGATTCCACTCCTCTCCCCGGATACGGACGCCTTCGGCATTCCCGCGGCCGGGACCTCACCCACAGGAGCCGTAGCGTTGAAGGCGCTGGTCAAGGAGAAGGCGGAGCCCGGGCTGTGGCTCACGGACGTCCCGGAGCCCGTCGTCGGGCCCGGTGACGTACTGATCAAGGTCCTGCGGACCGGCATCTGCGGCACCGACCTGCACATCCAGGCCTGGGACGGCTGGGCGCAGCAGGCCATCCGCACCCCGCTCGTGGTCGGGCACGAGTTCGTCGGCGAGGTCGTCGGGACGGGCCGCGATGTCACCGACATCAAGCCCGGCGACCGGGTCAGCGGCGAGGGCCACCTGGTGTGCGGCAAGTGCCGCAACTGCCTGGCCGGACGCCGCCACCTGTGCCGGGCGACCGTCGGGCTCGGCGTCGGCCGCGACGGGGCCTTCGCCGAGTACGTCGCCCTGCCCGCGACCAACGTCTGGGTGCACCGCGTCCCGGTGGACCTCGACATCGCCGCGATCTTCGACCCGTTCGGCAACGCCGTGCACACCGCGCTGTCCTTCCCGCTGGTCGGCGAGGACGTACTGATCACCGGTGCCGGCCCGATCGGCCTGATGGCGGCGGCGGTGGCCCGGCACGCGGGCGCCCGTCACGTCATGGTGACGGACGTCAGCGAGGAGCGCCTGGAGCTCGCCCGCAAGATAGGCGTCAGCCTCGCGCTGAACGTCTCCGGAGCCACCATCGCCGACGGCCAGCGCACCCTCGGCCTGCGCGAGGGCTTCGACATCGGCCTGGAGATGTCCGGCCGCCCCGAGGCCATGCGCGACATGATCGCCAACATGACGCACGGCGGCCGGATCGCCATGCTCGGCCTGCCGTCCCAGGAGTTCCCGGTCGACTGGGCCCGGATCGTCACCTCGATGATCACCATCAAGGGCATCTACGGCCGTGAGATGTTCGAGACCTGGTACGCGATGTCGGTGCTGCTGGAGGGCGGCCTCGACCTCGCCCCCGTGATCACCGCCCGGTACGGCTACCGCGACTTCGAGGCGGCGTTCGCCGACGCGGCGAGCGGCCGTGGTGGCAAGGTCATCCTCGACTGGACCGTGTGACGTCCTTCCGGCGCAAGCATTCCTAGGAGCTTTCCCCATGTTCGACTCCGTGCGCGACGACCTGCGCGCCACCCTCGACGAGATCCGCGCCGCCGGTCTGCACAAGCCCGAGCGCGTGATCGGCACCCCGCAGTCCGCGACCGTGAGCGTCACCGCGGGCGGCCGTCCCGGCGAGGTCCTCAACTTCTGCGCGAACAACTACCTCGGCCTCGCCGACCACCCGGAGGTGGTCGGCGCCGCCCACGAGGCACTCGACCGCTGGGGTTACGGCATGGCCTCCGTGCGCTTCATCTGCGGCACGCAGGAGGTGCACAAGGAGCTGGAGGCGCGGCTGTCCGCGTTCCTCGGCCAGGAGGACACGATCCTGTACTCCTCCTGCTTCGACGCCAACGGCGGCGTCTTCGAGACGCTGCTCGGCTCCGAGGACGCGGTGATCTCCGACGCCCTCAACCACGCCTCGATCATCGACGGCATCCGCCTGTCCAAGGCCCGCCGCTTCCGCTACGCCAACCGCGACATGGCGGACCTGGAGCGGCAGTTGAAGGAGGCCGGTGAGAGCGGCGCGCGCCGCAAGCTCATCGTCACCGACGGCGTCTTCTCCATGGACGGCTATGTGGCGCCGCTGAGCGAGATCTGCGACCTCGCCGACCGGTACGACGCGATGGTCATGGTCGACGACTCCCACGCGGTCGGCTTCGTCGGCCCCGGTGGCCGTGGCACCCCCGAACTGCACGGCGTCATGGACCGCGTCGACATCATCACCGGCACTCTCGGCAAGGCCCTCGGCGGTGCCTCGGGCGGCTACGTCGCCGCCCGCGCCGAGATCGTCGCGCTGCTGCGCCAGCGCTCCCGTCCGTACCTCTTCTCCAACACCCTCGCCCCGGTGATCGCGGCGGCCTCCCTGAAGGTCCTCGACCTGCTGGAGTCGGCCGACGACCTGCGGATCCGGCTGGCCGAGACCACCGCGCTGTTCCGCCGCCGGATGACCGAGGAGGGCTTCGACGTCCTTCCCGGCGACCACGCCATCGCGCCGGTGATGATCGGCGACGCGTCCAGGGCGGCCCGCCTCGCGGAGCTGCTGCTGGAGCGCGGTGTGTACGTGATCGGCTTCTCGTACCCGGTCGTCCCGCAGGGCCAGGCCCGCATCCGCGTCCAGCTGTCCGCCGCGCACTCCACGGACGACGTGAACCGCGCGGTCGACGCCTTCGTGGCGGCCCGGGCCGAGCTGGAGGCCTGAGCCGACAGCGGGGCCGGGGCCAGGGCGAGCGGACGGGGGGCGCCCGAGCAGGGCCATAGGGGTCATTTGAGAGAATCGACCCATGATCGAAGCGCGGCGGCTCCACATCCTCCGTGCGGTGGCCGACCACCGTACGGTGACGGCGGCTGCCGCCGCGCTGTATCTCACCCCCTCGGCGGTCTCCCAGCAGCTCGCGGCGCTGGAGCAGGAGACGGGCCACCGCCTGGTGGAGCGAAGCGCCAAGGGCGTACGGCTGACCCCGGCCGGCGAGATCCTGCTCGGCCACACCAACATGGTCCTCGCCCAGCTGGAGCGGGCGGAGGCGGAGCTGGCCGCCTACGGCTCGGGTGCGGCCGGGACGGTCACCGTCGCCGCCTTCGCCACGGGCATCGCCGAGGTCGTCGCGCCCGCGCTGGCCCGCCTCGCCACGGCGGCGCCCGGCATCCGCATCCGGGTCCAGGACGCCGAGGGCGACGCCAGTCTTCCCATGGTCCTGGACCGGCAGGTCGACGTGGCCGTCGCCGTCGAGTACCGGGGCGCCCCCGCCGCCGACGACCCCCGGCTGACCCATGTCCCGCTGTACGCCGAGCCCTTCGACGCGGTCGTCCCGGTCACCCACCGGCTCGCCGACGCCGCCGAGGTCCCCCTCGCCGAGCTGGCCAAGGACCCCTGGATCGGCCCCTATCCCGGCAACCCCTGCCATGACGTGGTCGTCCTGGCCTGCGAGAACGCCGGCTTCCAGCCCCGCCTGGAGCACTCCTCGGACGACTTCCGCGCGGTGGTGGCGCTGGCCTCGGCCGACGCCGGGGTGGCCCTGGTCCCGCGATCGGCGCTGCGCGGCATGGACCTGACCGCGGTGGTGGTCCGCCCGGTCGACGGAGTGGCCCCCACCCGCCGCGTCTTCGCGGCCGTACGCCGGGGAGCCGAGGAGCACCCCCTCATCCGCCCGGTGCTGGACGCTCTGGGCGAGGCGGCCCAGCTCTGAGGCTTGGACGCGGTGGGCGAGGCGGCCCAGCTCTGAGACCTGGACGCGCTGGGCGAGACGGCCCGGCTCTGAGACCTGGACGCGCTGGGCGAGACGGCCCGGCTCCGAGGCCCGACCCTCTCCGTCCCGTATCCGGGATATGCTCCCTGATATGAAACGGGAGAGCGGTGGGATCGGCGTGCCCGGCGGGCAAGGGCCCGGCGACGAGCGCGACGTCGACGTCCGGCTCGGAGCCCGGCTGGCCGAACTGCGGGCCGAGCGCGGCTGGTCGCTGGGTGAGCTGGCGGAGCGCAGCGGGGTGAGCCGCTCGACCCTGTCCCGCGCCGAGCGGGCGGAGACCAGCGCGACCGCCGCGCTGCTCAACCGTCTGTGCGCCGTGTACGGGCGGACCATGTCCCAGCTGCTCAGCGAGGTGGAGGCGGAGCCCGCCCTGCTGGTCCGGGCCGCCGGACAGCCGGTCTGGGAGGATCGGGCCTCCGGGTTCGTGCGTCGGTCCGTGTCGCCGCCGCACGCCGGACTGCGGGGTGAACTGGTCGAGGGGCGGCTCGCCGCGGGCGCCGACATCGCCTACGACCGGCCGCCCGTGCCCGGCCTCGAACAGCACATCTGGGTGCTCGAAGGGTCCCTGGAGGTGACCGCCCAGGACATCTCCCACCGTCTCGACACCGGCGACTGCCTGCGCCTGCGGGTGTGGGGGCCGACCCGGTTCCGGTGCCCGGGTGCCGTGGACGCCCGCTACGTACTGGCGGTGGTGCTGCCGTGACCGCGACCGTGACCCGCCTCGACGCACCCCAAGTGCTCGCCGCCGCGGATGAGTTGGCGGAGCTGCTGGCCGACACCGTGCACGGCGGTGCGTCGATCGGCTTCCTCGCGCCGCTGGGCCGCGCCGAGGCCGTCGCCTGGTGGCGGCAGCGGGCCGCGGGCGTGGCCGCCGGGCAGCTCGCGGTGTGGGCGGCGCGGGGGGCGGGACGCGTGCTGGGCACCGTCACCCTGGCTTTCGCCGACAAGCCCAACAGCCGCCACCGGGCCGAGCTCGTCAAGCTGATGGTGCACCGCGACGCTCGCGGCCAGGGTCTCGGCCGCACGCTGCTGACGGCCGCCGAGACGGCGGCCGCCGCGGGCGGCATCACCCTCCTGCACCTCGACACGGAGACCGACAGTCCCGCCGAACACCTCTACCGCGCCACGGGCTGGACCAGGGCCGGGACGATCCCCGACTACGCGGCGAGCCCGGACGGGGTGCTGCGGCCGACCACCCTCTACTACAAGCACCTGGGCGGGGCGGTCGCCCCCGGGTGACTGTCGGTGGCAGCCGCTACCGTGCCCCTCATGCCGGATGCCGAAGACGTACGCCGTGTCGCCCTGTCCCTGCCGGACACCTCGGAGAAGGTCGCCTGGAACATGCCCACGTTCCGGGTCGCGGGGAAGATGTTCGCCACGCTGCCCGAGGACGAGACCTCCATCGCGGTGCGCTGCCCCAAGGAGGAGCGCGACGAACTGGTCCTGGCCGAGCCGGAGAAGTTCTGGATCGCCGACCACGAGGCGCAGTTCGCCTGGGTCAGGACCCGGCTCGCCGCGCTGGAGGACGAGGACGAACTGCACGACATCCTCGCCGACTCCTGGCGCCAGGCGGCCCCGCCCGGGCTGCTGGAGACGTACCCGCGACTGGGCCGCCCGACGGCGGACTCGTGACCGTCGACGATGTCGTCGGCGGGCGTCGCCATTGCCGGTGCCGCGTGGCATGATCCGTCGGCGGGAGCGGGGCCCGGGGGGCCCGCAGGTCGTCGGGGAGGGCGAGCGGGTGTACGGCAAGGTGCGGCCGGTCTGGTCGCGGGACTTCGCGTTGTTCTTCGTCGCCCGTGCCGTCGCCCGGCTCGGCGACACCATGCTGCCGGTCGCCCTCGCCGCGGGCCTCCTCCAGCACGGGTACGGCGCGGGCGCGGTCGGTCTCGCCATGGCCGCGACGGCCGCGGCCTTCGCCGGGCTCGTCGTCTTCGGCGGAGTCGTCGCCGACCGCTTCAGCACCCGCAGGCTCATGATCGGCGCCGACCTGGTGCGGCTGGGCACCCAGGCCCTGGCCGCCGCCCTGTTCTTCGCCGACCACGTGGTGCTCTGGGAGATCTGCGTGATCGGCTTCCTCAACGGCGTGGCGGGCGCCGTGTTCCAGCCGGGCGTCGCCAGTACCGTGCCCCGCCTGGCCACCGACATCCAGGGCGCGAACGGCGCCATACGCATCGCCGAGTCCGCCGCGCAGCTCGCCGGGCCCGCCCTGGCCGGAGTGCTCGTCGGCTTCGCCTCGCCGGGCGGGGTGTTCGCGGCCCATGCCGCCACCTACGCCGTGAGCGCCCTGTGCCTGCTGCTGATCCGCCTCCCCGCGCCCGCCCCGGGCGGCGCCGCGTCCGCGGCACACGGCCCCGGCACCTTCCGGACCGATCTCGTCGAGGGCTGGCGGGAGTTCCGGGCCCGCACCTGGCTGTGGGGCGTCATCGCCGTCTGGTGTCTGTACATGGTCGCCGTATGGGGCCCGACCGTGCCGCTGGTGGCGACGGAGGTGGTGCAGCAGCACGGCCCCCGCGCCTACGGCCTGATCAACTCCGCCCTCGGCGCAGGCACCGTCGTCGGCGGTCTGCTCGCCCTGCGGCTGCGACCCCGCCGGATGCTGCGCGCCGGAGCCGTCGCCCTGTTCGCCTTCGCCGGGTTCCCGGCCGCCGTCGGCGCCGGTCTCGGCATATCCGCCATGGCGCTCGGGGCGGCCGTCGCCGGGGCGGGCATGTCGTTCTGGGGCGTGATGTGGGCGACCAGCGTGCAGACCCAGGTCCCGTCCGACGTCCTCAACCGCATCCACGCGTACGACGTCGCCGGCTCCCTGGCGATGATGCCCGTCGGTCAGGCCCTGGCCGGGCCCGCCGCCTCGGCCCTCGGCGCGGACCAGGTGCTCCTCGCGGCCGGAGTGGTCAGTCTCGTCGTCCCCGTCGCCCTGCTCGCCGTGCCCGCGATCCGTGACCTGGTCCGCGCCGACGCCGTCAGGCCGGGCGCCCCGGCCGTCCCCGCGCCCGCCGCGGAACCGCGCCGCCCGTCGCCCTCCGAGCACGGCTGACCTCTCTCGTCACCCGTCATCAGCCCCATCGGACAGGACCAGTCCCGGTAGCCGTACGTGCGGCCGGCTTCCCCGGGGATCGCCTTGGGCATCGTCATCCGGACGATCGCTCAACCTCGACCAAACTTGAGGTCAAGAGGGCGCGAAGAAACGAGTGCGCGACCACCGACCTGAGTGCGGTATTGTTTCCATGCGCGTTCGGCCGGGGGAAACCCCAGGTCAGAAGGCACCGGGACGTGGCGCAGCTTGGTAGCGCACTTGACTGGGGGTCAAGGGGTCGCAGGTTCAAATCCTGTCGTCCCGACAGTTCGAACGTATCGAACGTCGCAGGTGAAGGGCCGTTTTCACAACGGCCCTTTTTCTGTTTCCGGATCCGCTCCCTGGGAGCAATGGGGGGGAGCCAAGCTCCCTCCCAGCCCGCTTAACGGATGGCTCCCACTTGGGCCGCTGCCCACATATTCGATTTCTTGCCCACGCGTTCACATCCGTATCCGTTTTGTGAGCGCCGGCTCCCCGTCGTTCGGGGGGCGATGTCGGTTGCAGTGCGCCTCGTACTCGCGCAGGGTGTGCCGCAGGTGGGCCTCGTTCCAGACCTAGTGCCGCAGCAGGCAACGTTCGCCCCGTCGCGACGCCCGGCACGCACTCCCGCCGCACCGGACGAAAGCCCGAGTACGCCCAGTACGAGGACTTCCGGCCGGCCCGCCGGGAGCACGCACCGGACGCCGCTCCTTCACGGGCGAACGTTGTCTGCCACGGCACTAGGTCCGGTCGAGGAGTTCGTGGCGGCAGGTCTGCACCGGATCTCGGCGTCGGCGAGCAGCGCGGGGTACTTCGCATCCCGGTCCCGGATCAGGAACCTCGCCTTCACGCCCGCTTCCTCCAGATCCATGAGCAGGTTCTTCATCGTCTGGGTGACCCAGGCGTGACCGGGAGGGGCGATGGTGCCCCCAGGTCGGGTTCTCGCGTGGCAGGCGCAGGAGCCGCAGACGGATCGAGCGGATGGTGCGCGGCCGTCCGACACGGTTCGGCTGGGGCTCCTCGGCGTGCCGCGTCGTGTCAGGTCCCGCTGCCAGCGCAGCACGGTGTCGGGTCGGACCAGCAGCCGAAGGCGCTTGAGTACGGTTCGTGGCAGTGGGGACAGCGGCGCCGCCAGGAGTGCGCGGTCCTTGGGCGCGCACCGTACCCGGTCTCGCTGCAGTCGGTGCTCCAGGACCGCGAGTTGGTGACGGAGCACCAGGATCTCGGCGTCCTTGTCACGGTCGCTCATCGGCAGCAGTCGGAGCGCGGTGAAGGCATTCGTCATCGAGAGGCAGGCCAGACCCAGCGGCACAGCTGATCATGATGCCGCAGGCCGCCAGCACCACTTGACCAGGGTGGACGACATTCTCAGCAGGCGCAGCGTCGCCACTGGTGGACCGACTCCTCGCTCACCTGTAACTCCGGGGCTATGCACGGGACTTTTGCGGCCTCCTCGAAGAAGTCAGCGGCACACATGCGTACCTCTTCGCGACGCTTGTGCTGCTCGGCGGTCAGCGGTTCGGATGCCGCATATGTCCGGATTACCAGCCAAGACGGGCCCTGTCACCAGGTCCGGCGAAGACCCAGACGCTATGACACCAAGGTCAGTAACGTCGCCCGCGGGCGGTCCCGGCCCTGTACGGCTCACAGCTTCACGGACGGATGCGGTTTGCTCCACTGGTAGTGCGACTGCCCCGAACAGTCACAGCACAGGCATCCGAAGATCGACCAATGGCCGGACTCACCGCGCACGGTGCAGTGGTATTCGATCGCGGGCGCTCCGTCGCAGTCGTCGATCCGGCCTGCCGGGATGCCCTTGCGGACAAGCTGGCACTGCCATACGGCGGTCATGGGACGTCCGGCGTTCCACAGGGCCTGTTGCAGGATCTCGTCGCGGGCCGCCTCACTGGTCGGGGGCGGCTCATCGCAGGCGATCGCACCGGGATTCTTGCTGAAGCAGTCCCGCCGGCGACGCTCGCGCTCCTGTGATACGGCGTCAGGGGCGGGGTCTTTCCCGGCGAGCCAGTCCCGGACGACCGCCGGGTCCGGGTCCGGCGTGGCGGAGAAGGAGCCCGACGCGTGGGACGACGGTTGTTCGCGCGAGGGTAGATGACAACCACCCACGCACAGCGCCAGGGGCGATTCGAGGATCACCAGCCCTCCGTTACGCAATTCGTTCTGGAACTGACCAAGACTCCACAAGGAATACGCACAGGCGACGCATACCGCGACGAGGGCCGCGATTCCGACGGCGGCTCCCAAAGCCGCCGCCGACGGCGCCGCGCCGGAGGCGGGCGGGGGAGCCGAGGGAGGCACGAGACGCAGCTGCGGTACGGGAGCGACCGGGCGGACGAGTGCGAGTGCGGGGACCGCCATCGCGAGGCCGGCCTCTACCACGCCCCGATTCCCGCCGCTGGAATTGGCGAGAGCGTAGAGCCTGTGGGTCTCTTCGGCCGTCAGGAGCCGCCAACACGCCATGGCGCCCAACTCCCGGCAGCGGCGTACGGCATCCGCGCGGTGGGCGTCACCCTTTCGGCGGTACTGGTCCTCGATTTCCTCCCCCCACTTCTCTCGGCCCACGCCTGCAGTTGGCGGGTTGCTGGTCCGGACCGTGGTGTGGAGTGGGGCAGCGGCGGGTTGCCGCTGGATGCGCCGCGGCCGCGTGCCGCCGTCCTGCTGGACGACGTGTGCCAGTTCGTGGGCCAGCAGGCGGGCACCTGCGGCTGTGCCCGGAGCGTAGCGTCCGCCAGCGAAGACGACGTGCGGTGCCACGGTGAACGCGGCAGCTGCGACATGCGCAGCGGCCCGATCCGCGTCGGTCCCGGTGTGGACGCGGACGTGAGCGAAGTCGTGTCCGAAGTGTTGTTCGAAAACGGTCCGGACTGGGGTTTCCAAGGGCTGTCCCGGGGAGTCGAAGACAGCGTCCACCGATGCTCGTGACCGGTCGGCCGTGGGCAGCAAGCCGGTGGCCTTGCGTTGCAGCCGCTCTGCGTCGTTTTCGTGGCGGCAGGGGACGGGGCCGCAGCCGCCGGGGCATCGTTGCAGCCGGGTCCCGACGCCGGACGCGGGACCGACGTGTTGCCCTGTCGCGGCCCGCTCCGCGAGTTCGTCCGCTTCGCGCTCGTCGGCATCGCCGGGCGCACTCACCGGCAATCCGGCGAACCGGGATGGTGCGGAGGCAACCTCACGCCGGGTCATTGCGCTGGGGCGGGGGGCGTGTGGGGGCAGCGTCACCTGCTGCCGTTCCTGCGGAGCCAATCGTTCGTGCACGTCATCACTACCCAAGGCCGCACCCGACGAGTCCTGCTTCATTCAGTAAACGTTCGCCGTTCCAGGTCGTCCAATGGGCGGGGAGTTCGCGGAGGCGGCGGGCTTGAGCAGGCGTCGACGGGGCCCGGCGGTAGAATCGTGATCATGAGACCGGCTGCGCGCCGCCGGTCTCAGTGTGTGGGCCAAACCAATACGTCGGTGTTCGATGAGCGCGGGGGTGCGAGGGTTGGGGGTGCTGGTCGACGTGCGCGATCTGCTTAGGGAGTTTGCGAGTCGTGACGTGGCATTTCGTCGAGCCGGTGCCGGAGACGCAGGTTCGGGGCACTCGGGTTGCGGCCCGTTGCGCCCCGCGTAAGCATCGTAGGTGTAGAACTTTAGTCGGAAAACCCCCGATGGCCTCTTAGGATACCTTTCCACTTCTTCAAGTGGCCCTTATGCATCCTATGTGAGGGCTTTCAATTCACCCTGTAGGCCTTCCGCTTGGGGAAGTCAAGTAGCGCCGATCGGTTTCTGTGCTTGAGTAAGTGAACTGGGTGCGTGTACAGGAGTGGGCGCATGGCGAGTGACTGGATATCGTGCGAAAACTGCGGTAGCCGACAAAGGAAATCGCCTGCGGTCAACACATGCGCACGTTGTGGTTCCCGATTCGACCTCACGGATTTGTTTGACGATAGGGTAAACCCTCCGCCGCCACCGCCACCGCCACCGCCGCCGCCGCCGCCGCCGCCACCTCCACCTCCTCCGCCACCACCCCCACCTCCTCCGCCACCACCCCCACCTCCGCCGAAATTGGAAATCGTGGAGGGGGCGGTCCGTGATGTCCAGACCCGAACGCAGCACGGGGGGAAAGATTCGGCAAGCGTGTTCGTCGTGAATTTTCGGGTAGAGGAATACGACGCTGCCCTCGATCAGGTGAGACTCGTGCCGATCGAGATGCAGGGGATCATATTCGAAGGCTCTGTGGCCAACGGTGACCGGGTTCGCGCGAGTGGCCGGATGAGATCCGGGACGCTGCGCGTGAAGAAACTGCACAACCTGACGACCGGCGCGGACGTCTCTGCCAAGTCGTATTCGAAAATCGGGTGCGCCATCTTCCTGGTCTTCGTTGTGTGCATGGCCGTGTTCATCATCGTGACGTCACGCATCCAACCGTGAGGCTCGATGAAGGGCGCCGACCGCGGGGCCACTGACCCACCCTTGGTAGCCGTAGCCGTAGCCGTAGCCGTAGCCGTAGCCGTAGCCGTAGCCGTAGCCGTAGCCGTAGCGGATGTGCGGGAGCTTCGGCGGTCACTGCCGTCGATGAGGGAACGGCACCCGCAGATCCACCATGGTGTACTCGGTGGCGTTCTGGGGCAGTACGACTGCCAGGGGTGCGTAGTGATAGTCGATGCCCTGTGGTCGTTTCGGCTGAGGTCGGCCATTGAGCCCTTTGGGCCACTCGACGTCACCGGTGACGACCCGGACCGGAATCGTCCAGTAGTCACCCCGGCGGTACTGCGGGGCTCGCTCGACGTCTCCCTCGAAGCGCACTTCGACGCCGTCCTCGAGCACCAGCCAGGTGCCCTCCCTGATCTGCTGGGTACCTTCGCTGTCCACACCCGTGTAGGTGTCGGTGTCCCCCCGCTCCCTGCCTGCCGCCCCGTGGTCCCAGCGGCGAAGCAGCGGGTGACGTCCGGGGACCGTTCCGGCGTCCGGTTGGTACGGATCTCGGGCCGGCTCGTGGTCGAGGACGACCTTGCGCCTGGCGTGGTCGATCTCCTTGATGGTGTAGAGGCGAGGGCATTCCTCCTCCCACGCGTCGGCGGCGGCCCGGCAGACGGAAGCGTCGTCGACGATCTCCACCACGTCGTCGATCTCGAGCCCCAGTTTGTCGTCCCGGCCCAGCGTCTCCAGCTCGATAGACGCACCGCTGACCGCCCTGATCGGCAGAGTCACCGAGCCGTTTTCCCGGGACCACTTGAACGTCGCGGTCTCGGCGTTTCCGCCCCGGTGCACCTCGACTCGGTAGAGCTGATTCTCCGGCCCGCGATATCCGGACTGGGGCGGCACGTCACAAGGCGTGCTGTTGCCCTCGGGGTTGCGGACGCGGGCGGAGAGCAGTGGGCGAGGCCTGAACCTTCGACCGATCTGATCGCGCAGGAACTGCGGTGCGGTTTTCATGTCGGGAATAAAGGATTCAGAGCCCAGATCCATCCAGCACAGCTGCCAGACCACCCGGGTCCGGACCGTCGTGTCCGGGCCGTGCAGCCCCAGAGCGACCTCGCGAATGCGGGGTGCTTCCACAGCCGTGACCATGCGCTCCCACACCCGCAGGTAGACCATGAAAGGACTGGTCGGGAGCCGGTCACGCTCCCGCCCTCGGTCGAGGTGCCCGTCCGGCTGGCTCCAGTAGTCGGTGCCATCGCATTCGCACAGGATTCCATCCACGTAGATCCTGCCCGGCGTCACGGTGAAGTTGCCTCCGTCGAACGTGTCGACGCAGAACCCACCGGCGCTGTGACCGGGACCGGAAGGAAACGCGACCGGCCCGAGCAGGTCGGCGGCCAGGGTGCGCATGTAGTGAAGCAGGATCGCTGTCTGCTCGTTGATCTCGGAGTCGAGCTGTACCCGGCCCTGCTGGGAAAGTACGGCCGAGAAGCGCTGGGCCGGGTCGAAGGTGACCCGGGAGAAGTCTCCCTGCATGCGGTTGTGCTCCCTGAGTGAACGAACGTGTACCTATTGGTTGGTGACGACCCGTCAGCGCTCGGCCCGCTCGGGCGATGCGCTCATGTGGCCAGGAAGACTCCCGCGTTGCACCCGGCCGGGGTGTATTCGGCTAGGCGGGCACGCAGGTTGTCCTGACGCTGTGGACGGAACAGATCGTGCAGCGCCCCGGGTTCCGACCCGTCGTCCGCACCGCGCCGGATCTCCTCAGCGCATGCGTCGGCGAGTCGGACGTAGTCGGGTGTGCCGTACCGCGTGCTGGCGAACTTCAGCGCGACGCGGTCCGGGTCGCCCGAGTGCTCGGGCTGGCAATACAAACGACGCGGAGTACGGGAGCCGGGCGGCAGCCAGCAGAAACGCACGCGGCCTTTTGTCCGCTGGGCGATTTGGACGTCGCCGTCCAGCAGACAGTTCTCCACCAGGTCGACGGCGCGTGTGCGTACCGAGCCGATGACGGTGGTACGCCGTGCCGTGAGGAGAGCGTGAGCGTACCGCCCCTCCGGACCGGCCAGCGCCGCAAAGTCCCGGTAGGTGGCGTCGAGCACGCTGTCGGAGAGGAAGAGCCTGTTGGGTTCGGTCGCGGCCTCGTCCCGGCTGACGACGACAGTGCCGAGAATGCTGTGCTCGACCTCGACGCATACCGGCGTGTCGATCAGTTCCAGGCTTGCCTCCTCGGGTGACCGCGGCAGGCCATTTGCGCCGAGGTCCCAACCCGGTACGAACGTGCAGTGCCGGATGATGAGTTGTCCCACCTTGCCCCGGACCTGGACGCTGCCCCCGGTGACCATGAGGCCGTCGAGGACGATGCGCGGCAGGGGCCCTTCACTCGCCGCCGCTGTCGGCGTCCCGGTGCCGGTGATCCGCAAGGAGGCGGGGCTGCTCTCGGTCCGGTCGGGCAGTGCGAGTACCGGTCGTGAACCGTCCTCGGCGCGCAGGGTGAGACGGTCTTCCGGCTCGAGGAGGATGGTTTCGAGGTCACGATGGACGTCGTTCCCGGTGATTTCGATGATCGCTTCGGAGTTGTGCGGCCTTTCGGAGCGCCACCGCTCGATCGCATCGGTGATCCTGTGGTGTTCCTTGCCCGGACCGACCCGGTAGCGAGCGACGGTTGGGCCCGCCGTGTTCCCCGGACGGGGGTACTCACCGCCGCCGAAGTCACTCGAAAACGCATGGTGGTAGGTCACCCGGACGCCTCGCTCCAGGTCCGTCTGCTCGTGAAACTTGACGCGTCCGAGAACCGGGTCGAGAGCCACCTGTCCGGCGCGTGGGGAGTAGCTCCATTCGGACAGGTCTGCGGACACGATGCGGTCGAGGGCCACGACATCACGGTCGGGGTGTGGTCCGGTCCATACGCACACGCTCTTGAGCGGGCCGTAGTAGTCGTACAGCCGCTCGGTCAGAGCCCTGCGCCGGATACGCGCCGGGACATTCATCTCGTCCGCGACGTGGCAGGCCGACGGCTCGGGAACCGGCTTGGTGAACAGCTCGGTATCGTTCCCGAGAATGCTGAAGGTGTAGCACGACCGGACCTGGTCCACGCAGAGCGCCGGGGCCCGGGTCACCGGGTAGGCCCGCAGTCGCCACACGTGGAGGCCGACGCCGGGGATGTTGTACTGGCCGGCGCGGCGGGTGGCGTCGGTGCGGGGTACTTCGACGGTGTGAGCCAGCTCGTCGAACGGGCCGTCGATCCGGTCCAGGATGTTGATTCGGCGCAGGTCGACCAGGCCGCCTCGGCGCAGTCGCCGCCGTGCGTCGTCGTCCTCGCCGGTGTATCGGCGGATCGGTTGAGTGACAGCGAGCAGACGGCGGTATTCCACCGCCCGGCTGGGCCAGTCCGCCACATCGGTGGCCAGGTCTTCGAGGAGGGCAAGGGTGCCCTTGCGCCGGCGGTTGGCGACTGTGTTCGCGACCTCTCTGCGGGGCGCGGCTGCGGCGAGCAGCCCATACGCGGGCGAAGAGTTGTCGGAGAGCGCGGCGGTCGTCCCGGGCAGTATGCGGTAGCCGACGAGGTCGCCGATGTACGGCACCACCCAGTCCTCGCAGGTCTCGATGAACCAGTTGTCATAGAGCTGCTCGATGTCGTCCTGGACGACACGGGCCTGAGCGGCGATGACCGACAGCAGTTCGTACAGCTTGCTGCCGTGCTCCGCGTCGAGCCGTCGGTGGACGGCGGGCAACAGCGCGTACACCTGGTCGGGAGTCATGGGATCCTCCGCAGGACGAGAGTCTCGGGCACCGACGGATCGAGGAGTACGAGCTGGGCAGGGCGCAGGGCCCGCCGCACCACCATCGCGGTGCCGGGAGTTCGAGGGACGCCGTCGGGATTCAGCAGAGCAAGCTGCGCTTCGGTGAGTCCGTTGGCGGCGGCCACCGAGGCGCTCGTTTCCTCGGGGGCCGGTGTGTAGAGGGTCTCGCGGTACCCCGCCGGGTGGCCTGGCACGCAGGGGGCGGCGGTGAGTTCCCGGGCGAACCGGATGACGCCGGCCGCGTCGACATCGTCCCCCACACCGCCGAAGGCGTCGACATCCACGAAGTCGACCCCGGGGACTGCCTGCGCGGCCGCGATGGCGGCACTCAGGAAGACGGACTGGGCGAGCTTTGCCGCGGCGAATCCCAACCGGTCCAGGAGGGCGTCCCGGACAGCCTGTTCGACCACGTCCCGCGAATGGTCCGGCAACGTGCGGACACCGAGCGACAGTACAAGCCGTACCCGTTCGCAGACCTCCACGCGCACCGGCAACGCTGGATCCCCGTACCGGCTGAGAGCGGACTGAAGAGCGTCCAGGAGCAGCGAGCGGGCATCGAGGGGGGCGTTGTCGGCGGCGTCGACGGTCACGTGCACGAACTGACGAGCGCCGTCGGGGCAGCGGCGCGCGGCGGCTTTGCCGATGCCGGCGAAAGCCAGAGCGAAGTCCTCATAGTCGCGGACCGACACCAGTCGGTCGAGGGCGCTGAGCCGCAAAGGGATACTCAGGCGGGCCTCTTCCCGGCCGTCGGCATCCGCGCCTCCGGTGGCGGGCAGCGGATTGGCGACGCCGCTGACCCCAAGGGGCCGGCTGACCACGTGGTTGACCTGTCCGGCCGCGACATTGCCCGCGGTGCCTCCACCGATGCGGTAGTGAGCCGTGACGTTCTCCACACCGGTCGGAAGACGGGACCCATGGCGTCCGTCGCCGAACTCGACCGCTGCTCCGCCGTCGACGCCGACGCGCAGACGGTAGGCAAGAGTGGCCGGGTCGGCCTCGTTCAGATCGGCGATCCGGGGCCACTCCACACCGGAAACCCGGACGGTCAGGGTTTCTCTCGCACCGTCGGGCGTGCGCGCGGGAAGCCAGGTGAGGGGGCCCTGACGCAGCGGGAAGACCTGCCCTGCCTGCGCGGCGTCTCCGCTGCCGAGAATCTCGTTCCGGGTCTCACCGGCGGTCGCGAACACGACGTTGCCATGAATGATCACGGTATCCCGGCGGTACCGGTAGGCGAGTTTCGTGGTCAGGGCGAGCGTGCTGCGTACGCCGTGGCCGGAAGGCGTGTCGTCGAGTCCTTGATGGACTCCGCCGAGCATGACGAGTTCGGTGCCCTGGACTCCGGAGACGTGCGGGACGTCGGTGCGTTCCCCGGAGACGATCAGCCAACGACCGGGAGTGAGTCCCTCGTACACACCGGCGAGTTCGATCGCGTCGCCGGCTACCACGGACGGATCCGGGGGATCGGCGAGGGGAAGCGTCTCGCCGGCGGCCCAGACGGTGGTGGCGCGGCGGGCGGCGAGGTCGTCGGGATCTTCGGTCCACGGCTCGGCGAGCCGCAGACGGGTCACCCGTACGGCATAGTGCTCGTCGGCCACGGCCAGTTGAGTGACGTCGGTGACCTGAATGATCCGGGTTCTCGTTTGGCCATCCGTCTGGCGCACGGCAATCCAGGTGCCGGGCAGGATCGTGTCGTACACCGAGTCCAGCAGGAGAACTCTCCCGTCGTCGGGGGATTCGTCCGTGCCGGGCGGGTCGGCGGAATCCGCCGACCTGAGCAGCCTTCTGACGTGCGCTGCGTCAGGGATCGTCGCACCGAGGGGAGCTGCTTTCACGCGGAAGCACTGCACGCCTGGCGGATCGGCCGCTGTGACCGAGACGGTACCGAGGGCGCGGTAGAGCGTTTCGGTGAGGTGGGGACTCTTCGCGGTGAGCAGTCGTGACATGGCGTCAGAGTCCGGGCCGAAGAGTTCGGTGACAGGGGTGGCCATTTCGCTGGGGTTGCGAGGAGGCCGGGACGGGGGTCGCTCGAGCCCGTGCAGAACCTGACGGCCAAGGTTCAGTGGATTGACGAAGGGTTCCCCGTCAGAGCTGCTCGGGGAGTGTTTCCCGGCGGCGCCCGCGGACGAGCCCGTCACGGCGCCAGCGGCATTTCGGACGGCCGCGACCCGAGCGGTCACCTTGTCGAGCAGTTCGCCACCGTGCGCAGCCCCGGCCTCCGCCCCGGAGAGGCGCTCGCGGAACGATTGGAGCTTGTCGTCGAGTGTTTCCGCCAAGGCGTCCGGATCACGGAGGATGTCACCGGCGTGCAGGACCTCGCGCAACACCCTCAGGAAGTCCTCGAACGGTTTGGACGGCTGCGGCTTGCGAACGGCCTTGTCCACGTCCTCGCGAAAGGCCTGTACCTCGCGCTTCAACTGGTGGGCCAGGCCTGGTGTTTTGAGGAGCACGGTGGTCCGCCCGCGGTACGGGTCCAGGTGAATGCTCTCCACGAGACGGGTGATGTTCCGGCTGGGGTCGCCGAACGTGAATAGCAGACGGTCACCGGCGCCGAGGTTGGGTTGGACGCCGTCGAGTTCGAGTGACGGCATGATCTCGGCGGCATCGGGATCGATCGAAGCGGGAATGATCGCACGGACTGGAAGCTGGTTCCATTCGGCGCGGGCGTTGAGATCCTCCGAGGTCTCGAAGACCTGGGGCAGTCCACCGGGCGGTGGGGCGCTTTTCACCTGCGAGCCGGCCGGGATGGTGCAGCGAGTTCCCGCGTCGAGGGTATAGGCGAGGAACGTGCCGGCGCCGAGTGGCGGTCGAGGACGGTGACCGACAAGCCGGCCGAGCCTGGCCAGGGACTCCTGCTCGGTTGCGGTGCGCAGGTATCCCTCGTTGACGATCCGTTCCTGATAGAAGGTCAGGATGTCGGCGATCAGGGCCCAGCCTTCCACGAGAGCGATGGAAGGGTCGTCCGGCTCACGGGTGGTCAGCCCGGCGAGTGGCGCGTGATCGGTACTGGACAGGGCGGCGAGCATCGACTTCAGGAACTGGTCGTAGGTACCCGCGCGGTACTGCAGCGCTGGCAGTGCAGGCCTGTTCCAGATCCTTGACGGGGTGGTCGACCGGGTACCGGGGCAGCTGCCGCAACGGCATGCCGAGGGGCTCATCGCCCTCCTCGCAGCTCGAGGGTCAGCCAGCCGTTCTCCGGCCGGGTGGAGTCGCCGTCGAGCCGAGCGATCTCCAGGGGACGCAACCTGAGCACGCCGGAGGGTGGGACATCCGGGCCGGGACTCACCCCGCCGTCCGTGAATCGGTGGAGCCGACGCAGCCTGGTCACCTCGGCATGCCGGACGCCGGGGATCCCGGCCACTGCGGCGACCAGCGCACTCGCCCGTACCGGTGTGCCGAATGTGAGGACGTCGGGATCGAAGAAGCCCAGTCCACCACCGGGTTGCGGGCCGGGCCGCAGCGCCCGCAGCAGGGCTTGGCGGACATGACCGGCGAGGTGATCGGGGTCGACGAAGACGGTGAGGGCCACGTCGAGAGGTACCTGAAGTGCGGGTCCGGTGACCACGTCATGGCCGATGCGGCGAAACCGGTGCAGGGCCAGCCGCACGTCCTCCGACAGCCTGTGCGGTAGATCGGATGTGCCCTCGGCGTCGAGTGCTACGTCGGCTTCGTACCAGCTACCTGTCCAGCGCAGGGCAGCGGCGGCCCGTTGTACTCCCGGGTGCCTGGCGGCGAGGGTCTCGTAGTCCTCGGCTGTGACAGCCCTGAGCAGCTTGCGGAATGGCTCGTGTGGTGCTGCCAGCCGGACTTGCGCGACGGGTTCGGGGTCGGTACCACCGGTTGCGGGCAATGGATTGCGAACCCGGATGACGCCGTCCAACTGGGAGGAGCGGGACGCAATCCGGTTGATGGCTTCGCTGCCGACGTTGCCGGCCCGGCCGTTGCCGATGCGATAGGAGGCCAAAAGTTTCTGTTCCCGAAGCGGTGCCGTTCCGGTACGACCGTCTCCGAACCTGAGGCTGAGCCGGCCCGCCTCGTCGGTCTCGCCGACCACATGGCGGTCGCGAGGGCCGCTGGCCAGCAGGTCGCGGCGCGGCGTCCACGCATCGCCACGGCTGTCGGTGCCCGCGGCCCAGATCCGTACGGCGGGGACAGCCTCGCGCGGGTCCGGACGCAGGGCGGCGCAGGCCGGGCCGTGCAGTGCGGGGTTGTCCGGGTCGATCAGCCAGGCGGCGTCCTCGCCCCAGGTCTGCGCGAGTTCCCAGCCGATGTCGGCTTGGTCGAGTACGTAGCCGGATCGGGCCCGCCCGGCCAGCGCTTCGAGTCGGCGCAGTTTGGGGTCCAGGTACTCGTCGAATCGTGAGAGGAGGGAGGTGAGGTCGAATCGTGAACTGCGGTCGTCGCGAACCCTGGTGAGGAGGCCCGCCTCGAACAGCGTTTCCAGGAAGTCGCGGTCGGCCGCGGACAGCGTCGCATCCGAGCGATGCATGTCTCTGAGCCGGTCCCGGGCACGGGCGGCCAGGCGGGACAACTGCTGGCTCTGCCCGGCGGAGACGTCCGCCAGCCGTGGATGGGGCGCGGACCAGGTGATCTGCGTGGCGCAAAGCGCGGACACGAAGCGACGGGTGATGCGAGGAGCGGCCGAACTGGGGCAGCTCTGTCCGGGGCCGCATTCGGCGGGACCCTCGACCGTTTCGGGGAGGCCGTCGGGGCCCCAGGTGTTTTCGATGCCGTGCTCTACGAGAATGGTGTTGCCCCGCGCGACGACGACGTCCGTCGGATCGCGGTCGGATCCGCCGTGGGTGGTGACGCGCAAGGGGAACGCGAGAGCGTCCTCGTCCGCCCATTCGACATCGAGCACCTTGGTGTCGTAGAGCACGTCGATGCCCTGGGTGACGCGGGTGAGGCGGACGGCCTGCCGGTGAGCGGGATCGCGATCCGCCTGACTGCCGGTCCAGGGGTCCGCGGTCTCCTCGAACACGATCACATCGCCGGGGGCGAGTCGCAGGGCGCGGTCCTTGCCCGTGCCAGGGGGCCGTTGGTCCAGCAGTGTGGCCCGCGTGGTCCCGGCGGGCAGACAGTGGTCCTGATCGCCCCAGGTCCACAGGCCGATGCTGTTGTGTTCGGGCCGGAGCACGATGTCCCGCCGTTCCAGCGGCCGGTAGACGGGGTGGTGGCCGGCCGCCAGCAGCTCGGCCGGCAGTACGGCGCCCGTCTGCGGGACACGGCCCGGCGGAAAGGCGGTGAAGGCGAGGTCGTCCGGCCGCACGTTCAGCTGTTCGCTGGTCTCGACGCAAACGAAGGTACGGGCCGCACAGCCGTCGTGCATCGGATAGTCGACCAGGCGGGCATGGCGTCGTACCGAGGTACGCAGCCGTGCCGTGTCGAAGTACGCCTCGGTCGCCACGGCGTCCTGCTGGTAACTGAGCTGGTCACCGACGTGGGCGAGGAGCTCGACGAGGGTGACGCCGAGATCGGGTGCGCGCCGCTCGGTCCACTCCGGCATGGTGAGGGCGAGCCGTTCGAACAGCAGGCGGCGGAAACTTGCGTAGTCCTTGGCGAGATAGTCGATGGCCGGTGCTGGGTGGGTCGGCAGCGAACCGGTGCCGACGGTTGGGGCCGGGACCGGAGCCTCGGGGTCGGTTTGCCGAAACGAGAATTCAAAGGTGTCGTAGCAGCGGTCGAAGCCCGGCCCGAGTGCGTGGAGCCGGTGGACGGTCCCGTCGCCCGGCCGGTCGAGCTCCATCGTCAGACAGTTCGCGGGGTTGTCCGTGCCGGTGACTGAGACGATCCGGATGTCATTGCCCCGCCGTCCGCCCTCGACACGGAAGCTGTGCCGGTCCAGCCGCTCCGGGATGGTGCCGAAGAAGAGGACGGTAAGAATGCGCCTGTCGGGATCGACCGAGACACTCTCGATGCCGGCCAGCCCGGCCGCCCGAACCGCGGCACGTCGCTGCTCGTCGTTACAGAGCGGAGGGGCGCTCATGAGGCTGTCCCTCCGCGCATGAGCACGTTGTGGCTTTCCCCGGTGGCTGTCAGAACGTAGTTCAGGGAAACGGTCAGGGCCGACTCCTCGGCTCTGACCGCCAGAGACTCCACGGTGAGCAGGTCGCCGAGCCAGCGCTGCAGGGCAGCCTGCGCGGTCATCTCGACGGCCGCCGTAAGTTCCGGGCCGTTCTGGGCGAAGACCAGGTCGAGCAGGCCGCAGCCGAAGTCCGGCCGGTTCACACGTTCACCGGGGGTGGTGAAGAGCACCTGCTCGACCATGTCACGGACATGGTCGGCGTGTCGGGTCGTCGCGGTCCGACCGCTGGCGTCGACGTTGTAAGGGAAGTCGATGTGCATCGAGCTCACGTCCCCCGCACCCGAAGTTGCATCGCCTGGACCATGGGGGGGCTGGGTGGGGTGCCGACACCGACGCCCGCGCCGCAGCTCGGGGGCGGTGTCGGCTGGAGTAGCAGCGGCAACCCATTGACCAGTACGCGGGTGGATGTCTGGGTCCACCGGATACTTGTACAGGGCGGCGCCCCCAGTGAGGCCGCTGGGAAACCGCAGCCGAGGACGACGAAGGTGTCCGCTGTCGTCGCTACGGGTTGCGTGCCGACGAACACCCTCTGCTGGGCGGGTGCCGGAGGGTTCGCGGACCCTTGGTGCGCGCACGTCATCGTGGCACCGCTGTGGAGAATCAGTCCGGGCATCTCGACCTCTTTACAGCACCGTCAGCGCATCGCCGTTGACGCGCACCTGTTTTCCCTCGAGCACGATGCTGGCGCGTCCCGGGCCGCACGAGATCTCGATGGACGTCTCATTGATCTTGATGAACGGCCCTCCGACGCCGTGGAGTTGCATGGTGATGGCACCACCACCGGCCGGCCCACTCTGATCACTGATGACCAGGGCGTTCTGGGAGGGTGTGGCGAGCACGATCTGCGGAACCCCCGGCGGGGTGGACTTTGCTGCGGGCGGTACATCGCCCGCGCCGCCTCGCCAGAAACCGGTCCACACCGCCCTGTTGGGATCACCGTCCAGGAACTGCAGCCATACTCCGGAGTTCTGCAGCGGCACGACGTACATGCCGCTGGCCGTCCCCGCCATGGGAGACAACGGCGAGGCCCAGATGCACGGATCATCCCCGAGGACCTCCGGTACCCGAACCAGCAGCCGCCCCATGTCGGTGGTGTCCACGTTCGACACCACCACTCCTTGATAGAGGCCGTGCCATTTCTTCACGGGCTGAGCCGTCACGGGACCACCACCGGCATGTGGGAGACGAGAGCGTCTCGGGTGAGGGTGAAGCTCTGCTTGTACGCACCGCGGGCGATGTCGTGGGTGACACTGCGCACGTAGTAGAGGCCGTCGTAGGTCAGGCCCGCGCCGCGTACCCCCACCAGGTTCCGGGCACTGAGCACGTGTCCGTAGCGCAGGACGTCGAGTCTGCCTTGACCGGTGACGGCGTCGGCGGACTGGGCGCTTCGGCTCAGTCCCCACAGCAGGGTCTCTGCGAGTGACCGGCCGGTCTGTCCGGTCAGTGGTTCCTCGCGCAGAGCCGGGGCCGGACGCAGTGCAAGGGGCGGGTGGAGCAGGCTGACGTCGGGTACCGGAACGGTCTGTTGGGTCTTGGCGACGGGTTCGACGAACCGAGCCGTGTACTGGGTGCGTGACAACCCGTCGAAGCTGAAGCTCAGCGATTCGACGTTGTCCGCCGTCCCGGAGTCGACCGTGAGCGCCGGCTGTGGCAGACCCGCGCGGACCTCCGGGCCCCAATAGGCGATGCTCACTCCCGGGGCGGGGCCGGGTTCGATGAAGAACACGTAGCCGACCTCGTCGGCCAGCGTGCGGAGATAGGCCAGGTCCGTTGCGGACTGGACCGGGACCTCGACGGCCGGGTTCGGAAGGTTGCTGATCACCGGCGGGACGGCCAGCGGGACGATCCCGTACTGCGCGTATCCGGCGCACACCAGCATCACGCGCAGATGATGCGGCAGGCCCGGGTAGCAGCGTTCGACGTGCCGGAGGTCCATGAGTAGCGACAGGTCCTCGCCGGTCACGGTGAGGGTCGAGCTGCCTGGAGCCTGACCGGGGTTCATCTCCTGGCGGGTGATCACCCCGTCCATGAGGACGTGTGGCAAACCGGCGACCACGGCCACCACGACGACCCGGGTCTTGGGATCCAGCAGCCCCGAGGGCAGCATCACCTCGGTCACGGGCGACCGCTTGCTCACCGCGAAGGTCAGCTGGAATCCGCTCGCCGAACCACTGGACGAGGTGACCTGCACGGACTGCAGGGCGTCGATGAGGACGGGAGGAGCGGGCACCGGCACCACTTTGCCCATGAGTAGCAGGAGTTGGAGGCTGCGCGTCATGACGGTGCCGGGTTCATGGCCATGGGCAGGCTCCCGGGCACGCCTGCGGGAAGAGCGATCCGCAGTCGACGACCGGGCACCGAAGTGAGATCTTCCGGCCTTATCGCCCCGTTGGCATCGGCGATCCTCCACGCCTGCTCCGGGGCTCCGTACTGCCTGGCCGCGATCCGATCCAGCCGGTCGCCGGGTTCGACGACCTGCGTGCCGACGGACATGAGATCCTCCGGCTGCGGCAGAAAGCGGCGCCGCACGTACGTGACGGTCCGTCCGTCGGGTGTCGTCAGGGTCGTTGTGGCGATGCCGTGATACCGGCTGGTGGGGTCGAACATTCCTGCCTCTCGGGGTCATCCCGTCGCACTCAGATCGCGGTGTAGCCGACCGCTCCCGGGCCGTATCCGATCAGTGCTGCGAACCGCTCCTTGCTCTGCTGGTAACGGATGTAGAGGGCGCCCGCCTTGTGGGAGAAGCCGACGTCGTCGACGGTGAGGACTCGGACGGACAGACCGACCTTGGCTCTGATGGGATTCAGTTCTCCGTCGTAGGCCTCCTCCGTGACGGTGAAGTCGGTGATACGCACGGGAAGGACTCGGCGCCGACCGAGCACCAGCACCGTCAGAGGGGCTTCCACCGGGGCGATCTGCAGCATTCCTTGCGACGCCATGTCATTCTCATGCGCCAGCTGCACGCTGCTGGGACAGACCGCCGTCTCCAACGCGGACAATGCCCCGAACAGCCCAGCACCTGCCATGGGAGCAGCACCGGCCACCAGCTGCAGCTGATCTGCCGCATCGAACTCCGCGTCGATCTTGAACGTCTCATGCGGCGGCCCCTTCAGCCGCAACGCCTCCAGCCGGTCCCCTGGCTCTCCGCCGATGCCCTGCGGCTGGAGAGTGCGCGTGAGCGTGTCAGGGTTGTACTGGAACGGCGCCACCCGCAGGACACGCCCCTGTTCGGGGTCGAGAAAGACAAAGCCTCCGCGGGGCGGGCTGGGGGTGTTCACGAGGGACGACCTGCTCTCCGGTGTCTTGCTGGTGTCGGGTGCCGCGCGGAACAGGAGCCCGGTTTCACCGACTGTCCGCGACAGCCGGATGCGGCGCCGTTTCATGAGGACGGATCTGCTCTGAGGTCAGCGAGGAAGGCTGATCGTTCGCTCGGGAAGCGCGTTCCTTCATCCCGTTCCCCCTAGCGGCAAGCGCAGGCTGCCGTGGACCGCGCGGGCGATATGGCGTCCGAAGGCGGCCGAATCCGCTGCGGCGGTAATCGTTGGCGGGGTGGCGCGGTGCGGTTGCTGGTCCTGACGGGGGGCGACCGGGTCGCGGGACAGCAGGTCGCCGAGCTCGGATTCCAGGGCCGTACGAAGAGCAGCAGTGTCGCCGGGAGCGATGCCGTCGAAGATCAGTCGTCCGATGTGCAGCTCGATCCTCATGACGTCACCCCCGTCGAGCCGTCCCAGACGAAGTCGCCTTCGGACAGCGGCATTTCCACCTTGCGCAGTTCCGTCCGGGCGGCCGCCAGGACCGTCGCCATCCCGATCGCGGTTCCCTCGCCGGCGGCGGTGAAGGCGGCATTGAGAGCGATGTTGCGGATCATTCCGCCGCTCAGCGGCAGCCCGGCGAGATGGTCCAGGTCGAGGGCGTCGACGGGGGCTGAGGCCGGGAAGACCCGTGCCCACATCTCGCGGCGTTGCGTGGTGTCGGGGAAGGCGAAGGGGACGATGAACCGCAACCGTCGCAGGAAAGCGGTGTCCAGGGACCGGCGCAAGTTCGTGGCGAGGATGGCCAGGCCCTGGTACGCCTCCATTCGCTGCAGCAGATAGCTGACCTCGATGTTGGCGTACCGGTCGTGGGAGTCCTTGATCTGGCTGCGTTTGCCGAACAGTGCGTCCGCCTCGTCGAAGAAGAGGATCGCACCGCCTGGCTCGGCGGCGTCGAACAGTCGGCGCAGGTTCTTCTCCGTCTCGCCGATGTACTTGCTCACGGCCGCCGACAGATCGACCCGATAGAGGTCGAGGCTCAGATGCCGAGCCAGGACCTCGGCGGCCATCGTCTTGCCGGTACCGCTCGGACCGGTGAACAGGACGCTGATACCCAGTCCCCGGTTGTGTGTCCCTGCGAAACCCCAGTTCTGATAGACCGTGCAGCGCTGCGCCACCTGATCTCCGATCTGCCGCAGCAGGGCGGCCTCCTGGGCGGGCAGCACGATGTCGTCCCAGGTGGCCTTCGGCTCCAGACGCTGGGCCAGGGCGCCCAGGCGCGGCCGGGTGCGGGCCAGGCACGCGCGCCAGGCGATGTCGGGGTCGGTGCCCGACGCTGTCGCGATCTCCTGGATCGCGGACAGGCCCAGCGCGAACTGGCCGGCCAGCCGGTCCGCGTCCTTCGGCGGGAACGCTGTCCTCCAGGTGGCGGCACGTTCGGCGATCGGGGGCGGTGCGATGTCCACCCCCGACGTCGGAGCCGGTACGTCGGGCCGCAATTCCCGGGTCGCGACGAAGCACGGGCCGCCGCTGCGCTGCAGGAAGCGCCCGACCAACCGGTCGCCTGCGCCGTCTGTGCCGCCTACGAACTCGGTATCGTCCGCGTCGAGGTAGAGGGCGAACGGGAGCAGCAGGGCCTCCCGCTGCCAGAGCCTCGCGATGCTCTCGAGTTCCGCCGTCGGCTCGGGAAGCAGCCCTGCCGGCAGCCTGTACAGCAGCAGACCCAGCTGGGCGGCGGACTGCGCGGCCACTGACTGTTTGCTCTCCCGGTCGGCGCCGAGAAGCTGGATGACAGGGAGTCGACCCCCGGCCCAGGAGGGTGTGTGCCGCCAGCACTCCGTGATCGCCTCCTCGGCGGAGTGCTGGGACGGCGCAAGACCGGCTGGCGCGGCCTGCGACTCCACGGCTGTCAGGAAGGGCTCGAGGCGGTCGTCGAGATAGTCAAGTCCCTTGACGTGGTTCACGATCCGCTCGTCGGCGCGCAGTGGGCTGGTCACCAGGAGCTGTTCGGCCGTCCGGCTGATCTCCACGAGCTGCCAGAAGCGCAGCCCGCGGTACGGCGACATGACGTCCCAGGCGGGCTCCGGGAAGAGGGACAGAGCCAGCGCGAAGGTCGGGCCGGACACCATGGGGCGGCCCTGGGCCTGGGCGCACAGGTCGGCGACCGAGGGGTCCAGCTCCTGGGCCACGCAGAGCAGCAGCGTGTGCAGTTCGAAGGAGGAGAGTCCGAGAAGACCGCCGAGACTGATCAGGGCGGGGGGAGGCTGGGCCTCCGCCGCGTGTTCCATGTCCTTCTCAGCAGTCTTGAGTTCTTCCTCGGTGACGGTCACGACGGGGGGTTCGGAGCGCGTCTCGATGTGCGCGCGGAGCGCCAGCCGTAGCCATGCGAGCGCGGCCGACAGATACCGGCTGTTGTCCGCCTGCCAGCTGTCCTCGCGGTCCTGCGTCGACTTGGAATTCGGTGCCCACAGGGGACCGGCCGGGATCTCGGGCCCGGAGGCGGAAGCGGTCGTCATGTCACCACCACCGCTGTGTCGGCCGCGAATTGCGGCTGCGCGGAGTCGGCATCCAGCAGAGGGCTGTCTACACCGTCGACCCGCAGTCGCAGTGCGTACCGGCCGGGCCGCACGTCGGCCATCCGAAAGTGGAGCGTACGGGTGGCCTGATCGAACTGATCCGCTGGTACCGGCAATTCCCCGACAAGCAATTCGACGCGCTGATCGGGGTGCGCCGAGGATTGACACGTCACCGTGAGCAACGCTGTGCCTCTGGCATCACGCATGACGGACAACGGCAGGCTGCTCGTGATCCTCGGAGCGATGCTCACCGGGAGGGCCTTCGTGGTCTGTTCCCTTCCGTCAGCCGCCGCGAGCACCAGTGTCACCGACCAGGTGCCGGCGGCGAGATCGTCGGGGAGGTGGGCACGGACCTCGGTGCCGCCGACGTTCCGGACGTCCTGGACAAGGCGATTGCCGTGCAAGGGGTGAGTGAGGCGGAGAGACGGGACACCGGAGTCCAGTTGGTTCCCTGTGAGGACCAGATCTTCCCCGGGCAGCATGACCGGCACAGTGACCGCCTCCAGGGCCGGCCAACGGTCGGCGGCGCTGGCGGCGGCCTCAAGGCCTCTGCCGTCCTCGCCACGGCGTACGACTGGCAGGGGAGCCCGCCCCGGCAGCGTGCTGTCGATCAGCACTACGCGGGCCTCGTAGGCGACCGAAGTGCGGTACTGGCTCTGGAACGCGGTCCACAGTTTGGTGCTGTCTTCGACGCCGAGAGGGACGTGAGTGATTCTCACCCGCTCGCTCTGCTGGTGGAGGTTGCTGAAGAGAGCGGCGGACTTGAGGTCGTCCGGACTGAGTTCGGGGTGGTCGTGCAAGGCCGACATCGCGGCGCCGAGGATGCGGTCCGCGGCCGAAGCTCCCGCGTCCCCGCTCGCGTACGGCGTGACCAGGTAGTGCAGGACCAGAGGGAGCATGGGGCGGCGGGTCTCACCGGGGCGCGTGCCGTCGGGGTCGGCGTTGAGCCACCCACCGTCGATCGATGTCCGGTAGAGAAAGATGTTGAGTCCGGCGGAGGGATGCTCCGTGAACGCTTCGTCAGGGGGATGGGCGGTCACCATGATTCCGGGCACCATGCGGCCCACCGCGCCCTGCAGGATGGCGCGGAGAGTCTCCGTCACTGCGGCGACAGCGAAGGCGTCGCTCACGACCGCCCCCGCAGGTATTCATCGAGACTGAGCTGGGGCCGCCTGGGAGCTGAACGGGGTGGGGCGGCTCGTGGCGGGGCGGCTCGGACCTCGAGCCGGTCGATGGTGATGCGTACGACCGGTTCGGCGGCCTTCGGTGTGCCAGGCGCCCGCCCCTCCCTGGGCGGCGCCGTGACGGCAAGGGGTGTGACCGCGGGCCGTACGGAGTGGGAGGTGTGGGCATGGTCGCCCGATGGGCCAGGCTGGGCTCCCGGAGCGAAAGGCGGAACGCTGTGTACAGGTAGGTCGGCTTCGGGCGTCTCTGTGGCAGGTGGTGAAACTCGCTCATCGCCAGGCGGGGCTCCGTCGCTCTGGGCGGAGGCCGCTGCTTCTTGGGTATGGGCAACCCGCGCCTCGGCCCGCACGACGAAGTGACAGCCGATTCCGCCCTGAAGGCCGTCCACGGACGCCCGTTTCGGCGTCGGTGACGAGCGGTTCTTTGGCTCTGCGACGACCTTGCGGTCCCCAGTGTCGGCCGCACCTGGCGTGATGGCCGCTCCCAGGGGGGAAGGCGGTCTAGTGGGGGTGTTCGACGCAAAGGTGGTCGTCGGTCTCGTAGGGATGCCCGGCGCACGGGTGGCGGACGGCCCGAGTGGGGCATCCGAGCCCGGTTCGATCGATGCTGCCGGCGCGAGGGGGAATCGTGGGCGGGGTCCGGCTCCGGGGCCTGGGTTGCTGTCCAACGCCAGTCCGGGGTCGGGCTGTGGGGCCGGTCCGCGCCGCGGGGAGATGTCGGCCCAAGGGGGGTCGGTGTGCATGCCAGAGCCTGGGAGGGCCTCGCTCACGTCTGTAGGCCTGGACGTTGCCCGGGGCAGCGGTCGGCCAGGGGAAGGGGGCGCACCGGCTGCCGTCGCCGTCCGTGGCCCCTGCTCTGCTTCCGGAGCCGTCCTAGGTGCTGGCTCCTGATCCGGCCGTGATTCGGTCGCAGGTTCGTGCCGGAGTTGTGGCCCTGGTCCCGGCGCCGACAGCGTGGAGGCACGTGGTTCCTGGACGGCAAGCGCCGGGGGGCGCCGTTCCACAAACGCAGGAGGAACGGGATCGCCGTCCGTCTGCAGGCGTGGCGCCGCCGCGTCGAACACGTTCGGCAGCAGCGGCCGCAGCCTTGGGCCCGGCTCCTGCAGCAGCCGGCCGATGAAGTCGCTCATCCGGCCGACGCCGCCAGGTAGAACCTGCGCCGGGCCGGGCTTACAGCGAGGACTTCGGACTCCGACCATCCGTACACACAGGCGAGCGTGTGCACTTCATGGAGGAGGCGACGCGCATACCCCTCGACCTCTGCCCACAGATAGTCGGCGACGTCGAGCGCCGCAGTCCAGGCGTGTCGGCAGTACGGACAGGTGAGCGGGAGGACTGTGTCGGCGCCTGGATCGAGGTCGGCGAGGCGCTGCGCCACTGTTTCGAGGACCCCTTCCGGTAGGTCGTCAGTTGCGGGGGTCGTGTCGACCACACAGCGGCTGAGCAACGTACGCCGGGCTTCGGGGGAAGCGGGGTCGACAGCCAGCAGATCTCGTCCGGTGAGTGCGCGGTACGTGACCTCGTACCCCTCGGCCAGCAGCGTGGCCGGATCACGTCTCGGGCCCGGAACGTTCCGTCGCCCCGGCGGGCGCAGTTCGTCCGTGGTGACCGAGACCTCGAGAGGCTCGTCGCAGTTCGGGCAATCGGCAGCGCAAGGCAAGGCGGCACCGAAGGACGCCTCGCGCAGGTCGAGCAGCAGCGCGTTCAGGTCGGCAAGGGGGAGGTCGGCGACTGCTTCGCCGGGCGATGCCGCTGCCGCGGCGAGCAGGAGAGCGCGGGCAGGCGCTGCCTGCCCGTCTCCGGTCTCCCACACACTGAGCAATTGGACCTCGGTGAGTTCCGGCCTCATCGGGTCACCCCGAGGCCGTGTCACTGAACTGCGGCTGCTGCGGCGGGTTCGTGCGCTCCCGTACCCAACCGTGGTGCTCCAGCTTGATGTGCTCGAAGGCGACGCCGTTGGCGTTGGCATCGAGGTCCGGCAGACCCTGGTACTCCGAGACCCAGCAGTCGTGGACGGAGTACGAGAGCACCTGCTGACCGGCCTCGTCGAACACGTCGATGATCAGGTCGCGGCGGAAGTCCTTGAGGGAGGTCTCCAGGCCTCCTGCCGAGTTCCGCAGGCTCCACACTCGGTTGGCCCACTCCTCGAACGCCGTGTCGACGGTGCAGCCGCGTTCCAGCGTGATGGCCTCGTATTCGGTTCGGCCGGGAAGTTTGTGGCTGCTCCCCGGATCGCCGCCGTCACGGTGCTTGATGACTTCGGTGGTCCGCTTCAGCCCGCTGACTTTGCTGATTCCCGCGATGTACTCGGTGGATCCGCTGAACTTCACCCGGAACCGGAAGTTCTTGAAAGGGTCCCGGCGCGTGATTTCCGGCATCAGCCGTCCTCCTAGACCTGGATCTGCCCGGCGAGCTGTTGAATATGGACGACCACGAATTCAGCCGGCTTCAGCGGGGCGAAGCCGACCTGGACGTTGACGATCCCGCGGTCGATGTCGTTCTGCGGATTGTTCTCCCGGTCGCACTTGACCAGATACGCCTCCTGGGGTGTCCGTCCCTGGAAGGCACCCGCACGGAACAGCGAGTTCATGAACGCCCCGACGTTCAGTCGGATCGACGCCCACAGCGGCTCGTCGTTGGGCTCGAACACCACCCACTGGGTCCCACGGAAGAGGCTCTCCTCGACGAACAGGGCAAGTCGGCGCACCGGCAGGTACTTCCATTCGTCGGCGAGACGGTCCGCTCCCCGCATGGTGCGCGCGCCCCAGGCCACCGGCCCCACGGCCGGCAGTCGACGCAGACAGTTGATGCCTAGAGGGTTGAGTCGGCCGTTCTCCAGGTCGGTGAGCGGCACCTCCAACTCGCTGACGCCGTTGAGTGAGGCGTCCGTGCCCGCCGCGGCCTTCCACACGCCGCGCTGCACGTCGGTCCGCGCGAGAACGCCGGCCATGACGCCGCAGGGTGGGAAGGGCCTGGTCGCACCCTGGCGCAGGGGATCCGGTGCGATGATCCGCGGGAAGTACAGTGCGGCGTTTTTCGTGGAGTCTCCGGAGGGGAGGCTCGGCGCGGTGTTGTTCGTGACCACGTCGAGGGAAAGAGCGGAGCCCCCTGCTTCTGGGATCCATTCCCACGGTGGATCCACCAGGAGGATGGCACGCCGGGCGACGCAGAGCTCGAGTGCCCTGTCCTGAAGTGCTTTCACCGCGTCCTGGCTGCCGAGATGGTCATAACAGCCAGGTAGACAGAGCAGATTGAAGATGTCTGTCTTGAGCAGGTGGTAGAGGCCTGTCTTGTCGTTCTCTGCGTGCAGATAACTGTCCAGCGTAGGCATGACGTCGGCAGGGGGGCTGCCTTTGGGCGGGGCGGTGAAGCATTCGCGTGCCTTGCCCTCGTCCGACTTCTCGGGGTCGGCGAAGGGGTCGGCGCCGGGCGTTTCCGGTTCGTCGTTCTCGGGGGGCAGCCCCACGACGGGATTTTCCGGGTCTACCTTGACCAGCCGGGACGTGGCAAGCACGTCTGCGAGGCTCCGCGGGCTGTCACTGTCGATGCTGACGTTGAGATATCGCTCCTCAGCGCCGGTTCCGGTGTCGCGGATGGTCAGGTTGTACAGTTTGCGTTTGCTGAGGGGCAGCTTCGGGTCTTCGGACGTGTCGTGGTCGACCCGGGCGCGAAGATTCAGTGCCCAGGAACCGGGGCTGGCGGCCAGGAGGCCGGGAGTCCTGCGGGAGCGAGCAGCTGCCGGGGCCTCGGGAGCCCTGTCCCCAGGATCGGGCTCAGGGGCGGTAGGGGTGGCGGCGCCGCCAGTTGCCCGCTGGGAGCCACCAATGGGGAGCGCCACGGGAACGGATTCGCCCACCACCCTGACAATCTCGGCTTCACTGCCGCCGTTCATATAGAACTGGTAGACGGCGTAGCTCAAAGGACTGTCCGAGTGCAGGCCGCCAAAAACGTTCTCGTAGTCCGCCCAGCCGGTGATGTGCACTGGTCGGTCTACCGGCCCGCGGGACGCGTATCCGACGAACGCGGCGATAGCGGTCGGAACTCCGGTGATGGTCCGGACCGCGCTCTTGACCTCATCGATATAGACGCCGGGATAGGTGGTGTTCACAGGCATGGAAGCCTCTTTTCTCCAGCCCGGATACGCCGCCTTCCCGGGGCATCTGCCGGCGGGGCTCCGGCAAGCCGAGGCGGCCGCGCAGGCGCGAACGGTGAATGACGCTGTTCGAAGATCCTTTACGCAGCGTATGCGGACTGCGCGGCGGGTGGGGAGCAGGGGAGAGGACTTTCCTTCTCTGGAGTGATGTCTTTGGGCTGATCGCCGCCATGCCGACGGACGGCGCCTGCCTTGGCCGCTGTACGGACCTGGCAGCCGGATTCGGGACGGTGGATCCTTCGACTAGATGCTGGCGAGCATGATCGCCTGACACCAGTGCGGCCTGCAGTACGGCGCGGTCACACGTTGGGTGGAAGGCCAGCCCAAGGCCGTCCCAGCTATGCCCCACCCCCGCTTCTCTCCCCACCGCCAGGCCGTTGACCACGAGGAATGCGGAAGTCCTGCTGGAGTACCAGCCGTCGGTCGCCCCGGTCACTCCGGCGGTGTCCGGTTGACGCCGGGCGCCGGACTTGAGGTTGCCGCCACGCGGGCGGACGGTTTGGATTTGGATCGATCCAACGATCAGGGCGCCATCATCGATGTGCTGACGTCGGGACGCCGAGGACAGCGTCAAACAATTCTCCGGGATGCACCGTGTCCAGAACCCATGCCGCACCGCATACGACGCCGCAACCGGAGCATCGCCCCGCCCCTAGGTCGCCCAGCGGCCCCCAGAGCCAGTCCCAGTCCCGTTCCGCATCGCCGGGGGCGGCCATCACAGGGGAACGGACCACCAACGGAGCCTCCGGACCACCTGATGCCTCGTACCTGCTCCGCATCGAGGATTTCACCCGTGTCCCGGTGTGCTCTGCCACGGCGGATCAGCTTCAGCCACGGCTGGCGGCACGATCGTCCGGCGACGTCTTCGAGCAGGAAGCCGACCGGGCGGCGGAGCACGTGGTCGGCGGGGCCCCGTCCGGGTCGCCGCCACCACACCCTCCTGAGCGCGGGACCGGGGTTCAGCGGGCAACAATGGTTCCGGCAGCGTCCACCGCCGTGCCGACAGAGGTGGACGACGTCGTGCGCTCGTCGGGACAGCCCCTGGAACCTGACGCGCGGGCGTTCATGGAGCAGCGCTTCGGACGTGACTTTTCGGGGGTGCGGGTTCACACCGATGCCGAGGCGGCGCGGTCGGCCCAAAGCGTCCAGGCCCTCGCCTACACCGTCGGGAGGCACATCGCTTTCGCCCCGGGCATGTATGCGCCGGCCACTCGCGAGGGACGGCGCCTGCTGGCCCACGAGCTGACCCATGTGGCTCAGCAGACGGAAGCCCGCGGTGCGGGTGCGCGTCCGACGCTCCAAAGACAGCAGGCCCCGGCCCAGGGAGCCACCAAGGTGTCCCCGAAAAGGGGCTTCGTCATTTACCTCGCCGACCCCGATGGCGACAAGCTCGAGGCAGAGCTCCTGCGGCGCGGCATCCTCAAACCCGGCCTGTACGACGACACCTGGCGCTTCGCCGGGGACGGCTACTACTTCGAAAAGGTCAGCGGCACCGGACCGACGGCGATTCACACCCATGTGCTCGATGCGATTTCCATCTTCAACGCGGCAGGGGTGATCATCGGCTTCCGCATCGTTTCCCACCTGCCGGGCCAAGGTCAAGGAGGCCAGGTGGGCGAGCAGAAGCCGGTGGAGAGTCCGGCTCAGCTGAAGGCCGAGTTCGACGCGTTGTCGGAGCCGGTCAAGGCCCTGTTGAAGGATGCGGCATCGCGCAACGAAGCCACCCTCGAGCAGGTCATGCGCATCGCGAGGAAGCTCGATCGGCTGGCGCCGGAGGATCAGCAAGTGTACAAGCCGCTGGCCAAGCACTTCGCATCCGACCTGGACGCGTTCGAACGATCGATCGACGCCTATGTCGAGTTCAAATCCAACATCAAGGCGCAGGCGGATGCCGAGCGAAAGGGAGCCGCGTCCGGGAAAGAAGGATCCGGCAAGGAAGAGACCCTTGAGCAGAAGCTGGCCAAGACGTGGAGCCGGTTCGACGAGAAGAACTTCGCCAACATGAGTGTCGCCCAGAAAGAGGAGTTGGCTCGGGAAGTCGCTTCGGAACAGCGCAGCATCCAGCTGGAACACATGGCGGAGCACCCCGGAGAAACGGCCGTCGGTATGGCCGAGGGAATGGTCCGCCTGGACAAGACGGCTGCAAGGATCGTCGACGACGTGAAGGAGGCTGCCGACGGGAAGAGAGGCGTCTACGCCCGTCTCGCGGGCGCCGCAGGCGCTTACAACAAGTACGTGGCAGCCGCCGCTTCCGTGGTGTTCGTCGCGCTCCTGTTCGTACCCGGCGTGAACCTGATCGAAATGGCCGCGTTCGGTCTTGCGACGGCCGCGGCGACCATCGCGGTGTCGGCGGCGGAATCCGAACTGCGCATCAAGGCCGCGGGTGAAGCCAAGAGTCCCGAGGAGCTCAAGAAGCAGACGGCCGGGGCGGCGGCGGCCCAGGTCCAGATCGTCATGGCCACTCTGATGCTGGCGCTGATGGTGGTCGCGAAGATCGTCGCCCGTTTGCCGTTGCCGGGCCGCTACCAGAACGTGGGGGCGGCGCTGAGCGCGGCGCAGAAGGCCCTGCTGGAGAAGAGCGGCATCGGTCCGGCATGGCAGGGCGTCAAGGCCGACCTGCTCGGCAAGCTCCGCGCGTCGAAGCGGGGGTTGCCCGAGGCCCTGGCGGAGCAGACGAACGAAGTCGCGGCGGAGGCGAAGTACGTGGAGGCCATGTCGGGCGAGGAGTTTGTGCAGCACCTGGCCGACGGCGACCCGAAGCTTGCCGATCTCGGCATTCCGCCCGCGCAGGCAAAGGGAATGCAGCAGATGGCGGCGGCGACGCCGGAAGGTGCGAACATCGCGGAGCAGCTCCGGCGCAACACGCTCCAGGCGTTGCAGGAAGCGCCGGCGGAGGCGGCGAAGAAGGTCGACACCTTCGTGAAGGGCGTCGACGGCTCCGTCGAGAAGGTGGCGGCAGCCAAGAATCCGGAACAGCTGAAATCGGCCATCGAACAAGGGAAGAAGAGTTTCGGCTCCGAAAGCCAGGCCCGCCAGGCGCTCGCCGAAGAGCAGGCCTTCATGAAGAAGAGGATGGTGGGGGCGCGGCGCCGGACTCTGGAGGAGCAGGCTCGCAAGCAGTTGAACGAACTGTCGGCGGCGATGACGGAGATCCAGACGAAGATCGCCGATTTGAAGGAGGCCGAGTTCGCGGCGGTGAGAAAGGTCATCGAGCTCAAGCGGAAGGTCGCGGGAAGCCCGGCCGGCAGCGATGCCCATGCAGCCGCACAGAGGGAACTGGCCGCGGCCCAAGAGGTGGTGGCCGAGCTGAAGGAGCAGGACGCGCTGGGGGGATACCGGGAAGAGGCAGAGAAAACGAAAGTGGCAGAAGGGAAGGTCTTCGCATCCCTGGGACTCGGCCGCCCGAACTTGTGGGAGGCGACGAAGGCAACCATCAGGAAGGCGGCCAAGACGCTGAACGGAAAGTTCCTCGATGCCAACACGTTGGAAGTCATCGAGGGGACTCCGGAATACGGCCACGTACGGGGCAGAGAAAACCGCCGACTCGTTCTGGAAGCCGCCGAGCAGGGCATGAACCAGGAGCAGTTCAACCGCTGGGTCAACGCGCACCCGGAGTGGTTCCAGTTGGAGACGCTGGAGAACAATCGCAGCCGCCGCTTCGAGAAGAAGGGGACCGACTGACGCTGCGTCGGCCCCACCTAGCCGCCGTCATCATCCGCCCGTCAGGCGATCCGAAGGAATCACCCTAGTGTGATGTCCCCGAAAGGGCGGTCTTGGACTGTGTCCTATGTGGTGAGGCGGATGTATCGCTTGTAGCAGCCGATGGCTGCTGCGAGTCCGACAGCTGCGCGTGAGGGCGGCGTACGGCGCACAGAGCGTGGTCACCGACGTCATTCGTCTTCGCGGTTGCCGTTGTTGGGCGCCGGAGGATGCCCTTGGCAGGGGAGTTGATCTACGGAGGCCCGGCGCCCCTGGCGGGCGGAAGAAATTTGAAGAGCAACGGCCTGCGCTTGACTGTCTCGAAGGGCTGGGCAAAGCTCTCGAACGGCCGCGGGCGCCGTGCCATTTGCAGGTACCGGTGCTCGGCGTACTGCACAACTTGCGAAGAGCGCACCGCAAGCGAAGGTCAAGGGGTCGCAGGTTCAAATCCTGTCGTCCCGACGGTGTCGACCAGCGGGTCTGCCCATACGGGCGGGCCCGCTGGTCGCGTTTGCGCGCCAGGTCGCGTGGGGCCGCCCGTCGGGAAATTCGCTTGGACTGCGGGTGTCGTCGCGGGACACTGCGATTCCTGGCCTGGCCCGTCGGGGCACGTCGGCATCGCCGCGAGCCGCGAGGGCCCCGTCGTCGTGATCACGAGGTGGGCATGGGATCGCCTGAATCGCGCGTTGCCACGCCGGGCAGGGGCCCGGTGCTGCTCGTCCTTCGATACTACGGACGGGAGTTGGTCCGGCTCAGGCTGCTGGCGGCGCCCGCGATGCTGCTGCCGGCGCTGGGCAACATCGGTATCAACTACCTCGCGCCGCTGGTCGTCGCGAAGCTCGTCGGCCGTATCGCCGACGGCTCCGGCATGGACTCCGGCTCGACACTGCCGTACGTCCTCGCCTTCGCCGGGGCCCTGCTGTGCGCTGAGGCGCTGTGGCGGGCCGGCCTGCACTGTCTGAACCGCCTCGACGCCCTGGGCATCGAGCACCTCTACGTGATCGGCATGGGCGAGCTGTTCGCCAAGGACGCCGCCTTCTTCCACGACAACTTCGCCGGGTCGCTGACCAAGCGGGTGCTGAGCTTCGCCTCCCGATTCGAGGAGGTCGTCGACACGATGACCTTCCAGATCATGGGCAGCTGCGTGCCGCTGCTGTTCGGATCGGTGGTGCTGTGGCGCTACGAACCGCTGCTCGTCGTCGGCCTTCTGGTGATGATCGCGCTGACCGCGCTGTGCGTGGTGCCCCTCATCCGGCGCCGTCAGGCGCTCGTCGACCAGCGCGAGGAGGCGATCGCCCGGGTCTCCGGCCATGTCGCCGACAGCCTGATGAACATGGACACGGTCCGGGCGTTCGCCGCCGAGGAACTCGAGGCCGCCGAACACCGCTCCCGCGTCGCGGAGTCGAGGCGGCTCACCCTGCTTTCGTGGGACTACGGCAACCTGCGCATCGACACGCTGGTCGCGCCGATGTCGGTGCTGACCAACGCGCTGGGTCTGCTGCTCGCGGTCGCCCTCGGCGGGGGCGGACACAGCGTGGAGACGGTCGTGGTCGCCTTCACGTACTACTCCAACGCGACCCGGATCATGTTCGAGTTCAATCAGATCTACCGCCGTCTGGAGAGCTCGCTGACGGAGGCCGCGCAGTTCACCGAACTGCTGCTGACCTCGCCGACCGTGCTCGACCCGGTGTCGCCGGAGCCGCTGCTGTCCCGGTCCGCCGACGTCCGGTTCGACCAGGTGACGTTCGCCCACACCGGCGCGGAGCCGCTGTTCGAGGGCCTCGACCTGACGGTCCCGAGCGGGTCGAGGATCGGTCTCGTCGGCCGGTCCGGCGGGGGCAAGACCACGCTCACGCGGCTGCTGCTGCGGATGACGGACATCGACGCCGGCCGGATCCTGATCGGCGGCCAGGACATCAGCCGGCTGCGCCAGGCCGACCTGCGCGGCCTGATCGCCTACGTGCCGCAGGACCCGGCGATGTTCCACCGCTCACTGCGGGACAACATCGCCTTCGCCCGGCCGGACGCCACCGACGCCGAGATCCGGCGCGCGGCCGAGGCGGCGCACGTCACGGAGTTCGCCGACGGGCTTGTGGACGGCTTCGACACCATGGTGGGCGAGCGCGGGGTCAAGCTGTCCGGCGGACAGCGCCAGCGGGTCGCCCTCGCCCGGGCGATCCTGCGGGACGCGCCGATCCTGCTGCTCGACGAGGCGACCAGCGCCCTCGACTCCGAGAGCGAGATCCTCGTCCAGGAGGCGCTGTGGCGGCTGATGGAGGGGCGGACCGCGCTCGTGGTCGCGCACCGGCTGAGCACGGTCGCCACCATGGACCGGCTCGTCGTCCTCGATCACGGACGGATCGTCGAGCAGGGCACCCACCAGGAGCTGCTCGCGGCCGACGGCGCGTACGCGAAGCTGTGGCAGCACCAGTCGGGCGGCTTCCTCGGCGACCGGCCCGTCGGTGACGGGCCCGTCCACGACAAGCCCGCGCGCGCCGACCTGCACTGACCGCGCACCGGACCCCGCCTCGCCCGCAGGATGACGAGGCGGGGGCTTCGCCGGGTCCGCGGGAGACGACGACGCGGCCGGTCAGGACGCCGACAGACCCGCGTGCGCGAGCGCCTGGCGGAGCAGGAACCCGTGACCGCCGGGCATCTCGCTCTGCACCGCGGGCGACGCCGCCTCCTCGGGGCTGAACCAGACCAGGTCCAGGGCGTCCTGGCGCGGCCGGCAGTCACCGGTGACCGGCACGATGTAGGCCAGGGACACCGCGTGCTGGCGCGGGTCGTGGTACGGCGTGACGCCGTGCGTCGGGAAGTACTCGGCGACGGTGAACGGCTGGAGGGACACCGGGACCCGGGGGAGCGCCACCGGGCCGAGGTCCTTCTCCAGGTGACGCAGCAGCGCGTCCCGGACCCGCTCGTGGTGCAGCACTCGGCCGGAGACGAGGGTGCGGCTGACCGTACCGTCCGGTCCGATCCGCAGCAGCAGTCCGATGCTGACGACTTCCCCGTTGTCGGCGACGCGGACGGGCACGGCCTCGACGTACAGGATCGGCATGCGGGCACGCGCCTGTTCGAGGTCGTCGGAACTCAGCCAACCGGGCGTGGTTTCGGTCATGTCAGACATTGTTTGATCATACTTTCAGTGGCTGTCGGAAAGCCGGTAGACCCGGCGGGCGTTGTCCGCTCCCGCCCACCGCGCGAACCGCAGCGCGTCGGGCAGGCTCAGTTCGTCGGCGTCCACCCGGTCCTGGAGCAGCTCGGCCAGGCCCCGGCGGAACGCCAGCGCGCCGAGCCAGTAGAACTCGGCGACACCGTAGGCGTCGGAGCTGTACAGCAGTTTGCGTGGTGGTGTGATCTCCAGCGCCTCCTCCAGGACCGCCCGTGCCCGGGCCGGGCCGACATGATGCAGGGTCAGGCCCAGGTCCAGGTAAACCTGTTCGAACACCGCCGCCAGGTACCCGGCCTGACGCTGGTAGGGCCAGCAGTGCAGGAACAGGACCGGGACGGTGCCGGCGACCAGATGGAGCCAGTCGGTCAGCCGGGTGGGGTCCACCCGGTGCAACCGGATGTCGGCGTCGCCGAAACCGGTGTGCAGCTGGAGGGGGAGGCCGAGGTCGACGGCGGTCCACAGCAGGTGGCGTACCAGGACGGGGTCGGCCAGCCGGCCGCCCCGCGCCGACCAGCGCCGGGCCGCTTCGGTCACCTCCGCCGCCCCGGGCCGGGCCGGGTCCAGGTCGAATCCCGTGCGGTAGGCGGCCACCGACTTCACCGTCACCACGCCCGGCCGCCGCACGGCCCGCTCCGCGGCGGACCGGAACGCCTGCGCGTACTCGTCCGGCTCCACTCCCCGCGCCGCCACGGCCTCGGCGACGCTCTCCAGCCGCACCACCTCGTACGCCACCGCGCCGTCGCCGGCGCATTCGGCGAGCTCGGCCGCGGTGGTGACGGGCTGCGGGGCGAAGCCGGTGTCGACGCAGAACACGTCCGTGTGGGCGGCGGTCAGGAAGCGGCGGTTCACCTCGCACGGGCCCAGCGCGGACCGGCGTCGCAGGTACTGCTCGGCGGGCGCGTGCCGGGGCAGGTCCAACAAGGGCGCGCAGTGGCGGCGTACGGCGATGCCCGCCGGACTGTCGAAGGGCGTGATGCCGCTGCCGGGCCACATCTCGCCCTCGGTGAGCAGAGACTCGAACTCCTCGGCGGCCGGGGCGCCGGTGACCACCCCGTGGCAGTGATGGTCCGTCAGCGGCAGTGCGGCGAGGGCCTCGTGGACGGGCCCCCCGGACGCGCCCATCTCAGTACTTCCAGCGGTAGGCCGCCGCCAGCCCGGCGTCGTCCAGTCCGTCGGCGGCCGCGACCTCCCCCTGGCGTACGGCGATCACCGCGTCGGCCAGGACCGGACCCAGCGCCGCGCGCAGCACCTCGTCCTCGCGGAACTCGGCGACCGCCTCCGCCAGCGAGACCGGCAGCCGGCGCACGCCGCCCGCCGCCTCCTCCTCGGTGGCGAGCCCCGCCGGGTCCCCGGTGATCTCCCCAGGCAGCGCCGTGCCCGCGGTCAGCCCGTCCAGCCCGGCGGCGATCAGCGCGCCCAGGGCGAGATAGGGGTTGGCGGCCAGGTCCACCGGCTTCACCTCCAGGTTGGCCTGCTGGGCCCGTCGGCCCGCCGTCCCGCGGACCACCCGCACGGCGGCCTCCCGGGTCTCCAGGCCCCAGGCGGTGAACACCCCTGCCCACTGGGACGGTTTGAGCCGCAGATAGCTGGCGGGACTCGGCGCGGTCACCGCGGTGAGGGCCGGGAGATGGGCGAGCAGGCCGGCCGCGAACGCCTCCGCGTCGGCCGTCATGCCGTGCCTGCGGTCGCCGCCGGCGTGCAGGTTCGCCCCGTCGCGCCAGGCGGAGAGGTGGACATGGCCGCCGTTGCCGACCCCCTCGGCGGACACCGCGGGCGCGAAGGAGACCCGCAGCCCGTGCCGCTGGGCCACCGCCCGGATCGTCTGGCGCACCAGCACACTGCGGTCGGCCGCGGCCACCGGGTCCAGCGCGCCCACGGAGACCTCGAACTGCCCGGGCGCGTACTCGGGATGGAACTGGTCGACCTCGACGCCCTGCGCCGCGAACGCCGCCAGCAGGTCGGCCGCGCAGTCGCTGAGCTCCACCTGCCGGGTGGCGCCGTACGCCGGACCCGAGACCGCGGGCACGAACGCCCCGTCGGGAGCCGACCCGAGGCCTACCGCCCACTCGACCTCGATCGCCGCCCGGAAGGTGATCCCGTGGTCGTGTTCGGCGTCCGCGACGATCCGGCGCAGCAGCGTACGGCCGCACCCGGGATGCCGCCCGCCGTCCTGGGTGATCCGGTCCACCGGGGCCCACGCCCAGCCGGGCTGTCCGGACAGCACGACCAGCCGGTCGAGGTCGGGGTAGAGGCGCAGGTCGCCGTCCGGGGAGCCGAGGACGTCGGTGGTGACGACCTGGTCGTCGGCCAGGAAGGTGTCGAACACCGGTGACATGCCGACGCCCCAGGCCGCCGCGGACGCCAGCTTCGCGGTCGGGACCGTTTTCACCCGGGTGATGCCCGCGGTGTCGACGTAGGCCAGCACCACGCCGTGCACGCCCCGGCCGGTCAGTTCGGCGCTCAGCGCGGTGGCCCGCTCGACGTCACCGGGACGCCCGCCCGGGACGGGATCGGCAAGGGTGGTCATGGGCGTCCTCCTCGACGGACTCGACGGACTCGACGGACTCGACGGACTGGACGGACTGGACGGACTGGACGGACTGGACGGATTCGGCTCGGCGGACTCGGCTCGGGGGCCCCGGCGGCCCCGTCAGGGTTTCACGGCCACCGCGCCGAACTGCGTACCGCGTCCGGGGAGTCGGACCCGGTTCACCGGCGCGAGCACGGCACCGGCCCAGGGTCGAGCAGGTCGAGGACACGGCGGCGGACCGGGTGAAGTACCGCGCCGCGGCGGCCCGTTCGAGGATCGCGTCCGGGGCGTGCACGTCCGGGGCGTCCACGTCCGGGTCGAGGCGGTCGGTGACGCCGCGCGGGTGTCCGGCGCTTCCGCGCCGCCCGGCAGACCGCCGCCCTCGCTCACACAGCTCTCCCTCGGTCGCACCTGCGGACGCCGCCGTCATTGTGCCGCCTGGTGATCAGCGTGTCCCGGGATTCGGCCCGGCGGTGCCCCGCTCGGGGGCCGGGAGTCCCCGGTGGGTGCCCCGGTAGGCTGGCGGGACAGCCCCCCGCCCCGGAAAGCAGGACATGCCCTACTCGCACGCGCCCCTCGTCACCCCCTCCGAGCCCGTGGCCGCCTGTGCCGACATCCGGCTCATCGTCACGGACATGGACGGCACGCTCCTGGACGACGACAAGCGGGCCCCCGAGGGGCTGTGGGAGGTGCTGGCGCTGCTGCGCGAGCGGGGTGTGCTGTTCAGCCCGGCCAGCGGACGCCAGTACGCCACCCTGGAACGGCAGTTCGCCGAGGTCGCCGAGGGCATGGTGTTCATCGCGGAGAACGGCACCTATGTCGTGCGCGACGGTGTCGAGCTGAGTTCCGACCCGCTGGATCCCGCCGTCGCCCGCGAGGTCGTACGGGCGGCGCGCCGGCTCGTGGCCGACGGTGTCGACATGGGCGCGGTCCTGTGCGGCAAGAAGTCCGCCTACGTGGAGCGGACCGACGAGGCCTTCCTGGCGGAGGTGCGCCGGTACTACCTGGAGCTGCGGATCGTCGAGGACGTCACCGCCGTCGACGACGACATCATCAAGGTGGCCCTCTTCGACTTCGGGGCCGCCGAGCGGACCACCGCACCGGCCCTGGCGCCCTTCGTCGCGACCCACCAGGTCGTCGTGTCCGGCGCGCACTGGGTCGACGTCATGAACCGCACCGCCGACAAGGGTTCCGCCGTCCGCCGGCTCCAGCGCGACCTGGGCATCACACCCGCGCAGACCATGGTGTTCGGCGACTACCTCAACGACCTGGAGATGCTGGACACCGCCGAGTGGTCGTTCGCCATGGCCAACGCCCACCCGGAGGTCGTCCGCCGGGCCCGGCACCTCGCCCCCTCCAACAACGACAACGGCGTACTGCGCACCGTCGCCCGCATGCTGGACCTCCCCGTCGGCGGCAGCTAGTGCCGCAGCAGGCGACGTTCGCCCCGTCGCGACGCCCGGCACGCCTTCTCGCCGCACCGGCCGAAAGCCCACGTACGACCAGTACGAGGACCTCCGGCCGGCCCGCCGGGAGCACGCACCGGACGTCGCTCCTTCACGGGTGAACGTTGCCTGCCACGGCACTAGGTCGTCCGGGGCCGTGGGCCCCCGCCGCCTGGCGGTAGGGCCCCGTGGTCACCGGCCGTGGTCACGCGGGTGCGGTCCTGTGCCAAGGTGGGCCCCGTCGAGCTGCGCGCAGCAGCGGACCCCCGACGAGAGGGAGCAGCATGACCGAGCCTGCCGCCGTCGCCCGCCTCGCCCTGGACCTGACCTCAGGGCTGAAGACCGGTGAACTCGAGGACCTCTACCGGGACCTGCACCGCCACCCCGAGCTCTCCTTCCAGGAACACCGCACCGCCGCCCTGCTCGCCGGACGGCTGCGCGCGGCCGGATACACGGTGACGGAGGAGGTCGCCGGTACCGGCGTCGTCGGCGTCCTCGCCAACGGCGACGGACCGGTGGTGTGGCTGCGCGGCGACATGGACGCGCTGCCGGTGCGGGAGGCCACCGGCCTTGAGTACGCCTCCACCGTCGACGGCGTGATGCACGCCTGCGGCCACGACCTGCACGTCACCTGGCTGGCGGGCGCCGCCGAGGCGCTCGCCGCCGCCCGGGAGAGCTGGTCGGGCACGCTGGTCGTGGTGGGGCAGCCCGCCGAGGAGTCCGGCGGCGGGGCGAGCGCGATGGTCGCCGACGGGCTGCGTGAGCGCTTCCCGCGCCCGGACGTCGTCCTCGGCCAGCACGTCGCGCCGGGTCTGGCCGGTTTCTTTCCGCACACCCCGGGCCTGACCATGTCGGCCTCCGACGACGTCGACATCGTCGTGCACGGCGTCGGCGGTCACGGCGCGCGCCCCGAGTCGACGGTCGACCCGCTGGTCACGGCCGCGTACCTGGTGACCCGGCTCCAGACGGTGGTCTCCCGCGAGGTCGCCGCGAAGGACTCGGCGGTGCTCACGGTCGGCATGTTCCACGCCGGCACCAAGCGCAACATCATCCCCGCCGAGGCCCGGCTCGCCCTGAACCTGCGCACTCAGGACCCGAAGGTGCGCGAACGGATCCTCACCGCGGTCCGGCGCGTCGCCGAGGGCGAGTGCGCGGCGGCGGGCTGCCCGACACCGCCCGACATCACGGTCCGGGCCGGATATCCGAACACCGTCAACGACCCGGACCTCGACACGGAGATCGCCGCCGTGCACCGTGAACTGTTCGGCGCGCACACGGTGTTCGACTTCGGCCCGGCGATGGGCAGCGAGGACTTCTCCCTGCTGGCACCCGAGGGCGTGCCGTACGACTACTGGTACGTGACCTCGACACCCGCCGACGTGTGGCAGGCGGCGCCGGGGGCGGAGCTCGGCGAGAAGGTCGACGCCGTGCCGGGCAACCACAGTCCGCTGTTCGCGCCCGACCTGTCGGTGCTCGTGCCCGGCGTGCGGACGCTGGTGTCGGCCGCTCTGAGCCGGCTCAGCGCTTGACGCCCACCGCGCCGTAGAGCGAGATCGGCCCGGGGCCGAGGTCCGACTCGCCCTCGGCGAGCTCCGGACGCCAGTCCGCCACGGACACGACCCCGGGCTCGACCAGGTCGAGCCCCTCGAAGAAGCGGGCCACCTCGTCCTGCGTGCGGGCCACCAGCGTCACCCCGCCCGCCGCGTACGCCGCGATGCCGCGCCGTACGTTCTCCGGTTCGAGGTCGGCCGTCATCGCCGACAGGACCAGGCAGCTGCCCGGCGCCAGCGCCCCGACCAGCGTCTCGACCATCTCGTACGCCCCGTCGGCGTCCGCGACGAAGTGCATCAGCGCGATCAGCGACAGGGCGACCGGCCGGTCGAGGTCGAGGAGGCGCGCCGCCTGGTCGAGGATCGTGCGCGGCTCGCGCGCGTCGGCCTGGAGGTACTCCGTGAGCCCTTCCGGGGTGCCGCGCAGCAGCGCTCCGGCGTGCGCCAGCACGATCGGGTCGTTGTCGACGTAGACCACGCGTGCCTCGGGCGCGGTCGACTGGGCGATCTGGTGGAGGTTGGGCTCGGTGGGTATGCCGGAGCCGATGTCGAGGAACTGGCGGATTCCCAACTCCCGGACGAGCAGACGCGTGGCCCGCTGCATGAACCAGCGGTTGCTGCGCGCGGCCCGTGGGGCGCCCGCGTCGATCGACGTGATCCGCCGGCCGAGCTCCTCGTCGACGGGGTAGTTGTCCTTCCCGCCGAGGAACCAGTCGTACACACGCGCCGGATGCGGCCTGGTCGTGTCGATCCTCCGCACGGCGGCCCCCGCCCCGCTCCCGGTCACTCGGTACTCCTCTGTTCGGCGCTCTCGGCAACGCGTCCGAGAAGTCTGGCACGGTCGTTCCCCGGGGCAGAGGCGATCTTCGGCCACGCTCCTTCGCCGTCCCGTGCGGTGAGCGCGCCGTCCAGGAAACGGGTCAGGACCGCGAGGACCTCGCTCTTGTCCGTCTCGTGGAACACCTCGTGCCGGGCGCCGGGACGGAGGTGCTCGGTCAGGTTTCCGCCGCTGAGCCGTTCGACGCCGACGCGGCTGCCGGCGAGCGGGACCAGCCGGTCGTCCGTGCCGTGCAGCCACAGCAGCGGGAGCCGGCCGACGTCGCCGCCTTCGGCGACGGTCTCCAGGGTCCGTACGAACGCCTCCAGCGTGGGCCGCTTCATCGGCCCGTGCCAGACCAGCGGATCCGCCGCGTAGGCGGCGCCGACCGCCGGGTCGCGGGAGAGCGCGGCGGGACTGACGGGGATGTCCGGGATCTCGTCGTGGGCGAGCAGCCGGCCCGGCGTCTCCCACGCGCCGATCACCGGCCCGGACAGCACCAGGGCGGCGAGTTCGTCGCCGTGGCGCTGGGCGTGGCGCGCGGCGATCAGGCCCCCCATGGAGTGCCCCACCACGACGAGGGGCAGGCCGGGAGACGCGGCGCGGGCCAGCTCCGCCACGGCCTGCACGTCGTCGACCACGTCCTCGAAGTCCTCGATCAGCACCCGCTCGCCCGCCGACCTGCCGTGCCCCTGGTGGTCGGGTCCAAACACGGCCGCGCCGTGCGCCCGCAGCGCCTCGGCGACCTGCTCGTACCGGCCGACGTGCTCGCCGTAGCCGTGCACCAGCAGCGCGAGGTGGCGCGGTCGCTGGTGCGGCCACTCACGAGCGACGACCCTGCCCCGGGTGCCGGCGAGGACGTGCTCGCGGGGTTCGGCCATGGCTCCTCCAGCTGCGTCGGTGAAGGTCTCGTGGGATCTTCCCAGTGAGTCGTCCGGCGGTCTATAGTCGAAAACTAGCAGTGCTAATTAAGTCGACGACGGTCAGGAGTCCTGTCGTGCGTCCCGTCCATTTCGCGGCCGCCCGCCGCACCCCCATCGGCAGGCTGCGCGGATCCCTCTCCGCGGTGCGCCCCGACGACCTCGCCGCGACCGTGATCCGCGGGCTGGTCGCCGAGCTGCCCGCGCTGGATCCGGCCCGCATCGACGACGTCTACTGGGGTGCCGCCAACCAGGCCGGCGAGGACAACCGCAACGTCGCCCGGATGGCCGCGCTGCTCGCCGGCCTTCCCGAGTCCGTGCCCGGCGCCACCGTGAACCGGCTGTGCGCCTCCGGCCTGGAGGCCGTCACCACCGCGGCCCGCACCATCGCCGCGGGCGAGGCGGACATCGTGCTCGCGGGCGGCTCCGAGTCCATGAGCCGCGCCCCGTTCGTGCTGCCGCGCCCCGACGAGGCCCTGCCGCACCGCATCGAGACCGTCGACACCCGGCTCGGCTGGCGGCTGGTCAATCCCGCGATGAAGGACCTGCACGGCCTGCTGTCGATGGGCGAGACGGCGGAGGAGGTGGCCGAGCGCCACGGCGTCCCGCGCGAGCGGCAGGACGAGTTCGCGCTGCGCAGCCACCGGCTCGCCGCGCAGGCCCGCAAGAACGGCGACTTCGACGACGAACTCGTGCCGGTGCGGCGGCCGGACGGCGTGGTCGTCGACGCCGACGAATGCATCCGCGAGGACACCTCGTACGAGAAGCTGGCGGGGCTCAAGCCCGTCTTCCGGCCGGGCGGCACGGTGACCGCGGGCAACGCCTCGCCGATGAACGACGGCGCGGCGGCCCTGCTCCTGGTCAGCGAGGAGGCCCTGAACGAGCTGGGCCTGGAGTCGCTGGGCCGCTACGTCGCCGGCGGCTCGGCCGGCGTCCACCCCGACGTGATGGGCATCGGCCCGGTCCCCGCCACCCGCCGGGTGCTCGCCCGCGCGGGCTGGGAGATCGGCGACGTGCAGGAGGCCGAGTTCAACGAGGCGTTCGCGGCCCAGGCCCTCGCCAGCGTCGACGCACTGGGCATCGACCCCGATCTCGTCAACCCGACCGGCGGCGCCATCGCCCTCGGCCACCCGCTCGGCTGCTCGGGCGCCCGCATCCTCACCACCCTGCTCCACCGCATGCGCCGCACCCGGGCCGAGCGCGGCCTGGCCACCATGTGCGTGGGCGTCGGGCAGGGCAGCGCGGTACTGGTCGAGCGGCACTAGTGCCGCAGCAGGCACCAGGTGTGCTGTCCGGGCACGTCGGTGACGGGGCGACACGCCTAGGGCGCGTCTCGAAAGTCCCGTCCGGCCCGCGAAACACGCCCTAGCCGCACCCGTCGTCGTCCGTCGACGGGCCCGTCCAGCAGGGCAGTCGGCGCCGAAGTCGCAGCAAGAAACGGAGTACCACCCCATGGCAACCCTGTCCGTCGCCGCCATTCTCTTCGAGAACGCCCGGCGTCGCCCCGACAAGACCGCTCTGGTCGAAGGCGACCTGCGGCTGTCGTTCGCCGAGGTCTGGCAGCGGTCCCTCGCCCAGGCGGGCGCGCTCGTCGGGCTGGGCGTGCGGCCGGGGGACCGGGTCGCCCTGATGGCGCCCAACACGGCCGAGTTCCCGCAGGCGTACTACGCGATCGTGGCGGCGGGCGCCGTCGTCGTCCCCGTACACCTGCTGCTGTCGCCGCCCGAGGTCGAGCATGTGCTGCGGGACAGCGGCGCGACACTGCTGCTGTGCCACCCGGCGCAGACCGAGACGGGCTCGGCCGCGGCCCGGGCGACCGGGGTCCGGGTCGTCACGCTGGGCGCCGAGTTCGAGCGGCTCGCGGCCGACGCCGAACCGCTGCCGTCGTACGTCACCCGCGCCGCCGACGACCCGGCGGTCGTCTTCTACACCAGCGGCACCACCGGTGTGCCCAAGGGCGCCGTGCTCAGCCACTTCAACCTGGTGATGAACGCGACCGTCAACGCCTTCGACGCCAACGACATCCGCGCCGACGACATCGCGCTCGGCGCGCTGCCGCTGTTCCACGCGTTCGGGCAGACGGTGTCGATGAACTCGACGTGGCGGGCCGGGGCGACGCTCGTGCTGCTGCCGCGCTTCGACGCGGGGCGCGCGATCGAACTGATGGTGAAGGAGGGCGTCAACACCTTCCACGGCGTGCCCACGATGTTCGTGTCGCTGGCCGCCGCGGCGGCCGCCGCGGACGTGCTGCCCGAACTGCGGGTGTGCGTGTCCGGCGGCGCCTCGCTGCCGGTCGCCGTGCTGGAGCGGTTCGAGGAGGCGTTCGGGGCGGTGGTCTGCGAGGGCTACGGGCTGTCGGAGACCTCCCCGGCCGCTGCCGTGAACCAGCCGTCCTTCGGGACCCGGGCGGGCACCATCGGGCACCCGCTGTGGGGCGTGGACGTGGAGATCGCCCGAGCCGAGAACGAGCAGGGCATCGAACTCCTGCCGACCGGCGAGCTGGGCGAGGTCGTCGTCCGCGGCCACAACGTCTTCTCCGGCTACCTCGGCCGCCCGGAGGCGACCGCCGAGGCGCTCGTCGACGGCTGGTTGCGCACCGGCGACCTCGGCACCAAGGACGAGGACGGCTTCCTGCGGATCGTCGACCGCAAGAAGGACGTCATCATCCGGGGTGGCTTCAACGTCTACCCGCGCGAGGTCGAGGAGGTGCTCGTACGGCATCCGGGCATCGCCCAGGTCGCCGTGATCGGGCTCCCCGACGAACTGCACGGCGAGGAGGTGTGCGCCGTCGTCGTGCCCGCGCCGGGTACCGACCCGGACGGCGCGGAGCTCGTCGAATGGTCCAAGGAGCGACTGGGACGCCACAAGTACCCGCGGCGCGTGGAGTTCATGGACGCGCTGCCGCTCGGGCCCAGCATGAAGGTGCTCAAGCGGGAGCTGCGGGCGCGCTACTCGGCGGGCTGACCGGCCGCCCGACCGGGGCGGAAGCGGGGGCCGGGGCGGGAAGCGGGGAGGGGGCGCGGACGGGGACCGCCCGGCGAGACGCCCCTTACGGCCGACGGTTGCGTGCGCATAGCATCGGTCTCCGCATGAACACGATGACGCTCTGGCACATATCCGGCTGGGAGTTCGCCGCCCTCGCCTTCGCGGCGCTGCTCGTCGGCTTCTCGAAGACGGCCGTCAGCGGGGCCAACACGGTCAGCCTCGCGATCTTCGCGGCGGTCCTGCCCGCCCGCGCCTCCACCGGTGTCCTGCTGCCGGTCCTGATCGCCGGGGACGTGCTCGCCGTCCTCACCTACCGGCGGCATGCCCACTGGCCCACGCTGTGGCGGCTGTTCCCGGCGGTGGCGGCGGGTGTGGTCCTCGGCGCGCTGTTCCTGGTGTGGGCCGACGACGGCGTCGTACGGACCTCGATCGGCGCGATCCTGCTGCTGATGGCCGCGGTGACGGTGTGGCGACGGCGCGGGGCCGACGCCGCGACGGAACCGGACTCGGTGACCAGCCCGGCCGGGCGGATCAAGGCCCGCTCGTACGGCGTCCTCGGCGGCTTCACGACCATGGTCGCCAACGCCGGCGGCCCGGTGATGTCGCTGTACCTGCTGTCGGCGGGCTTCCGGAAACTGGGCTTCCTGGGCACGTCGGCGTTCTTCTTCCTGATCGTGAACATCTCCAAGGTGCCCTTCAGCGTGGGCCTGGGTCTGATCGACGGCCGCTCGCTGCTGCTCGACGCCGTGCTGGTGGTGTTCGTCGTGCCGGGTGCGCTGTTCGGCAAATGGGCTGTGAACAGGATCAACCAGCGTCTGTTCGAGCGGCTGGTGATCGCGGCGACGATCGTGGGCGGTGTGCAGCTGCTGCTGCGCTAGCCGCCGCGAGGGCCACGGCGGCGGCCGTGGCGGTAACCGTGGCGACGGCCTGGCGACGGCCGTGGCGACGGCTTCCTCGGGTTCGCCTGCCGGGTTCGCCGCCGGGTTCGCCGCCCGGTTCGGCGGCTGTCGGCTACAGGCCCAGCAGGGCGGGCAGGTCCGCGAACGAGTCGATCACGTGATCCGGGGTGCCGCTCGCGTCCCGGTGGGTCTCCGGGAGGTACTTGCCGGTCCGGACGAGCACCCCGGTCAGGCCCGCGCGCTGGGCCGCCAGGACGTCCGACTCGATGTCGTCGCCCACCATCAGCGCCTCGCCCGGACCGGCGCGGAGCCGGGCCAGCGCCGCCCCGAAGAACGCGCCCGACGGTTTCCCGGTGACCTCGGCCTCGGTCCGCGCGGCCGCCTCCAGCCCCAACAGGAAGGCCCCGGAATCGAGTTGCAGCCCTTGCTCGGTCCGCCAGTACAGGTTGCGGTGCATCGCGACCAGGCGCGCTCCCCGCTGGAGGTGTCCGAAGGCCCGGTTCAGCGCGGCGTAGTCGAACTCCGGCCCGGCACCGCCGACGATCACCACGTCCGGCACGGTGTCGGTGTCGTCGTCGGCGAGCAGGGTCACACCGTCGAGGTCGTCCCCGATCCGCCCGCTGTTCAACAGCGCGCAGCGGGCGCCGGGCAGCCGCTCGGCCAGGTGGGCGGCGGTGGCGGCGGGCGCGGTGAGCACGTCCTCGGCGGTCACCGGAAACCCCGCGTCCGCCAGGGCGGTCGCGATCGACGCCCGCGTCCGGGATGTCGTGTTCGTCACCAGGACCACACCGAGACCCGCGTCCCGGATCCTCCGCAACGCCTCCACCGCACCCGGCAGCGGCTGCCACGACACGGTGAGGACCCCGTCGATGTCGACCAGGACGGCACGCACTGACTCCATGAGGGGACGATAGCCACCGCGGCCGGGCCCGGCCCGCGGACACCACCCACCCGGCCCACCCCGGCGCTCCGCTCCCGCCGCTCCCGTTCACTTCGCCGCATGCGTCACCTGCGCCGCTCCCGCCGCCCGCGCCGCTTCCGGAAAACGAGGACCAGCACCGTGCCCGACCCGACCACGCCCGACCCCACCACTTCGGGCTCCGCCCCGTCCGACGCCCCGGAGCAGCCCAGGCTCTGGCAGGTGAAGATCGCGCTCGTCGCCACGGCCGCCAAGCACGAGGAGCTGATGGACCGTCTGGCCGAGGTGCTGTGCCCGGACCCCGACCACGAGGGACCCTGCGCCGTGCCCTGGGCCATGCACAGCGTCAACGGCGACTCCCTGTCGTCCCGGCAGCGGGCGGCTTTGCTGACCGAGATCGCGGAGACCAACCCCGACCCCGGGGAGGGCGGGGGCGAAGCGGCGCCCGGAGCCTCGTAGGCTCGTCGCCATGGCCCCGCACATCCTGGTCCTCGGCGGCACCACCGAGGCCCGCCGGCTCGCCGCCGACCTCGCGGCGTGGCCCGGGGTGCGCGTGACCACGTCCCTCGCGGGACGCGTGGCACGGCCGGGCGCTCTCGACGGGGACGTACGCGTCGGGGGGTTCGGCGGCGCGGACGGGCTCGCCGCGTGGCTGCGCGCGCACCAGGTGGACGCCGTGGCCGACGCCACCCATCCCTTCGCCGCGGGCATCACCGCCAACGCGGCCCGCGCCACCGCGGCGACCGGGCTGCCGCTGGTCGTGCTGCGCCGACCGGGCTGGCAGCCGGTCCGCGGGGACCGCTGGCACCCGGTCGCCTCCCTGGACGCCGCCGCCGAACTGCTGCCGAGGCTCGGCCGGCGGGTCCTGCTGACGACGGGACGCCTGGGACTCGCGGCCTTCGCCGGGCTGACCCGACTCCACTTCGTCGTACGGTCGGTGGAGGCGCCCGAGCCGCCGATGCCGCCGGACTCGGAAGTGGTGCTGGCCCGCGGTCCGTTCACCCCGGCCGACGAGTCGGCGCTGCTGCGCGCGCACCGCATCGACGTGCTGGTGACGAAGGACAGCGGGGGCACGGCGACATCGGCCAAACTGACGGCCGCCCGTGAACTGGACCTGCCCGTAGTGGTCGTACGCCGTCCCGCGCTCCCGTCGGGCGTGACGTCCGTGCCCGACGTCGCCGCGGTCCTCGACCGCCTGGGCCTCGACCGCCTGGGCCTCGACCGGCCCTAGGCGCCGGGACGCGCGGCCGGTCGGGGTCCATCGGGTGTCGGGGTCTAGCGGGTGTCGGGGTTGCGGCGCAGCAGATACGTGTCCATGATCCAACCCTTGCGCTCACGGGCCTCGGCGCGCAGCCGCTCGATGCGCGGCGCGGCCTCGGCGATCGGACCCGAGGCGAGGATCTCGTCCGGAGTGCCTATGTAGGCGCCCCAGTAGATGTCCATGTCCTGGTCGGCGTAGCGCCGGAAGGCCTGGTGCGCGTCGAGCATCACCACCACGTCGTCCACGTCCTCGGGGAAGCCCTCGGCGAGCCGCCGCCCCGTGGTGATCTGCACCGGACGCGCCACCCGGTTCAGCCCCGTACGGTGCCGGGCGACGAGCGCCGAGACACTGCTGATGCCCGGCACGACGTCGTACTCGAAGGCGACCTCGCCCCGGCCGAGGATCTCCTCCAGGATCCCGATCGTGCTGTCGTACAACGACGGATCGCCCCACACCAGGAACGCGCCGCGGTCGTCCTCGCCCAGCTCCTCGGCGATCAGCCGCTGGTAGATGTCGGCGCGGGCGCTGCGCCAGTCGCCGACGGCGGGGGAGTACGCGTCGCCTCCCGCGCGGCGGTCCCGCTCCGGGTCGCGTGCCTCGACCAGGCGGTACGTCCCCTCCGGCACGTGGGTGTCGAGCATGTCCCGGCGCAGCCGCGTGAGGTCGCTCTTCACCTCGCCCTTGTCGAGGAGGAAGAAGACGTCCGTGCTCCGCAGCGCCCTGACCGCCTGGAGGGTCAGCTGGTCGGGGTCGCCCGCGCCGATACCGATGACATGAATCCTTCGCACGCCCCGAGTCTGCCGTACGGCACCGGCACCGCGTGCACCGCGTCCGCGCCCACCTGCGCCGACGCTTTCGGCCGAGCCCGGTCAGCGGGCCGCGTGCCCGCGCAGCCGGGGCGCCCGCGCCCGCGCGTCCACGGACCGTACGCCGGCCTCCACCTCGTCCGCCAGCTCCCGGGCCCAGGCGGTCAGCCCGGCGAGATCCATCCCGTACGGCCGGTCCCCGGCGCCGGACGCCCACTCGTCGACGGCCCCCGCCCCGCGCCGCAGCAGCCGCACCCCGCCCGTGTCGTTCCCCCGGGCAGCGTGCGTGAGCCCCACCGCGAGCTGGGCCAGCCCGCGCCACAGGGCCCGCTCCTGGTCGGGCCCGGCCTTCCAGGCGTCCTCGAAGACCTCGTGCGCGTGGAACGGCTTCCCGTCGTCGAGCAGCGCCTGCGCCTCGGCGACGGTCTGTTCGGGGGTGCGCGGGACACCCTCCGGCTGCCGTTCCACACCGGCCGTGCCGTACGGCAGCGGCCGCCCGAGCCCGTCCCGGGGCCGAGCGCTGCGCGGCCGCCCCTCGACGTCCCGGTCCCGTGCGCCGTCCGTACCCCATGTGCCACTCATACGCCGATTGTCCCGCTCCCCGGCGCCCCCTTCGATGCGGCCCACGGTGTGGGGTAAAGTACTTTTCGCGTGATCACGCGGTTCGCCGCGTCGGACGCACCGGGACGTGGCGCAGCTTGGTAGCGCACTTGACTGGGGGTCAAGGGGTCGCAGGTTCAAATCCTGTCGTCCCGACCATGCTTTTCAGCAGGTCGGAGGTCGTTCTCTCACTGACGAGAGGGCGGCCTTTCGCGCGTCCGGAGGCATGGCGGTCGCAGCCACGACGCATGTCCGGGCGGCGACTGGCCTTCTCGGTTCCGGTGCGGGTCTGGTCGATGCGGCGAGACCGGTGAACGGGTCGTCAGGATCACCGCACCTGCGGGGCCGGACCGCCATGGCCTTCTGGTCCGTGCGCATCTGCAACTCGGTGCCCACGTCGTGATCGTCCGGGCATCGATCTGAACACCCTCAGGACGGCCGGAGTGCGTCAGTACGCGGCCGACCATGACTGGCTCACCGTCTTCCAACTCCCCTCCTTTGCGCCCGGTCTGAACCCTGTCGATATGCCCCGGACGACGACGCTGCGGTCCCCGTGGCTCTTGCCGGTGCCGGTGCCGGTGCCGGTGCCGGTGCCGGTGCGGGTCCGGGTGCCGGTGGCGGCCGGTGGGCGGGTCAGCCCGGCGACGGAGGCGCCGTCGTCGACATCGCGGCGGAGGAGCCCCGCATCCGTACCTCTTCCCGGCGCCCGCGCTGCGCAGCGGTCAGCCCGCCCCCATCCGGACACCGCATGTTTCCGGCGTACCAGCTCGGCCGGACCACGTCACCGGTCCCGACACGCGTCCAGACCACAAGACGCCGAAATCGGACAAGCGAGGACGGAGCTCGCGCGCCCTCTCAGGCGTCACGCCTGATACGGGGTCACACGCCGACCGACAGAGGGAAGTTGGGGTACCTGACGAGACCTACGGGTAACTCATAATTTAGGAATTATTATTGACGCCCGTCGGTAACCGCTGCAAGATCCTGGAAACAAACAGCAGGCGCACAGGCATTGCCTGGTCCGAAGGCCGACCGCCGCACCCTCCGCGAGGGAGCGGTGCCTCAGACTCACGACCAGGACGGGTCGGCACGCCTGATCGATCGGACAGCGAAGGTCCCGATGTGAAACGACATCTCACCGTCCTCCTCGCCCTCCTGACCGGCTTGCTGGCCGTGCCGGCACAAGCCCACGCCGGCCCAGCGGCCGGCACTGACGCCGTCACCGCGCCGGCACCTCAGCAGGCGCTCAGCCCGACGCCGTACATGGGCTGGAACACCTACTACGCGCTGGGTGGCGATCCGACCGAGGCCGAGATCAAGTCAGTGGCCGACTTCCTGGTCAGCAGCGGCCTGCGCGACACCGGCTACCAGTACGTCTGGATCGACGGCAACTGGGCGGCGCCGACCCCGCGCAGCGCGGCCGGCGACCTGACGCCCAACCCCGCCCAATTCCCGAACGGGCTGAAGCCGCTGGTCGACTACATCCACTCCAAGGGCCTGAAGGCCGGCATCTACACCGACGCCGGCCCGTACATCCCGGGCAAGTGCGGACTCGGCAGCCACGGCTACTACCAGCGCGACGCGGACCAGTTCGCCGCCTGGAAGTTCGACGCGGTCAAGGCGGACTACCTCTGCGGGATCGCCGCCGACCTCGACCCGAAGACCGTCTACACCGAGTTCGCGCAGGCGTTGCGGAACAACGCCGGCAAGCGCCCCATGATCTTCAACCTCTGCAACCCGGTGACCTCCCCCGACTGGGGCAACTACCCGGAGGAGCAGCAGTCGACATTCTCCTGGAGCTATGCGCCGAAGATCGCGCAGTCCTGGCGGACGTACACGGATGTGGGCTTCGTCGGCGAGATCAAGTACAAGGACGTGCTGCGGAACTACGACGCGAACGCGCGGCACCCCGAGGCCGCCGGGCCGGGGCACTTCAACGACCCGGACTACCTCGGTCCTGAGCTGGGCATGACGGACGAGGAGTTCCGTACCCAGATGACGCTCTGGTCGGTGGCGGCGGCGCCGCTGATGATCGGCAGCGACGTCCGCCACCTCAGCAAGACCTCGCTCGGCATTCTCCAGGACCGCGACGTCGTCGCGATCAACCAGGACTCCGCCGGTGTCCAGGCCGTCCGCGTCGGGGCCGCCGGTGCGACGGAGACCTGGGTGAAGCGCCTCGCCGACGGCGAGCGTGCCGTGGTGCTGCTGAACCGGGGCGACAGCCCGGCGACGCTCACCACGAAGGCGTCGTCGGTCGGGCTGTCCGGCCACCGGTTCACCCTGAAGAACGCCTGGACCGACCAGGTCACCGAGAGCGCCGGCACCATCAGTGCCGCCGTCCCCGCCCACGGCGCGGCCCTGTTCCGGGTCGGCCGGGCCACGGGCAAGCCCGGAGTTCCGCACGTCGTCGCCGGCCTGCCGCAGGTGACGCAGGTCGGTGACGACGCGGTGCCGGCCGGCACCGCCCCGCTCGTCGCCGGCGGCGACCAGGCCCGGGTCGAGGTCACCGTCCGCAACGACGGTGCGCAGCCGGTCCTCGCGCCGCGGGTCGAGCTGAAGGTGCCCGACGGCTGGACGGCCCGTCCGGTCGGCAAGGCGCCGAAGCTGCTGACCTCCGACCACTCCGCGACCTTCGCCTTCACCGTGACCCTGCCGGGCACCGCCGCGCCGGGCAACGCCCAACTGGCCGCCACCACGTCGTACGAGGTGATCGGCAAGGGACGGCTGCGGCAGGAGTCGTCCACGCCGATAGTGGTCGCACCGGCGGCCCCGGACGGCGATGTCGCACTCTCGCACCACGAGTGGATCAGCGCCACCAGCGGGTGGATGAGCCCGACGGTCGACCAGAGCGTCGGCGGCGGGTCGCCGATCAGCATGCTCGGCCAGGTCCACCCGACCGGGATCGGGGTCGCCTCGCCCTCCACGATCCGCTACTACCTCGGCGACCGGTGCAGCCGCCTGACCGCCACCGCCGGTATCGACGACGCGGTGCGCAACGTCGGACCTGAGGGCGGCACGTCCACCTTCCAGGTGATCGGTGACGGCCGGGTGCTGTTCGACAGCGGTGTGCTGACCCGCGACGACGTCCGCCAGGCCGACATCGACCTGACCGGCGTCCGGGTGCTCGACCTCGTCGTCGGCGACGCCGGCGACGGCGGCTACAACGACCGCGCCGACTGGGCCGGTCTGAACGCAACCTGCTGATTCGGCTCGGCCGCACTCAGGTGATGCCTCACCAGAGTGCGGCCGATTC
>NZ_JBHWCC010000049.1:0-72040 GCF_042735715.1 Streptomyces sp. NPDC059582
GCCCGGATCACTCCGGGCGCCCCTTTCGCGTGACCGGTGCCAGGACGCGGCCTCGGCACGCTCTGCCGGGCGGACGTGGACGGGCACGCGTCGGACCGGCGGGAAGACGCTGGACGGGCGCGCGCTGGACCGGCGGGAAGAAGCGGACGGGCGCGCGCTGGACCGGCAGACACACCCCGGACGACCGGCAGGCACTGGACCCCGGCAGGCAGACACACCCCGGACGACCGGCACGCACTGGACCCGGCAGGCAGACACACCCCGGACGACCGGCACGCACTGGACCCGGCAGGCAGACGCTAGGCGCTGGATCTGGTCGGCAGACCCTGGACCGGCAAGCGGCGCTGGGCGCTAGATGCGGACCTCGACCGTGCCGGCCAGCCTGTCGTGCAGCCCACGGCCGTCGCGGTCCCAGATCAGGGCCGGGAGGGCGAGGCACAGCAGGACCGTGCGCAGCAGGGCGCGCAGCGGGTTGACGGTGCCGGTGGCCAGGGCGACCACGCGCAGACCGAAGACGCGCTTGCCCGGGGTGCTGCCGACCGTGCCGACGGTCAGGACGCCCAGCACGAAGAAGACGAGCAGCGTCCAGTTGCCGGTCCGCGGGTCGTAGCCGTCCGTGATCAGGCCGTATGCGATCAACAGGCACAGCCCCCAGTCCACGGCGAGGGCCCCGAGCCGCCGTCCCGCGCGGGCGACCGAACCCGGCCCCTCCTGCGGCAGACCGAGCTGTTCGCCCCGGTATCCGAAGTCGGCACCGGCGTCTTCCATGGCCGCGCGCGGCCCGGAAAGCCACGATCCGATTGCTTGCCTGTTGTCCACCCGTCCACGGTACTGCGGCCGTATATGACCGGGGGACGCCGGGGTGGGTCGGGGCTACGGTGTAACCAGACCTGGTTAACGTCTGTGAAACAAACGGGTCACGCCCGAGAAATCACGCATCCCTAGGGTCGGGGACAATGTGTGCCACCGCACTGGCCGCACAAACGAACTACCACCCCGGCGGGACGGTCGGGAGTAGGAGGAGCTGGATGTTCCAGAACGCCGACGAGGCCAAGAAGTTCATCGCGGATGAGGACGTCAAGTTCGTCGATGTCCGTTTCTGCGACCTGCCGGGCGTCATGCAGCACTTCACGCTGCCCGTCGAGGCGTTCGACCCGGACGAGGAGCTCGCCTTCGACGGCTCGTCGATCCGCGGTTTCCAGGCGATCCACGAGTCCGACATGGCCCTGCGCGCCGACCTGTCGACGTCCCGCGTCGACTCGTTCCGCCGGGACAAGACCCTCAACATCAACTTCTTCATCCACGACCCGATCACGGGCGAGCAGTACTCCCGTGACCCGCGCAACGTGGCGAAGAAGGCCGAGGCCTACCTCGCGTCGACCGGTATCGCCGACACCGCGTACTTCGGCCCCGAGGCCGAGTTCTACGTCTTCGACAGCGTGCGGTTCCAGACCTCCGCGAACGAGTCCTTCTACCACATCGACTCCGAGGCGGGCGCCTGGAACACCGGCGCCATCGAGGACAACCGTGGTTACAAGGTCCGCTACAAGGGCGGTTACTTCCCGACCCCGCCGGTCGACCACTTCGCCGACCTGCGCGCCGAGATCTCCCTGGAGCTGGCCGCCTCCGGCCTCAAGGTCGAGCGCCAGCACCACGAGGTGGGCACCGCCGGCCAGGCCGAGATCAACTACAAGTTCAACACGCTGCTCGCCGCGGCCGACGACCTTCAGCTCTTCAAGTACATCGTGAAGAACGTCGCCTGGCGCAACGGCAAGACCGCGACCTTCATGCCGAAGCCGATCTTCGGTGACAACGGCTCGGGCATGCACGTCCACCAGTCGCTGTGGCAGGGCGGCTCGCCGCTCTTCTACGACGAGGCCGGTTACGCGGGCCTGTCGGACATGGCCCGCTACTACATCGGCGGCATCCTCAAGCACGCCCCGTCGCTGCTGGCCTTCACCAACCCGACGGTGAACTCGTACCACCGTCTGGTGCCCGGCTTCGAGGCCCCGGTCAACCTGGTGTACTCGCAGCGCAACCGCTCCGCGGCCATGCGTATCCCGATCACCGGCTCGAACCCGAAGGCCAAGCGCGTCGAGTTCCGCGCGCCCGACTCCTCCGGCAACCCGTACCTCGCCTTCTCCGCGCTGCTGCTCGCGGGCCTGGACGGCATCAAGAACAAGATCGAGCCGGCCGAGCCGATCGACAAGGACCTCTACGAGCTGGCGCCCGAGGAGCACGCGGGCGTCGCGCAGGTCCCGACCTCGCTCCCGGCCGTGCTGGACCGCCTGGAGGCCGACCACGAGTTCCTGCTCGCGGGCGACGTCTTCACGTCCGACCTGATCGAGACGTGGATCGACTACAAGCGCACGAACGAGATCGCTCCGCTCCAGCTGCGCCCGCACCCGCACGAGTTCGAGCTCTACTTCGACGTGTGATATCGCCCCAGGTCAGAGCGGGTATCCGCTCTGACCTGGGCCGGCTGTGGGCCGTCGGCCGTGCTCTTCCTCCACTGGAGGGAGCACGGCCGGCGGCCTTTTTCGGGCCCTGCACCGCGAACGGCTACCGCGGGCGCAGGGCGGGCCGGCGCACCGGACCGCTCCCCGGGCCCCGCTCCGGGATGACGCCGGCCGTGATCAGGGCGGGCTCCCACAGGTACATGTTGAAGTAGTTCCTGATGTCGGGCTTGCTCATGTGCGTTCCCCTCAAGGGGAGTTGATCGGGGTGGGTGGTGGAGCGGGCGGCCTGCGGGACGCGTTAACCTCGCGCGCATGGGTGGGGAGATCGAGGCGCAGAGCGCCACCGAGGTTGCAGGCCGTACGTGCCTGAGATGCGACAACGTGCTGCGGGAGCGGCGAATACCGCGCTTGTTCTGCTCGCCCGGGCACGCGGCCCAGGCAGCGTTCGCGGTGGTGCTCGCTGTCTTCGCGGCCGAGCGGTTCGGCCTGCGCTTCGTCCTGAACGTCGTGCGTGCAGTCCGGTACATCGGGCACCTGCTGGGGTGGCTCGGGTCTCCGGACTGAGCTGGTGTTCCTCGCGTCCTACCGGTCCGGGTAGGCGCAGGGCACGCAGATGCCGAGCGCGGTGGGGATGACGTATCCGACATCGCGCCGGCAGGCCGGGCAGGTACGGCGGGCGGACCGGCTGCCTGTTCTTCAGGCAGCGCCCTGTTCGTCGGGAACAGCCCTGTCGAGTAACTGACTGAAGGGTCAGCTAGGGTTCTGCTCATGGGTAGGGCTCAGCGGGAGGACGACGGCCGGGATCACGGTGGGTTTCGCTGCCGGTGGTGCCAGGCGAACGTCACCCCGGCGGGACGTCGCAGGCCGCGGCGCTACTGCCGCACGTCACACCGTTGGAAGGCGTACGGCGCCGGGGCCGCAGCCCTGGTCGACTTCCTCTTCTGACTCAAGCGGCCACGCGCTTCCACGCCGCGCGGAGGCGGACCTCGGATGCGGGGCGGTCGGCTCCCGTACGCCGGCCGCGAACCGGACAGAAGTGGATGGCCAAGGCCACCGGTGAGCGGTCAGCGGTCAGCGGTCAGCGCAGTCATAGGAGCCGTCCGCCTGCCGCGCGATGGAATTGTGACCCCAGCACTTCAGCATCGGTGCAATCGTGTACGCCCTATAGCAGGCCGCGACGAGCAGCAGACCGCACACCACGCCGACGAGCGGCCGCACGCGCCGAGACACCCGCAAGGTGGCTGCTAGCGCCCCGAGGAGCGTGGCAACGCTGAGGGCCAGCGGAAACAGCGCAAGGCTGCTGAGGTTGTCCCGCCACCCCGCGAATGCATCTGGAGAGTCGATCTCCACCGTGGCGATGAAACTCAACAGGAGCAGCAGCCCGCCAAGCGGCACCAACCCCGCGATCAGGCCCACGGTCACACAGCCTCTCGCGATGCCTTCCCGCTCTGAGGGTGCCGAGGTGCCGGCCATGTTCATACCTACCCTTCGGTGCTCGCCGCAGTGACTCTCCCGGGTCGCACAAGGGAGGTCAACAGCTCCAAGAGCGTCGTGCCACATCCGTGGCAGAGGCGGGGCGTCGTCGTCGGGGTGGGCTCTTCGTACGGCGTTCCGTACAACCTTTCGGGCCTCACAGGCTTCTTACGGAGGGGGGTGATTCCCCTGACGTGATCGGAAGCAGAAAGGTAACGGGGATGGCCGAACAGCACGACTCCGAGTACGAGTTCGACCACAGGTGGGCGAGCGCGGCCGAGCACAAGGAGCCCTCGGCCCGGGCCCGGATGCTCGCGGCACGCTGGAAGGACAACCCGCCGGGACCGGTGCCGTTCCGCGCGGACCCGGGGCCGGCCGGACCCCGCCGCTCGTCGTGGCTGTCCACGGTGCTGGTGCTCGGCTGTGTCGTCGGGGTGATCCTGCTCCTGGGGTACGCCAACCTGCGGTCGTCGTACTGAACGGCGGGAGCGGGCCTTCGCCGCGCGGAGCGGGGGCAGGCCTTTGCGGCTCCTAGAGCCGTGCACGACCGCTTCATGGGCCAGGTCAGGTGCACACTGGGCAGTGGGACGAGTGCCTGACTGCGGGGTGATGCAGATGCAGAGCCGATTCCGGAGCGACCGGCGGCTGACCGTGCGGATGACGGTCACGCTGTTCCTGCTCGGACTGCTGTACGTGGCGTTCGTCGCCGCGTTGATCGTGTTGCTGAAGTCGTGGGTCCTGGTCGTCGTCGTCGCGGCGGGTGTGCTCGCCGCCCAGTACTGGTTCTCCGACCGGATCGCGCTCTACGCGATGCACGGCCGGATCGTGGAGCGGGAGGAGCATCCCGAGCTGCACGCCGTGATCGACCGACTGTGCGCGATCGCGGACATGCCGAAGCCGGTGGTCGCGGTGTCCGAGATGGGCATGCCGAACGCGTTCGCGACCGGGCGCAACCCCGACCACGCGGTGATCTGCGTGACCACCGGGCTGCTGCGCCGGCTCGAGCCCGCGGAGCTGGAGGGCGTGCTGGCGCACGAGCTGTCGCACGTGGCGCACAAGGACGTCGCCGTGATCACGGTGGCGTCCTTCCTCGGAGTGGTCGCGGGTCTGGTCGTGCGGTTCGCCTTCTACTCGGAGCTGTTCGGCGGGCGGGGCCGCAAGGACCAGAACACCCTGGCCGTGTTCGCCGTCGTGATGGGGGTCTCGGCGGCGGTGTACGCGATCAGCTTCCTGCTGATCAGAGCCCTGTCCCGGTACCGGGAGCTGGCCGCGGACCGGGCGGCGGCACAGCTGACCGGGCGACCCTCGGCACTCGCCGCCGCGCTGACGAAGGTCTCCGGCGACATCGCCCGGATCCCGACGAAGGACCTGCGCACGGCCCAGGCCTTCAACGCCTTCTACTTCACCCCGGCGCTGGGCGCCGAGCCCGGCCTCGCCAGGTTCTTCTCCACCCACCCGAGCCTGGAGCAACGGCTCGACCAGCTGGGGCGGATCAGCGTCGAGCTGGGTGAGGCCACGGCGCCCGGGAAGGCGGGCTGAACATGGGGCTGTTGGACATCCTGCTCGGCCGTACGAGACCGGTCGCGCCCGATCTCGACCAGCTCTTCGCGCTGCCGTCGGCGGCGGTGACGCTGGAGGCGGCGACCGGCTTCACGCCGACCGGGCAGGGTGCGGTGTGCTTCGCCACGGTCGAGGGCTCGGCCTTCGAGCAGACCCACCGCGAGGTCCAGGCACTGCTCGACGCGGACGCCGACCGCACCGGCCCCCCGGTCGAGCTGACGCAGGACGAGTACGGCTACTCCTGGCTGATCTCCCGCCGGGCCCCCGACGAGCTGGCGCTCCTGGTCAACGATCTGCACGCGGTGAACACGTCGATGGAGGCCAACGGCTTCGGGCCGCAGCTGCTGTGCTCGCTGGCGGGGTTCGAGGGACAAGGCGGCGACGCGGGTCGCAGGCTGGCGCTGGTCTACCTCTACAAACGCGCGACCTACTTCCCGTTCGCGCCGCTGCCCGGTCAGGAGCAGCGGCGCGACAACGCGCTGGAACTCCGGGTCAAGGCGGCGCTCGCCGACGATCTGCGCGTCGAGGCGGATCTGAGCCGCTGGTTCCCGGTGTGGGGCGCCCCCGGTCTGTGACCTCCGGGGGCGCGTGGACGACGGTCGGCCGGCCGGTTCAGTTGCCGCGGTCCTGGCGGCGGGCCTCGAAGGGGCGCTCGCGACGGTAGCGGCGCTCCCACTTGGCCTGCTGGTCCCGGCGGGCCCGGTACGCCCGGTAGGTGGCGGGCGCCGCTCCCGTCGGGGTGCCGGGGCCCGGCATGGTCGCCGAGGTGGTGCCCTGCTCGTGCCCCGCGGGCCGCGCATACCGTGCGTAGCCGAGGAGCAGAGCGGCGGCGGCCAGCCACCAGACGTGGTTTCCGAACCCCAGGACCACCAGGACGACGGCTCCGGCCATGATGACGGTGCTCATGACAGATGCCTCCTTGTCCGTGGATGGGTGAGCGTGTCGTGTGCTCAGCGTAGGTGGACGGTCACTCGGCGTGCATCTCCTTTTCCCCAGACCTAGAGTCGTATCAAAATGACTCAAAAGGGGTGTTCCGGATGAGCAATCTCTTCGTTGTCGCCTACGACGACCTGGCCACCGCCAACCAGGTGCGCGAGAAGCTGTTCGAGCTGTCCAAGCAGCATCTGGTCGAGCTGGAGGACGCCGTGGTCGTCGAGCGGCACGACGACGGCAAGATCAAGCTGCACCAGGCCGTCAACCACACCACGATGGGAGCGGCGGGCGGCGCGGTGTGGGGCGGTGTGATCGGACTGCTCTTCCTGGCTCCGCTGCTCGGCGCCGCGGTGGGCGCGGCGGCCGGTGCGGCCGGGGGCGCGTTCACCGACACGGGCATCAACGACAACTTCATGAAGGACCTCAGCCAGAACCTGCGTCCCGGCGCGGCGGCTCTCTTCGTCCTGGTCAAGCACGCGGCCGGGGACAAGGTGGTGCCGCAGATCGCCTCCTACGGCGGCCAGTTGGTGCAGACCTCGCTCAGCAAGGCCGACGAGGAGGCGCTGCGCGAGGCGATCGAGGCGGCCCGGGCACCGCAGACGGAGGCCGCCCCCCGACCGGCCGCCCACCAACCGGCCCCGCAGGACCCGGCCGCGCAGGACCCGGCCGCGCAGCAGAAGTCCGCGCAGCGGAAGGTCCCGCAGGAGAAGTCCTCGTCCTGAGGTCCCCGAACCGGGTGTGCCGGGCGCGCCGTGAGTGAATGGGCGCATGAGCGAGCTCTCCTCCTTCAGGCACGACACCGACGGTGAACGACTGAGCGGCACCTACGGCGGTGGCAGTGAGGACGACGGCGACGGTGGTCCGGGCGGGACCACCGTCGTCCTGCTGCACGGCGCCGGCAACGGCAGCAAGGAGCGGCTCCTCCCGCTCCAAGCGGAGTTCGCCGCCCGAGGCTGCCACGCCGTCGCCTTCGACTTCTCGGGGCACGGCGAAAGCAGCGGAGCACTGCGGGAGTTGAGCCTGCGCCGCCGCTTCGAGCAGGCGGTGTCCGTGATCGACGCGCACGCCCCGGCGGACGGCCCGCTGGTGCTGGTGGGGTTCAGCATGAGCGGGCAGACGGTGGCGGACCTGACCGCGCACTACGGGGACCGGGTGGTGGCGCTGGGTCTGTGCGCCCCCGCGGTGTACGCGGCCGAGGCGTGGGAGGTGCCGTTCGGGGACGGCACCGGCCGGTTCAGCCAGATCATCCGTACGCCCGACAGCTGGCGCGGGGCGCCCGCGCTCGACGCGCTGCGCGCGTACACGGGCCGGGCGGTGCTGGCGGTCCCGGGGAGCGACGCGGTCATCCCGCCGGCCGTGACGGAGGCGGTACAGGACGCGCTCACGACCCGCGCGCGGTACACCCGTCTCGAACTCCCCGACGCAGATCACCAGTTGGGGCGGTGGCTGCGCGACCACCCGGCGGACCGCGAGAAGTTCGCGGCGGCCGTACTGACCGGCCTCGGCGACCACGGCTGGACGGAACCGGCGCCGGAGGTGCCGCGGGCACCGGAAACGCCGGAGGTACCGGGAGTGCCGGAGATACCGGGCAGCCGGCTGGAGGCGTACGCGCGGGGGCTGGTCGAGCGGGGCGGCTGAGTCGAGCGTCGGGCGCCCGGGGCGGCTGATTCGGCGTCAGGCGCCCGGGGCGGCTGACACCACTCCGGCCGCCACGGCCGCGCCGAGGGCCGCGTGGTCGGCGACGGTCTGGTCGGCGTAACTCAGCGCGAAGTCGGCGACGGCCCGGTCGAAGGTGTCGGCGCCGCCGAGGTAGGCGGCGATGGCGACCCGGTCGCCGGAGCGGGCGTGTCCGCGGGCCAGAGCGGTGCCGCACAGCCGGGCGTACGCGTGCAGGAGCGCCGGGCCCATCCCGGCGACGTCCGCGGAGCACTTCGTGTCGCGCAGCTGCCGCCAGTAGAAGGCGCGGCCCTGCGGCCCGGTCATCCAGCCCAGGAAGATGTCGTCGGCGGCCTGGAGCAGCCGCTGCCCGGCGACGATCCGGTGGCCCGGGTGGACGTACGGCCCGCTCGGCAGATGCGCCTCGAGCACGGACTGTCCGGCCTCCTTGATCTGGAGGAAAAGCGGGTCGTCGTCGTCCCGTCCGGCGAGCAGCACCAGGAAGCAGCGGGTGCCGACGCTGCCGACGCCGACGACCTTGCGGGCGGCGTCGACGAAGCGGTAGCGGTCCAGGAGCAGCCGGCGCTCCTCGGTGAGCGTGGAGCGGTAGTCGCTGAAGATCTTGCGCAGCGCGGCGGCGTCGGAGGCGCCGGCCGACTCCAGGAACGGCGGATCCTGGATGATGCGCCGCCGGCCGTCGACGATCTCGGTCAGCTTGCCGACCGCCTGGAGGCTGGTGCGGCGACGGGCGCGGGTGAGGCTGGACGCGGCGCGGCGGCGTTGGCGCCCGGACCGCACCAGGGGCAGCAGCAGGTCGGCGTCGATGCACTCGTACCAGACCGCGAGCTCACCGAGCCGGGCCAGCCGCCGCATGGCGGTGCGGTACCCGGCCACGGCCGCCTGGACGCCCTGGCGCACCTTGGTCTCGGTGTGGCCGTTCTCCCGGGCGGCCACGGCGACGGAGACCGCCAGTCGTTTGACGTCCCACTCGAAGGGCCCGGGGAACGTCTCGTCGAAGTCCTTGAGGCCGAAGAGCAGCTTGCGTTCCGGGGAGGCGTAGAGACCGAAGTTGAGCAGATGGGCGTCCCCGCACAGCTGCACGGTCAGTCCGGTGTGCGGCTGGGCGGCGAGGTCGGCCGCCAGCACGGCGGCCGACCCGCGCAGGAAGGCGAACGGGGAGGCGATCATGCGCCCGTAGCGGATCGGCAGCAGCTCCGGCAGCCGGTCCCGTCCCTGCCGCTCCAGTACGACGACGGGGTCGGGCCGTTCGACGGACGGCAGCCAGAGGCCGTGCGCGGAACGCGACACGTACTTGCGGGCGTCCCTGCCGCGCTGGGCGCGGTCGACCGGGCTGCTCACGAGCCGGTGTCCGTGCCCGGCCGTGCCGTGCCCGGGAACGCGTTCCGTGCCCCGCGCCGCGTACCGTGCAGCTTCATCCGACCTCCCTGCCGAATCCACCCTTGGAGACCCACCCGCCGAACTCACCCTCTGAGGGCAGTGAAAGCCCTGGGCGGGCGTGCCGCATGCCCAGGACGGCGATCGTGTGACGGTCCGGACCGGCCCCCGTTGTCAGTGGCGTGGGCGAGGATGCCCTCAGGTCAGTGGTACGCGGGCGGGCGGAGGTCGGCATGGGCGGGGAGCGGTACATCGGCGTGGCGGAGCGGCGGGCCCGGCTGGCGCTGCGCCACCGGCTGGCCGGTTCGGCACGGGCGGCGGTCCCGGAGGACGTCGCCCGTTCCCTGGTGGCCCTGCACGGCACGGATCCGGCGACGGTGTACCTGGCGCTGGGCGCGCGCCTGGCCGAACCGGCGACGACGGTCTCCGCGACCGAGCGGGCGCTCTACACCGACCGCACGCTGGTCCGGATGCACGGCATGCGGCACACGGTGTTCGTCTTCCCCACCGACCTGGCCGCGGTCGTGCACGCCTCGACCGGCCTCGACGTCGCCGCCCGCGAGCGCGCCTCGCTGCTGAAGGACATGGCGAAGGCCGGCGCGCCGGACGCGGCCTGGCTGACGGAGGTCGAGGAGTCGGCCCTCGCCGTGCTGGCCCGGCGCGGACAGGCGACGGCGGCCGAACTGGCCGGGGACGAGCCCCGGTTGCGGGAGCGGTTCGTGTACGCGGCCGGGAAGAGCTACGAGGGCGTCCACACCGTCTCCACGCGGCTGCTGCGGGTGCTGGGGGTGGAGGGCAAGGTGGTCCGCGGGCGCCCGCTGGGCTCGTGGACGTCCAGCCAGTTCCGCTGGGCGCCGGCCCCCGAACACCCCGAGCTGGATGCCGCCGAGGCACGCGCGGAGCTTCTGCGCCACTGGCTGGCGGCCTGCGGGCCGGCGACCGAGGCGGACCTGAAGTGGTGGACGGGGTGGCGGGTGACGGACGTCCGCCGGGCGCTTGCCGCGATCGGGGCGCGGGAGGTGGACCTGGACGAGGGCACGGGTTACGTCACCGACGGCGACGTCGATCCCGTGACCGGCCCCGAGGAGCCGTGGGCGGCGCTGCTGCCGGGGCTCGATCCGACGGCCATGGGCTGGCAGCAGCGGGACTGGTACCTGGCGCCGGAACTGCGTCCGTCGCTGTTCGACGGCAGCGGGAACGTGGGGCCGACGGTGTGGTGGAACGGGCGGGTGGTGGGCAGCTGGGCGCAGCGGCCGGACGGCGAGATCGTGTGGCGGGTGCCTTCGGGGGACGGCGCGGGCCGGGAGGCGCAGGCGCTGATCTCGGCCGAGGCGGAGCGGCTGCGGGGATGGCTGGGAACGACAAGGGTGACGCCACGGTTCCGGACGCCGGTGGAGCGGGAGTTGGCGGAATCGGGCCCGTCCGGCGCCTGAGGACAAGACCGATCAGGCCGCGGCGGGGGTGATGGGGGCGCCGCCGACTCCCGTAACGACGGACGGCACGTCCCACGACGGACGACGAACCCGGAACGACGAACAGCAGCCGCCCCCACGGAGCGGACCGGCACCATCGGACGACGGACCCGGAACGACGGACGGCAGCCGTCCGCACGGAGCGGACCGGCGCCGGGCGCGGTCGGTAGGAGACCACGCCCGGCGCCGCCGCTCACCTCGCGTAGCGCATCAGCGCGCGCACCATGTGGCACGTCGTGTCCGACGGCGGGTGGACGCCGATCTGTTCCGCCGTGCTCCGAATCGTCTCGTTGCGTGCCTGGTTCGGCAGGTAGACGCCGGAGTCGAGCAGGGCGATGGCGAGGCGCATCGCCTTGAGGCGGCGGTTGTGCGTGACGTACCACTCGCGCGGGCGCCCGGGGGGCAGCGGTCGCTTCGCGACCGGTGCGTAGGGCGTGTCGAGCAGGACGGCACGCTTGGCGGTGGACTGGGTGGGCAACGTCTTCCGCTTCAGTGCGGCAGCGGGCACAGGCATCCTCCTGTCGCGATCAGGGCGTCCCCCCGAGGTCCGACCACCCCGGCGACACCCTCGAACACTGCTTCTATTCTACCGTCCGGCACTGACAAAAGCCCCTGGCCACAAGGGCTTTCGGGGGCTCAGTGACGCCTGAGAAAGACGGGTTTTCGCGTACCGTGGGCGCCATGGAAATCTGGATCAATCCGGCCTGCTCGAAGTGCCGCGGCGCCCTGGAGCTGCTCGACGCCGAGGGCGCCGACTACACCGTCCGCCGCTATCTGGAGGACGTGCCGACGCAGGACGAGATCAGCGCCGTACTCGACCGGCTCGGCCTCGAACCTTGGGACATCACGCGCACCCAGGAGGCCGCCGCCAAGGAGCTCGGTCTGAAGGAGTGGGCGCGGGAGCCCGGTTCGCGCGAGCGTTGGATCCGGGCGCTCGCCGAGCATCCGCAGCTCATCCAGCGTCCGATCATCACCGCGGACGACGGCACGGCGGTGGTGGCCCGGACCGAGGAGGCCGTACGGGACGCCATGGCCCGCCCCGGATCGTGAACCCGCACGTCAACTGCGTTGTGACACAGGTTACTTGGGTGACTCCTGTAACCACTGAGTAACTTCGTTCGGCATCTCGTACATAGCGGCGTACGCACCCCTACCTCTCAGGATGGCGCGCATGTCACGCAGGAAAACGCTCAGCACGAAGAAGAAGCTCGCGGTGCTGGTCAGCGCAGCGGCGGTGGCGGGAGGGGGCGCCTTCGTCATGGCGAGCACCTCGAACGCCTCCCAGTCCCCCAAGACCCTGTCCGCCGGGGACTCGACCGTCTGCCTGGGGCTGGCCACCGCCCTCGGCAACAACCAGTCGTTCATCGACGGTCAACGGGCCAACCCGGACGCGCAGTCCGCGGCCCGGATCGCCAATCGCGAGGCGGTCATCGCGCAGATCAAGGTGCAGCAGCAGGCGTCCGGTTGTGCGGTTGGGGAATCGGCTCAGGGCTCCCAGACCACACAGCCGGTCCAGACCGCTCCCGCGCAGACCGCCCCCGCGGGGAACGCCGGTAATGCCGGCAACACGGGGAACACCGGTAACGCGGGTAACGCGGGCAACAACGCCGGTGGTGCCGCTTCCGGTCAGCAGGTCTGCAACGGCTCGACGGTCACCCTCTCCGGAGAGGGCGGCGCTCCGGCCGCGTCCAGCAACCAGTTCCCGGCGGGCACGAAGCTGAAGGTCACCAACCTGGACAACAACAAGTCCACGACGGTGCAGGTCACCGGGGTCTCCGGCAGCTGCGCCCTGCTCAACAACGCGGCCTTCGAACAGGTCCGTGAGCCCGGCAAGTTCCTGATCCGCCGGGCACTGATCGAGAAGGTGGGGTGAGGTCCGACGCGGAGGGAGATACCTGAGGTGGCACCCCGGCCCGGGGACGCGGCACGCCGCAGCGTCTGACCGGACCTCCGGACACGTTCGCCACCTCGTACGTGTCACCGGTCCTGCTGCTCCCGGCCAGGGGCAGCAGGACCGGCACGTCCGGGTCCGGCACCACCCCGCACCGGCCTGCCCGCATCAGCGCCGCTCACACCCATCGCATACGAGCCGGCCCACCGGCCCGGCTCGCCCTTCGCCGCGACCGCGACCGGCGACCCGCCGCGGAACGGGCCCGCGCACACCGTGAACCGCGCCACAGCACCCCCGGTAACACGGGGTTCACAGTCGGGCAATGATCGGGAAATCGCCTGTTGACAGGCTTGCGCACATCAGGTGCGGCGCCCCAGTGCCGCAGCGCCGCAGCACCGGCAAGTGCGCCTAGAGACCCACCCCCGAAGGATGTGGCCCGTGACCTTCAAGGCTGAGTACATCTGGATCGACGGCACCCAGCCGACGGCCAAGCTCCGTTCGAAGACGAAGATTCTGGCGGACTCCGACAAGCCGGCCGAGGGTGCGCAGCTGCCGATCTGGGGTTTCGACGGGTCCTCCACGAACCAGGCCGAGGGCCACGCCTCGGACCGCGTGCTCAAGCCGGTGTTCACCTGCCCCGACCCGATCCGCGGGGGCGACGACGTGCTCGTCCTGTGCGAGGTCCTCGACATCGACATGACGCCGCACGAGTCCAACACGCGTGCCGCGCTCACCGAGGTCGCCGAGAAGTTCGCCGGCCAGGAGCCGATCTTCGGCATCGAGCAGGAATACACCTTCTTCGACGGCTCGCGCCCGCTGGGCTTCCCCGAGGGCGGCTTCCCGGCCCCCCAGGGCGGCTACTACTGCGGTGTCGGCGCCGACGAGATCTTCGGCCGTGAGATCGTCGAGGCCCACCTGGAGAACTGCCTGCAGGCGGGTCTGGGCATCTCCGGCATCAACGCCGAGGTCATGCCCGGCCAGTGGGAGTTCCAGGTAGGCCCGCTGTCCCCGCTGGAGGTCTCGGACCAGCTGTGGGTGGCCCGCTGGCTGCTCTACCGCACCGCCGAGGACTTCGGCGTCTCCGCGACCCTCGACCCCAAGCCGGTCAAGGGCGACTGGAACGGCGCGGGCGCGCACACCAACTTCTCCACGAAGGCGATGCGCGAAGGACCCGAGGGTTACGCCGCGATCATCACCGCGTGCGAGTCGCTGGGCGAGGGCTCCAAGCCGCTCGACCACGTCAAGAACTACGGCGCCGGCATCGACGACCGGCTGACCGGTCTGCACGAGACCGCCCCGTGGAACGAGTACTCCTACGGTGTGTCGGACCGTGGCGCCTCCGTCCGTATCCCGTGGCAGGTCGAGAAGGACGGCAAGGGCTACATCGAGGACCGCCGCCCGAACGCCAACGTCGACCCGTACCTGGTGACGCGTCTGATCGTCGACACCTGCTGCACCGCGCTGGAGAAGACCGGCCAGGTCTGATCCCCGCCCACCCGTGAAGGGGCGTCCGCCGATCCGGTGGGCGCCCCTTCCGCTTGTCGCGTTGTCAGTGGGGGGTGTCAGTCTTGCTCCATGCGAAGCGACGACTGTCTCGTCATCAACGTCGATACGGAGAACCGGCAGCGGCACGCGCGGATTTCGGCCGAACGCCTGCGGGAACTCGTGCACCGGATCGGCGGTGCCGGCGACCACTACCTGGTCGTCAAGCGGATACCCGACATCCCGGACGTCTTCGTCCAGGTGTGGCACGAGCACGGCGAGGACTACCAGGTGGAGCACCGGGAGGGCCGCGACCGCTTCTTCGGCACGGTTGTGGGCGACCGCGACCGGGTCGCGGCCGCCCTGACGGGGTGGGCCCGCGAGGACGCCGGGTGGGACGCGGGCATCACGTGGGAGCCGATCGTCCAGGACGCCCCGCAGGAGGTCCCGGAGCTCCCCGCCGACGTGCGCGACGAGGTCGAGACCCGGATCAGGGAACTGCTGCGCTGCGGTTACGACGACCGGGCGCAGCTCGCCGAGGACGCCGAGGAGTATCTGGTCGACGACGACGACCGTCCGGTGTCCCCGGCGCAGGCGCGCGAACTCGTCGACCGGCTGTGGCGGGAGCGGCTGGCCGAGCAGGCGACCTGGCGGGAGATCACCGATCCCGAGCGCCTCACCGATGCCTTCGAGGCGCTCGACGCGAGCGGGATCACCGCGCGGGAGAACTTCACCTGCTGCCGCAGCTGCGGCAGCGCGGAGATAGGCGCCGAGCGCGGCGAGGGAGCGCGCGGCTTCGTCTACTTCCACTCCCAGTGCACGCAGAGCGCGGCCGCGGGACACGGGCTGACCCTGTTCTACGGCGGGTTCGACGGGTCGGCCGAGACCACGGCGGCCGTCGGGGGCGAGGTCGTCGCGGCGCTCGACGCGGCGGGACTGTCCACGTCGTGGGACGGCTCACCGGACACCGCGATCCAGGTCACGGGGCTGACATGGCACAAGCGGCTGGTCGGTCAGGGGCTCACGGCATCAGATTCGCGCCAAGGGGCGTCCGGTCCTTGAGAGGAGTCTCCTGCCGGGCTCCGGCTTCTGCTTCAATGGGCTCATGGCCAGCTTCCGGAAGTGCACCGCGACGGGTCGCCATGACCTTGAGCCCTTCTGGCCTTCCCGTCAGCACCACGACTTCGACCGGGTGTGTTGCCGCGCGATGAACGCGCCGGCCCTCTAAAGCCGTAAACCCGGCGTTCGGCCAGCGCGCACGACGTACGTCCTCGGCGGCCCCGACCACGAACTCGCGGTCGTCGAGCTTCCCGACGAACTCCTCGCGCGAAAGAGCTGACCTCTCATGGCGACCACTCGTTCCTTCTCCCCCGTCGCGAAGACCGCCTCCCCCTCGACCGCCCCGGGACGGCACCGGCTGCGTGCCGTCGACCGGGACGAGGTGGTGGACGTCGCCGGCTTCCTGCCGCCGGGTGCCACCTGGCTGCCCGCGCCGCAGCACACCCTGCCCGTCCTGCCCGGCCATCCGCCGATGATCGGCTACCTGGTGCTCGTCCCGGCCGACCAGCAGCCGCCGTTCCTGCCGGTGGCGGTGCCCGACCGGACGGAGGCCGAGGAGCAGGCCGGCCCGGCCGCGGGCGAGCCGGTGGTGCGCATCGACCCCGTGCAGCGCACCGTCGCGGTGAGCGGGCGCGCACTCGACCTCACGTACCTGGAGTTCGAGCTGCTCGCGCACCTGGTCGCGCACCCCCACCGGGTGCACACCCGCGACCAGCTGGTCACCACGGTGTGGGGCTACGGCCACGTGGGCGACGGCCGTACCGTCGACGTCCACATCGCCCGGCTGCGGCGCAAGCTGGGCGCGGAGTACCGCGGCACGATCCAGACGGTCCGCCGCGTCGGCTACAAGTACTCCCCGCCGCTCGCCCACTGAGCCACCACACCCTCAGCGCTCTCCGCTCTCCTCCCGCCGCTCTCCACATCCCCACCTCCCCACCTCCCCGCATCTCTGCTCTCTGCTCTCTGCTCTCTGCCGACAGCAGACCGGGGTTCCCCGCCACGGCACGACCGGGCAGAGTCACCGGCATGAGACTTCTGGTGCTGGGTGGTACGGAGTTCGTGGGGCGTGCCGTGGCCGAGGCGGCGCTCGAACGCGGCTGGGACGTGACGGTGTTCAACCGGGGGCGGCACGCGGCCGTCCCCGGCGCCCGCTCCCTGGTCGGCGACCGCACCGGGCCCGACGGGCTCGCCGCCCTGGCGCACGGCGAGTGGGACGCCGTCGTCGACACCTGGTCCGCGGCACCGCGCGCGGTACGGGACACGGCGCGGCTGCTGCGGGACCGCGCCCGGCGATACGTGTACGTGTCGAGCTGCTCGGTGTACGCGTGGGCGCCGCCCGCCGGGTACACCGAGGACGCTCCCCTGGTCGAGGGTGCCTCGGCCGACGCGGAGCGGACCGACTACGCGCGCGACAAGCGGGGCGGTGAGCTCGCCGCCGAGGCGGAGTTCGGGGCGGAGCGCTCGGTGCTGGTGCGGTGCGGGCTGATCCTCGGCCCGTACGAGAACGTCGGCCGGCTGCCCTGGTGGCTGACCCGGATCGCGCGGGGCGGGCCCGTCCTCGCGCCCGGGCCGCGGGACCTCCCGCTCCAGTACGTCGACGTCCGTGACCTCGCCGGGTGGGTGCTCGAAGCGGTGGAACGGGAGTCGAGCGGCCCGTACAACCTGATCAGCGAGCAGGGACAGGCCACGATGGGCGAGTTCCTCGACGCGTGCGTAGGGGCCACCGGCGCGACCGCCGAGCTGCGGTGGACCGAGCCGGACGTCGTCCTCGGCGCGGGCATCGAGCCGTGGACGCAGCTGCCGGTGTGGGTGCCGCCGGGCAGCGACCTGCACGGCGCCCTGCACTCCGCGGACGTCTCCCGGGCGCTGGCCACGGGCCTGGTGTGCCGGCCGGTCACCGAGACCGTGGCCGACACCTGGAAGTGGCTGCGGGACATCGGCGGCACGGCGCCCATGCGTCCGGACCGCAGCTTCAAGGGGCTCGATCCGGAGGTGGAGGCCCAGGTGCTGGCGGCCGGCGCGGGTGTACCTGACACCACCCCCTGAGCGGGGGCCTCGGCCCAGTGACCGCCGTTCGGCGGTCCGCGAGACTGACGCCATGAACAACGACACGAAGAGGGATGCGGGACGTCAGCAGGTGCGGGACGTCACGCTCGCCGCGGTCCGGGGGCTCGTGCTGGCCCTGGCGATGCTCCCGGTCGCGGTGTTGTGCTTCACGCTGGCCCTGGTCTCCATCGCACTCGTCCCGATCGGTGTCGGCCTCGTCACGACCCCCTGGATCCTCGGTGGCGTACGGGACTTCGCGGATGTGCGGCGCAGGCTCGCGGCCGAGTGGTGCGGGGTGCACATACCGTCGGCGTACCGGCCGCCGCCCGAGAACGCCAATCCGTGGACGCGTACCCTCGCGCTGCTGCGGGATCCCGCGACCTGGCGGGACCTGCGCTGGCTGCTGGTCGACATGACGGCGGGGTTCGTGACCGCGCTGGCTCCGGCCGTCCTGTTGCTCTATCCCCTGGAGGGGTTCGCGCTGGCCGCCGGGCTGTGGCGGACCATGACGGGCGGCCCGTACGGCGAGTACGGACCCTACTGGTACGGCTTCGTGCCGGTCAGCGACCAGACGACCGCCTTCGCAGCCGCGGCACTGGCCGCCGTCCTGCTGGTCCTCGCCCACCGGTTCACCCCACGGCTGCTGACCGCCCACTTCCGGCTGACCCGAGCCGTCCTCGCCCCCGGTCCGGCCGAACTGGCCGAGCGGGTCCGCGTCCTGACCGAGACCCGGCGGGACGCCGTCGACACCTCCGCCGCCGAACTGCGCCGCATCGAACGCGACCTGCACGACGGGGCGCAGGCCCGGCTGGTGGCGATGGGCATGGACCTGGGGACCATCGAGATGCTCCTGGACAAGAACCCGGAGAAGGCGAAGCTGCTGCTGGCGCAGGCCCGGCAGTCCTCCGCCGACGCGCTCGCCGAGCTGCGCGACCTGGTGCGCGGCATCCATCCGCCGGTGCTGGCGGAGCGCGGGCTGGGCGACGCCGTACGGGCGTTGGCGCTGCGGTTGCCGATCGCGACGGAGGTGACGGTGGAGTCGGCCGGCCGGGCCGACGCTCCCGTGGAGTCGGCCGCGTACTTCGCCGTCAGCGAGGTCCTCACCAACGCCGTCAAGCACGCGGACGCCGACCGCCTCTGGGTGGACCTGCACCACGCCGACAGCATGCTGCGGATCTCGGTCACGGACAACGGCCGGGGTGGTGCCGCGATCGGGTCCGGCTCGGGCCTGACCGGGATCGAACGACGGCTCGGTACATTCGACGGCGTCCTGGCCGTCAGCTCTCCCGCGGGCGGTCCCACCATGGTGACCATGGAGATCCCGTGCGAGTTGTCCTAGCCGAAGACCTGTTCCTGCTGCGCGACGGACTGGTCCGACTGCTGGAGGCCTACGACTTCGAGATCGCCGCCGCCGTCGAGTCCGGCCCCGAGCTGGACCGGGCGTTGGCCGAACAGCGCCCCGATGTCGCGGTGGTGGACGTACGCCTCCCGCCGACGCACACCGACGAGGGCCTGCAGTGCGCGCTGCGGGCCCGTCGGGACAGGCCCGGTCTGCCGGTGCTGGTCCTCTCGCAGCACGTGGAGCAGCTGTACGCGCGTGAGCTGCTCGCCGACGGCACCGGCGGGGTCGGCTATCTGCTCAAGGACCGGGTGTTCGACGCGGACCAGTTCGTGGACGCCGTACGACGGGTTGCGGCCGGCGGTACGGCGATGGACCCGCAGGTGATCCAGCAGCTGCTGGCGCGGCGGACGTCGGAGGACCGGCCGCTGTTGCGGCTGACGCCGCGGGAGCGGGAGGTGCTGGAGCTGATGGCGCAGGGGCGGACCAACGCGGCGATCGCCGGCAAGCTGGTCGTGACGGAACGGGCGATCGCCAAACACACCGCCAACATCTTCGCCAAACTGGGACTCGAGGTGTCGGACGATGACAACCGTCGCGTCCTGGCGGTGCTCGCCTATCTGGACCAGGGCCGCTGATCATCACAACCCGTGGGACTGATGCGGGAGTTGAGGGGGGATTGTGCCCAGGTTCTCTCATCAATTTCTGAGACGTTTGAACACCCGTGGGACCACCTCCGTATGGATGGGAGCCGCTTCACTCCTGTCGGGCGCCTCGAAGCTGCCCCTCAAGGAAGTCAGAGGAGTTCCATGGGACGCAATACACGTAAACGCCGTACGCCGTTGGCCAACAAGGCCATTGCAGCATCGGCGGCCCTAGCGCTCGGTGGGGGCGGGCTGATCTGGGCGAACTTCTACGCTTCGGCGCATGAGTCGAACAACAGCAACGGGTGGAACCAGACGAAGGCCGCCGCAGCGCAGGTCGCCACGGTCTCCTGCCCGGACATCGGTCAGAAGCTGACGAACGTGCCGAGCCAGGCCCGCACCGACGTCGACGGCGAACTGGCCAACCTAGACCGCCAGATCACAGAGGCCTACCAGCGTCTGGCCACCACCCGCGACGCACAGGCCAAGGACGCGAGTTTCGTTCAGAACTCCATCCTTCAGCCGCTCAAGGACCGCCGGGCGAACATCATCGACCGGATCAAGCTGGAGATCACCAGGGTCGGCGGCACCACGCCCGCTGGTCTGGAGACCCTCGCCGCCTGCACCGCGACCCCCGCCAGCCAGACCAACGCGGGCGGTCAGAACAACGGCCAGCAGAACAACGGTGGCCAGCAGAACAACAACGGCCAGAACAACAACGGCCAGCAGAACAACGGTCAGCAGAACGGTAATGGCCAGCAGAACGGCAACGGCCAGCAGCCGGCGGGGAACGGCGGTCAGGCCGGCAACGGCCCGAACGCGGCCGACTTCGTGGACATCACGAAGGTCAAGGCGAACGTCGCCGCCAAGCCCCGCAACAACCGCCAGGCGTCGACCGGTACGTTCGTCACCAAGTGCGGTGTCAACGCCAACGGCAACCACAACACGGACAACGTGATCGTGGCGCCCGGCGTGACCAACGGCGCGCACCACCTGCACGACTACGTGGGCAACCAGTCGAACGACGCTTTCGCGAACAACGACAAGTTCGCGGCGGCCGAGTCGACCTGCCAGAACCAGCAGGACAAGTCGTCGTACTACTGGCCGGTGATCCGTCTCCAGAACGGGACGCAGGACTTCGACCAGAACAACGACGGCGGCGGCAAGGAAGGCAACGTCGGCAAGATCCTGGTCCCCAAGCAGGCGGAGATCAAGTTCGTCGGCAGCCCGAAGGCCAAGGTCGTCGCGATGCCGCAGTTCCTGCGCATCATCACCGGTGACGCGAAGACCACCACCAACGGTCTGGCGAACGCCAACGCGCACTGGAGCTGCACCGGCTTCGAGAACAAGGTGCAGCTCACGCAGCAGTACCCGATCTGCCCGAAGGGCAGCAGCGTGGTGCGTACGTTCGCCTTCCAGAGCTGCTGGGACGGCCAGAACATCGACAGCGCCAACCACCGCACGCACGTCGCCTTCGCCGACGCCAACGGCAACTGCGCCGGCGGCTTCAAGGCGATTCCCCAGCTGACGATGCGCCTGGTGTACAACGTTCCGGCCCCGGTCCTCCAGAACGGACAGGTCAAGAACCCGTACGCGGTGGACGGCTTCCCGGAGCAGCTCCACAAGGCGGCGACCGACCACGACGACTTCATCAACGTGATGTCGGGGAACCTGAACAACAAGATCGCCAACTGCATCAACCGGGGTCAGCGCTGCCAGTGACGGCAGCGGGCTAGCCCGACGGTGAAACCGGCGGTGGGAGAATCCCACCGCCGGTTTTCTCGTGCGTGCCGTACGCGCTGTCCGCTGTCAGTGACCGGTGTGCGCCGAGTGGTCGGTGCCCTGCTCGATGTCCCCGCCGAGCGTGGTGCGCAGCGCCGCCACGGTGCTGTTCTCGCCCACGGCCACCCACTTGCGGCCGACCAGGTAGTGACCGCCGTAGTCCTTGGCCGAGTTGATCCACTCGCGCTGGCCGCGGTCGGTGGCGAAGGTCGCCAGGATGAACTTGCCGTCGGGGTTCTTGCACACCGCCTGGCGGATCTCGTCGGCGTCCGTCTGCATGTCCGGCGCGCACTTCACCTCGGCGGCCAGGTGTTCCAGGCTGCCGGTCGCCGTCACCGGCACCGCCGCCTCCGTGTCCGAGCCGGAGCCGCAGCCGGCCAGCGCCAGCACCGCCGCGGCGGCGGCCGCCGCGAGCATCGGTCGGGTCACCTTCATCTGTCCTCCCTGCAAGAGCCTCGTCCTGGATACGGCCCTGGCGCGCGGCGCACTCAAACGGGATGTGAGTGGCTCGGAATTCCGCGTGCCACTGTAGGCACACTCGTGCGAAGGTGGGCCGGTGAACCAAGACTGGGAAGATCGCGTGACCGCCGCCTGGGGCACCTTCGACGACTACGCCGAGGAGGACGCGGCGGATTTCCGGGCCGTGATCGACGCGCTCGTCGCCGAACTGCCCGAGGACAGCCCGCTGAGGCCGTTCGAGCAGGCCTGCGCCTGGGACTCGACGGGCCACTCGGACAAGGCGGTTCCGCTGTACCTGGAGGCGCTGGCGCGCGGCCTCGACGGCTACAAGGGCCGCCGCGCCAAGATCCAGTTGTCGAGCTCCCTGCGGAACATCGGCCGGGCGGAGGACGGCGTCAAGCTGCTGACTCCCGAACTGGACGGTCCGTCGGACGAGTTGGACGACGCCGTGCGCGCCTGTCTCGCGCTGTGCCTGTCCAGCCTCGGCCGGGACCGCGAGGGCCTCTCCCTCGTACTGGGTGCCCTGGCCCCCCATCTGCCGCGCTACCAGCGGTCGATGGCGAACTACGCGCGAGCGCTGGTCGAGCCGACGGACTGACCCGACGGGCTGACGGGGGACCGCCCCGGCGGACCGACCGGGGGCTGACCGGGAGGACCGACCCAGCGGGCTGACCCGGCGGGCTGTGAGGCGGCCCGCTCGGCGGACGGCTCAGTGCGCGGTTCGCCCGAGTGGCGGTGACCAACCACCGATTCGCTCGTTCTGCTGAACGTGCAGTCACAGCATGTCGCCCCGCGCCCCACACCGTCCGCCACCGACGTCGACGTCGAGCAGGCCGAGGCCGCGCTCGTCGAGCACTACCCGCGGCTCGTCCGGCTCGCCTATCTGGTGCTGCCGCCGGGCCTGGGCCGAGGCCGGCGCGTCCTGACCGCGCACGCCCTCACCCAGCGCGCGCTGCCCGGCAAACGCACGTCGGCGCCCGCTATCCCGGCCCAGTCGACCGGCCGGGACGGCGACCCGGGCTACGCCTTCGTCCGGCTCCAGGTCGTGCGTACGGCGCTGGAAGCCGGGCTGCCGCTGCGCCGCCTCGCCTGGCCGAAGCGCTCCCAGCTGCCGCCGCTGCTGCCCCAGGTGTGGGGTCTGCGCCTGTTCCCGCGCTCGGGCGGCACGGACGAACTCGCCCTGGACCAGCGGCTGTCGGCCCTGTCCGGACCGGCCCGCGCCGCGCATGTACTGCGCGGTCTGGAGAAGCTCCCCGACGGCGACGTGCGCAGGGTGCTCACGGCGGCGGGCGTGAGCGACCCGGACGCCGCGCTGCGTGAGGCCGACACCACGCCCGCGCAGTACGCGCTGCTCGACTCCCCCGAGTTCGACCCCTGCGCGCTCCAGGCCCGGCCCACCGACCTGATGCGCCGCCGCCAGCACTCCCGGGCGGCACTCGCCGCGGCCGCCGCCCTCGCGGTGTGCGGCGCCCTGGTGGCCCTGCCGGGCGACGGCTGGGGGCCCGACGGCGCCGCCGCTCCGGCGTACGCGCAGAACCCCGCGGCCGAGGCCGCCCTTGACCCCGGCAAGCTGCTCCGGGTCGCACCCCTGGCCTGGGAGTCGTCCGCACGCACCGACTTCTCCGTGTGGCCCGCGCGCGGCGACCTCACCGGCGACACCGCCCTGCTGCGCCGCGCCCTCGCGGTCTGGGCCCGTCCCGGCGAGCGCGTCCAGGTCTCGGTCACCCCCGGCACCCCGTCCGGCGGGCCGGCCGGACCGCCCCAGCTGCTGTACGCGGGGACCGTCGACAGCGCGCGCGTGGTGATCCTCTACGACGGTCTGCGCATCGCCCGCTACGCCGAGCCGAAGGACGGCGCGCAGGGCGCCGCCCTCGACTTCGCCCGGGTCGACGGCGCGACGGCCGCCGAGGCGGGCGCGGTGGTCCTCGGCCGGGCCGACGGCAACGTGCGCTATCTGACCGCGCCGTGGGTGAAGAAGGCGGCCGAGCGGGACTTGATGAAGCCCGGCGCCGGGGTGATGGATCTGGACCTGACCGGCGGGATCACCGCACCGCTGGCCAGCCCGGCCACCCGGACCGGCGACTGCGCCTCGTGGAACGTGCTCCAGCTGACCGACGCCTCCGGCTCCCGGCTGCTGACGGACCTCGGCGAGCTGGTGCCGGTCCGGCTGACCTCGGGCAGGCCGACCGCGCCCCACGAGGTGAGCGGCGCGGCGGCGCTGCGCACCTGGGCGCCGTTCGCGTGCTCGCTGGCCGACGCGCGCGGCCAGGGCGTGCGGTCGGTGAACGCCTGGACGTACGCCGAGCAGTCGCTGCCGGACGCGAACGGCACGGCCACCTGGGTGTGCACGAGGGCCGAGACCTGGCGCGGCGGCGGCCCGCGGGTGCTGGCCCAGTTCCACACCCCGGGCGGGAAGTACGGGGCGGTCGCGGCGAAGGCGGAGAACGTGTCGGCGTGCGGTGCGCGCGATCCGCATGTGCTGGCGGGTGTGCTGTGGAAGGCGGAGTCCGGGTCCTGGTACCTGCTGGCCGCGGGCAGCCGGGACACCGCGTCGATCCGTGCGACGGGCGGGGTGCGGGCGACCTCGCGGGGCAGTCTGCTGGCGGCGCGCACGAAGGAAGGGGCGCAGGCCGGGCTCAAGGGGACGCTGGACGACGGGCGGTCGATCAGCGCGCTGCGCTGAGAAGGGCGGCGAAAGAAGTCCGCCACGAGGGTTCCACCCGGGCTTACCCGTCAGTACATTGACGCCATGTCTAACAAGCAGCCCCGGGTGCCCCGTCCGGTCGAGGACGAGCGGATCCCGCTCAAGGCGCGCGACGTGTCCTTCTCCTGGGAGGCCACCCCGCTGCACTGGGTGCCGGGTGACCCGTTCACCACGCACACCATCAACGTGCTGCACCTGCTGCTGCCCGCGGGCGAGCGCTGGTTCGTGCACGTCTACAAGCAGGTGCTGCCGTACATCCGGGACGAGCGGCTGCGCGAGGACGTCGTCGGGTTCATCGGGCAGGAGGCGATGCACTCCCAGGCCCACGACGAGGTGCTGCCGCATCTGCGCGAGCTGGGGCTCGACCCGACGCCGTACACCGCGCAGGTCGACTGGCTCTTCGAGAAGCTGCTCGGCGACCGCACGCTGCCGCCGGGCCGGGCCCGCAGGTGGTGGCTGCTGGAGCGGGTCGCGCTGATCGCCGCGATCGAGCACTACACGGCGTTCCTGGGCGACTGGGTGCTGAACGCCGAGGAGCTGGACCGGCGCGGCGCCGATCCGACCATGCTGGACCTGCTGCGCTGGCACGGCGCCGAGGAGGTCGAGCACCGGTCCGTCGCCTTCGAGCTGTTCCAGCACCTCGACGGCGGCTACCGGCGGCGCGCGCGGACCTGGGCGACCGCCTTCACGGCGCTGGTGTTCCTCTGGCAGCGCGGGGTCCGCTTCTTCATGGCGAACGACCCGACGCTGGTGGACGGCAGAGCCACCTTCAAGGACTTCCACGTCCGCGGCCGGAGCGGCGTACTGCCCTCGACCGGCGCCATGGTCCGGTCCATCCCGCGCTATCTGGGCCGTGACTACCACCCCTCGCAGGAGGGCAGCACCGCGCAGGCCGTCGCCTACCTGGCCGGCTCCCCCGCCGCACGCGCCGCGCTCGCCGCCGAGAAGGGTGCCGCCTGATGCCGAGGCTGCGGACCGTCGCGGTCCTCGCGGGCAGTGCGCTGCTCGCCCGGCGGGCGCTGCGCCGCCGGATCCAGGCCTCGCCGCTGTGGCCGCTGCCGGCCCTGGAGCGCCCGGTCTCCGGACAGCCGCGGCCGCGGGCGCTGCGGCTGCCGGTCACCTCCTACGAGACGGTCGCCGAGGGGGTCGTACGACTGCGCCTGGAAGGGCGGCGGTTGCCGCGCTGGGAGCCGGGCGCGCATCTCGACCTGGTGCTGCCCTCGGGGCTGGTGCGGCAGTACTCGCTGTGCGGCGACCCGGCGGACACCTCGTCGTACACGGTGGCCGTGCGGCTGGCCGAGGACGGGCGGGGCGGCTCGCGCGAGGTGCACACGGCGGTGCGGGTGGGGACGGAGTTGGAGGTTCGGGGGCCGCGCAACCGGTTCGCGCTGGTCGAGGCGGAGTCGTACGTCTTCGTCGCGGGCGGCATCGGGATCACCCCCGTGCTGCCGATGCTGCGGGCCCTGCCGCCGGGTGCGCGGTGGCGGCTGCTGTACGGGGGCCGTACCCGGGCCTCGATGCCGTTCCTGACGGAGATCGGCGAGATCGGGGCGATCGGCGGGGACGGGGGGCCGGTCGGCCCGGACCGTGTCACCCTCGTCTCCGAGGACGAGGACGGGCTGCCCGATCTCGACGCGCTGTTCGCGGACGTGCCGGCGGGTGCCGCCGTCTACTGCTGCGGGCCGCAGGGGCTGATGGAGGCGGTCGCCGCACGGCTGCCGGCCGGGGCCACGCTCCATCTGGAGCGGTTCGCGCCGGGCGGTTCCACCGACGGCGACGGCCCCTTCGAACTCGAACTCCGACGCAGCGGGCGGACGTTGACGGTACCGGCCGACTCCACCGTGCTGGCCGCCGTGCGCGCCGAGCTGCCGGGCACCGCGTACTCGTGCGAGCAGGGCTTCTGCGGGACCTGCCAACAGCGGGTGCTGGCGGGCGAGATCGACCACCGGGACGAGCTGCTGACGGACGCGGAGCGCGCCGACTCGATGCTCATCTGCGTGTCACGGGCGAGAAGTGAGCGAATTGTGTTGGATTTGTGAACGCGTGTGGCACGTCCGGTCCGTTCGGTTCCGGTTCGGGTCGGTAAGGTGTTCGTATGACTACCGGGGTTCGCCGCAGAATGGGAGTCGACGAGCGTCGGCAGCAGTTGATCCGTGTCGCCCTGGAACTGTTCAGCCGCCGCTCGCCCGACGACGTCTCCATCGACGAGATAGCGGCGGCCGCGGGCATCTCACGACCGCTCGTCTACCATTACTTCCCCGGCAAACTCAGCCTCTACGAAGCCGCCTTGAAGCGCGCCTCGGAGGATCTGGCGGGCCGGTTCGCGGAACCGCACGAAGGGCCGCTCGGGGCGCGGCTGCTGCGGGTGATGCGCCGGTACTTCGACTTCGTGGACGAGCACGGCCCCGGTTTCTCGGCCCTGATGCGCGGCGGCCCCGCGGTGGGCTCCTCGACCACCAACGCGCTCATCGACTCCGTACGGCAGGCCGCCTACGAGCACATCCTCGCGCATCTGAGGGTCACGGACCCTCCCGCGCGGCTCGAGCTGGTGATCCGCTCCTGGATCTCGCTCGCCGAGTCGACCGCGCTGATCTGGCTCGACGGCCGGCGCATCGCGCGTGCCGAGCTGGAGATCCAGCTCGTGCACGACTTCGCCGCGCTCACCGCCGTGAGCGCCGCGTTCGACGACGAGATGCGCGCGGTGCTGCGGCCGATACTCCAGGACGAACCGGCCGACGGCCCCTTCAGCGACCTGGCCGCCCGGCTGATCGCGCTCGCGTCCTGAGGAACGTGCTCAGTACTTCCGGTACGACGGGTCGAGGTCGCGGACCTCTGCGGAGGCGTGCAGGGCGAGTCCGTCGACGGGCTTCACGTACTGGCGCAGCAGTTCGAGCGCGGTCTCGGTGAGCCGGGCCTTCGTCTCCTCGGTACGGCCGGCCAGCAGACCGATGTGGATGTGCACGACGGCATGCCCCTCGGTGTCCGGGCCGACCACGGTGTCCTCGGTCCGGCGGAACTGCGTCTTGCAGGCCGTCGGCTTCGCGGCCGCGATCTCGACCGTGGCGGTGTGCAGTGCCCGCGCGAAGCCGGGCCGGTCGAAGCCGTCCGCGAGCCGTTGCGAGTAGTCGACGGTGATCTGCGGCATGGGGAACTCCTGTTCTGGGAACCTGGGCTCACCCTAGCCGCAGGGCCAGCATCGCTATGTCGTCCTCCCGGTCATGGCCGAAACAGTCCAGCAGCAGGTCACACAGGACGTCGAGCCCGGGCGGGGTACCGGCCGCGACCGTGCGCAGATGGCGCATGGAGGTCCCGAGGTCGATGCCGCGGGTCTCGATCAGACCGTCGGTGATCATGAGCAGCCGGTCGGTGGGGCGCAGCACCACCTCGGTGGGGGCCGGACGGTCCAGGCCGAGCCCGAGCAGGGGTCCGGCGACGTCGACGTACTCGGCGCCGCCCTCGCCGCGCAGGAGCAGCGGCGGGATGTGACCGGCGTTGGCGATGCGCAGCCGCCCGCTGTCCGGGTCGACGAGGGCCAGGCAGACGGTGGCGGTGACGTCCGGGTGGTAGCGCTGGAGCATCCGGTCGAGCCGTCCGGCCAGCACGGCGGGGTCGCCGTCCTCGACGCAGTAGGCGCGCAGCGCGTGCCGGATCTCCACCATCACGGTGGCCGCGTCCAGCGAGTGTCCGACGACGTCGCCGACCGCGGTCAGCACTCCGGCGCCGGTGCGCAGCACGGCGTAGAAGTCGCCGCCGATCTCGGTGTCGTGGGACGCGGGCACGTAACGGACCACCAGGTCGACGCCGGGCAGTTCGGGCAGGCGGTCCGGGCGGGGCAGGAAGCTGTGCTGCAGGGTGAGGGCGACATGGCGCTCCACCTGGTACCTGAGCAGGGGTTCGGCGGCGAGCGCGGTGGCCTGGGCGAGGCGGGCGAGCAGTCCGTCGCGCTCGGGATCCGCGCCGTGACCGGAGCGCGCGGGCGTGGCGATGCAGACCGGCGTGCGCCGGCCCTGGGTCAGGGTCAGCACGAGCCGGGCGTCGTCCCGCACGCCGGGCCTGAAGAAGCCGACCGGCCACAGCGGCGCGGGCACGACGACGCTCTGCACCCCGCCGCGTCCTTCCGCGATCCTCGGGAGCAGCCGCGCCACGGTCTCCTCCGCGTCCGCGTCCGCGCCCGGCAGTCCGAGGATGTCGAGGTCCCGGGACGTGCCCCGGTACAGCTCCCCGTCCGGTCCGGCGACGAACACGACGGCCGGGGTGCCGGTGAGCCGGGCCGCGCCCTCGGCCGCCGCACCGGCCAGCTCCGTCGGGCTGCGCGCGGCCTGCACGGTGACGATCGCCTCGGACAGCTGGGTCAGCCGGTGGACCAGCGTCTCCGCGCCGGTGCCCCGGCGCGCCCCGCGCAGCGCCGCCCGGACCACGGCCTGGATCTCGCGCGGATCGGCGGGCACGGTCAGATAGGCGTCGCCGCCCGCGTCCAGCCCGCGGCACCGGTCGCCGGTCGCCACCGCGGCGGCGGAGAAGTGCACCACGGGCAGGGCGGCCATCGGCGGGCGGGCCTTGACCAGGCGGCACAGTTCGAAGCCGCTCATGTCCGGCAGGCCCACGTCCACCAGCGCCACGTCGGGCAGGGTGCCCGAGCGCAGCCGTACGTCGAGTTCGACGAGCGCCTCCTTGCCGCTCGCCACGGGCACCACCTGGTGTCCGGCGCGGCGCAGCACCGCGCCCATGGCGTAGCGGCCGGCCGCCGTGTCGTCGACGACCAGCACGGTGGTGTCCGTCGTCTGCTGCTTACCGTTCCCGTTCATGTGCCGACGCCCCTCGAGGGCAGGTGCGGGTGGGGGCGGGCCCGCGCCGGGCCCGCCCCCACCACGCTAGTGCGCCGTCACGCGGTCCGGGAGAACACCGCCACAGTGCGACCCGGAACGGCGAATGTGCCCGATTCCCGCTCATAACGGGCCGACTTGACGATAGGGTCCGCGCCTGACGCCTGCCCCGGGTGCAGCCGGTAGCCCGTCCCGGCGAGCGCGCCGACGGTCTGCCGCTGGGTCGTCGGCGTCGCGTTGAACACGACGACCAGGTCACCCAGCCGCATGGTGATCACCCCGGGCGTCTCGTCCTTCCCGGACAGCGGGAAGGCGAGTTTCGACTGCACCTGTCCGGCGCTGCCGAGGGAGAACGCCTGCTCGGACGTACGGATCCGCAGCAGGTCCCGGTAGGCGGCCGAGGCTCCGGTGATCTGCGCGCAGCCCACCCCGACGGAGCTCAACAGGGGTTTGGCGTAGGGCCACTTGTCGGCGTTGTCGGTCGCCATCGGCAGGCCGCGGCCGAAGCCGTTGCCGTCGGCGCAGTTCCAGTGGATGGCGTTGAACCAGTCGCCGCTGTCGTAGGAGTTGCGGTCCAGCGACTTGGAGCGCAGCAGGTCCGAGCCGGCCTGGGACAGCGCCGGGCCCTGGGAGAGGGCGGCCGTGGCCATCGCGAGGACCTGCATCCGGGCCCGGTCGGACGCGGAGGTGTCCTTCGGCAGCTTGTAGGCCAGGGCGTCGAACAGCGACTCGTTGTCGTGGGCGTCCACGTAGGCGAGCGCGTCGCCGGGGGCGTCCGCGTACCCGGCGGGCGCGCCGTTGTAGTCGACCTCGGCGCCGGTGACGTCCTTGCCGTCGGTGTCCGTGAAGCGGTATCCGGCGAGGTTGCCGGTCAGGCCGACCTTGATCAGGTCCTGGTAGTGCAGGAGACGGGCCTTCTGCTCGGCCGGGGTCCCGTTGCCGGTCGAGGAGTTGGGGTCGGTGTACAGGCCGGACGCGAAGCCCTGGACGCCGGGGTCGGAGTCGAAGGGGCCGCCGCCGCGCACCGCGTCCCGGGCGCGGTCGGAGAAGGTCGCGATGCCCGTGCCGGCCATGTTCTTCTGCGTGGCCTGCACGAACCGGGCGTCGTCGGCGACCTCGCCGAAGTTCCAGCCCTCGCCGTAGAGGATGATCTTCTTGCCGTCGACGCCGTCCTTCGCGAGGGTCAGCGCGTCCAGCGCCTTGCGCACGGCGAGGATGTTGGCCTTCGGGTGGTGGCCCATGAGGTCGAAGCGGAAGCCGTCGACCTTGTACTCCTTGGCCCAGGTGACGATCGAGTCGACGACCAGCTTGCCCATCATGGCGTTCTCGGTCGCGGTGTTGGCGCAGCAGGTGCTGTCGGCGACCGAGCCGTCGGCGAGGAGTCGCTGGTAGTAGCCCGGTACGACCTTGTCGAGCACGCTGGTGTCGGCCTGGCCGGCCGCCGCGGTGTGGTTGTAGACCACGTCCATCACCACCCGCAGGCCGTCGTCGTTGAGGGCCTTGACCATCCGGCGGAACTCGACCGTGCGGGTGGTGCCGTCCGGGTCGGTGGCGTACGAGCCCTCGGGGACCGTGTAGTGGTACGGGTCGTAGCCCCAGTTGTAGGCGTCCTTCGCGGCGATCTTCGCCACGCACTCCTGCTGCTTGTCGGAGTCGGCGGGGTAGGAGCCGAGGTCGCAGTCCGTGGTGGCCTGGTCGGACGTCCGCTCGGCGATGGTGGCGATGTCGAAGGCGGGCAGCAGATGCACGTACGACGTGCCGGCCGCGGCCAGTGCGCGCAGGTGCTTGGAGCCGTCGCTGTCCTTGTCGGCGAAGGCGAGGTAGGTGCCGGGGTGGGCGGCCGTCGGGTCGGCGACGGAGAAGTCCCGGATGTGCAGCTCCTGGATCTGCGCGTCCTTCAGCGGTACGGCCTTGGGTTTGGTCAGGGTCGACCAGCCGCCGGGGGCCAGGGACCGGTCGTCGAGGTCGACGACGAGGCTGCGCTCGGAGTTCGCGCTGAGGGCGACGGAGTAGGGATCGGTGACCTGGTTGGTGACGACCTGCCGGACGCTGGGCGCCCAGACCTTGACGACGTAGCGGTAGGGCTTGTTCTTCCAGGAGGCCGGGCCGGTGACGGACCAGACGCCCGTGGTGTCGTCGCGCTTCATGGGGACGGTGGTGCCGTCGAGGTCGAGGCGCACGGACTGGGCTGTGGGGGCCCAGACGGACAGGGTGGGCCTGCCGTCGCGGAAGACCGGGCCGAGCTTCGCCCTGGTCGCGTCGTACAGGTCGTCGAGCGCGCCCGCGATCTGGACGCCGGTCGCGGACAGGACCGCGCCGTTGGCCGCGAGCTGGGAGGCGACGAGCTGGCCGCGCAGGGCCTCGCGCACCCGGTCGCGGTCACGCGGGTCGACGGACCAGGCGGTGTAGTCCTTCAGATGCGGGAACCTCGCCTTCTGCGCGTCGGTGAGAGCGGTCCTGGTCAGCCGCAGCCAGCGCTCGTCGTCGCTGGTGAGGGCGCCGTCCCGGACGGCGATCGAGCCGTCGTGGGAGTAGCGCAGCTGGGTGGAGGCGGCCGCGTCGGAGCCGTTCCAGGCGAGGGTGTCCCGGTCGATCCAGACCGCCTTGGAGGTGGCCAGGTCGAGGGCGGCCGCGGAGCCCGCGGGCTGCGGCAGCAGGTAGTCCTCCTGGCCGTTCAACAGCCACACCTCGTGGCCGTCGGCGGTGAGGTCCAGGGACTGGTCGGTGGCGAGATCCTTCTCGTCACCCTTGTGGATGATGTAACTGAGGCTGCCGGCACCCTCGGTGAGCGGTACCTCGAAGACCGCGCCATAGGCATCAGTCTTCACCGGCTCGAGGGGTTTCGACCAGTCGGTGGGGTTCGCGGCGCCCGTCCAGACGTGCAGGCCCCAGCCGTCGTAGTTCCCGTCGGCGCGGTGGTAGTGCAGTACGGCCTTGGTCTTGTCCTGCTCGGGGTAGTCGGCCGTAGGCCTCTCGGTGCGGACGGCCTCCTTGCCCTGCTCGATCCAGATCTCACCCGTCCTGGTGACGTCGATCGTGCGGTCGGCGGTGACGTCCTTGTCGCCGTCCTTGTCGATGACGAGGAAGCCGACGCTCGAAGCGCCGGGCTTCAGTTTGACGTAGGCGAAGGCGCCGTAGGCGTCGCGGCCGGTGAAGGGGTGGCTGTCGGGCCAGTTCGTGGCCTCGCCGTCGGCCAGGTCGCCCCAGGCGTACAGGCCCCAGTCGGCGTAGTCGCCGTCGGTGCGCCGGTAGTGCACGACCGCGTACTCGCGGGAGGCGGCGGTCGGGATCTCCGGGGCGGGCGGGGTGCCGGTGGCCGAGGCGGCGGTGGCGCTCGCGGTGCGGCCAGCCGAGTCGACGACGACGGCCTTGTACCGCAGGGCGGTGCCGGCCGGTACGTCCTTGCCGATGGTCTGGGTGACCTTGTAGGGGGCGTGGTCGGCGGAGCCGAGGGTCTGCCACCTGCCGTCGCCGGTCTGGGCGGCGAAGACGACCCGGTCGAGACGGCCGCCTGAGACGTCGGCGGTGAGCTCGACCGTGCCGGTGGCCCCGGCGTCCGGGGCCTTCAGGGTGATCGTCGGCTTCGTCGAGGGCGCGGCGAGCCGGCCGGCCGCCTTGAGGACGATCGCGGAGCCGGCCGGGACGGTGACGGTGATCTTCTTGTCGGCGTCGGAGCGGACGACGGCGTCGGTGCCGTGGACGCCGCGGAAGGTCATGCCGGCCGAACCGGTGGCGAAGGTGGCCGTCTTCGCCTCGTCGGCGTTGTTGAAGGCGACGACGTACTCGGTCGTGTCCTTGCCGGTTCCGGTGCGGGAGAAGGCGTAGACACCCGGACCGTTGGCCGCGTAACGCTGCTCCTGGACTCCGTCGGTGAGCGCCGGGTTGGCCTTGCGCAGCTCGGCGAGCGCCCTGATCTGCCGGTAGAGCGGCGCGTTCGTGTCGTAGGCGTCGGCGGCGTGGGTGCGGTCGGTGCCGAGTTCGTCGTCGTCGAGGTAGTCGTCGACCCGGGAGGCGAACATCGTCTGGCGGGCGTCCTTGTCGCCGCCGGAGCCGGTGAAGCCCTGCTCGTCGCCGTAGTAGACGACCGGGTTGCCGCGGCTGAGGAACATCAGTTCGTTGGCGAGCTCGTCCTTGCGCACGAGCCGGGCGTCGGTGGCGTCGGGGTCGTCCTGCTTCAGGAAGTACCCGATCCGGCCCATGTCGTGGTTGCCGAGGAAGGTGACCTGTTCGTACGCGTTGGCCTTGTCGGTCGTGTACTTGTAGTCGTCACCGAAGACCGACGCGAGCTTCTGGGCGCTGCCGCCCTGGGAGGCGTACTGCCGGGCCGCCTCCTGGAAGGGGAAGTCGAGCGTGGCGTCGAGGCGGCCCTGGGTGACGTAGGGGGACGTGATCGAGGTGTCGGCGGAGTAGACCTCGCCGAACATGAAGAAGTCGTCCCGGCCCTGCCGGGCCGCGTAGGCGTCCAGGGCCGTGGCCCACTGGGTCCAGAACTCCATGTTCACGTGCTTGACCGTGTCGATCCGGAAGCCGTCGACGTCGAAGTCCCCGACCCAGCGCTGGTAGATCTTCTCCATGCCCCGCACGACCTCGGGACGTTCGGTCCACAGGTCGTCCAGGCCGGAGAAGTCGCCGTACGTGGTGGACTCGCCCGCGTACGTCGAGTCGCCCCGGTTGCTGTACATCGTCGGGTCGTTGAGCCAGGACGGGACCTTGACGTTCTTCCTCGCCGCGGGGACGGCCGGGGTCCGGGGGAAGGAGTCCTCGTCGACGGCGGGGAACTCGCCACCGGTGTCGGCGTGTTCGGCGTCGTCGAAGGGCTCGCCGTCCTCGGTCAGGTACGGGAAGGCGCCCTTGGAGAGGTAGTCGTAGGACTTCTCCCGGTAGTCGACGACGTCGGCGGTGTGGTTGGTGATGACGTCGAAGAAGACCTTCATGCCCTTGGCGTGCGCCTTGGAGATGAGGGTCTCGAGGTCCTTGTTGCTGCCGAAGTGCGGGTCGACCTGGGTGAAGTCGGTGATCCAGTAACCGTGGTAGCCGGCCGAGGCGTCGGCGCCGGTGCCCTGCACGGGCTGGTTCTTGAAGATCGGGGCCATCCAGATGGCGGTGGTGCCCAGGCCCTTGATGTAGTCGAGCCGCTGCGTCAGACCCTTGAGGTCGCCGCCCTGGTAGAAGCCCTTGTCGGCGGGGTCGTAGCCGGTGCTGAGCCGCGAACCGGTCAGTCCGCCCCGGTCGTTGGCGCTGTCACCGTTGGCGAAACGGTCCGGCATGACGAAGTAGAACTGCTCGCGGGTGTCGTCGTGCCGGGCGGGCGCGGCGGCGAGCTTCGCGTCGGACGGGGGCGGGGGCGGGGCGTCCGCGTGGGCGGCGAGGGGCTGGACGAGGGCTGCGGCGAGCGCGGCCACGGTGACGGCCACGATCCGTCTCGCATACGCGGTGCGGCGCGTCCGGGGCGCCGGCCATCTCGGTATCACAGGCGTGAACTCCTAGCGATTACGGCTCAAAAGGACCCGCAAGGGCCCTCACAGGGTCCGACCCCTGCGCCGCGGGACGGCTTCGTCGCCGGGCGCCGGCGCGACCGTATCGCTAACGAAAGGTTTACAGCAAGGGTCTTGAAACCCATGGAAAGAACTTTCACACCCGGTCCTGGCCGGGCCGCCCGGCGCGAGCCGAGCGGGCGTCGGGCGGCCCGGCCGAGGGGTTCAGCAGCTCGACTTGCCGGAGTAGATCGCCAGGGCCGTGTTGGCGCCCAGGGTGGCGGTGAACTGCCCGCTGGAGTTCACCGACACCGTCGTGTTGTTCTGCACGTTGCAGTACGTGCCCGCCGGCAGTGAGGTCTGGTAGGTGCGGGTCAGGCCGCTCGACTCGTGGTTGATCGCCACATAGCCCTTGGCGCCCCGGCCGAAGGCGATCGCGTCACCTCCGTTGTCCCACCAGTTGGTCATCGACTGGCCGCGGGTGGTGTTGCGGAAGGCGACCATGGACCTGATCTCGGGCCAGGCGTGCTGGCACTTCCAGCCGTTCTGCCAACAGGCGTTCACCGAACCGCCGTTGGGTGGGCCGGCGTCCGCGTCGGACCACTCGTAGCCGGAGTTGACGTCCGGAGCCCCATAGGGGTACGCGAGCATGAAGACGTTGGCGAGGGTGTAGTTCGCGCCGTCCTTGTAGGTGAGCGTGCTGCCGTTGCGCTCGGTGTCGTGGTTGTCGACGAAGACACCGGCGACCGAGTTGCTCAGATAGCCCCAGCCCTCGCCGTAGTTCTTCAGGTAGGCGAGGTTCTCGTTGTTGAAGACCCGCTTGAGGTCGTAGGCGTAGCGGAACTCCTGGACGTCGCCGTTGCCCGTGTACTCGGTGGGCTGGACCGCCTCGCCGGAGCCGTAGATGACCTCCTGCTTCCAGTACACCGACGGGTTGCTCAGCCGGGACTTGATGTTGGCGAGGTCGGCCGTGTCGATGTGCTTCGCCGCGTCGATGCGGAAGCCGTCGACACCCAGGGTGAGCAGGTCGTTCAGGTAGCCGGCGATCGCCCTGCGGACGTAGTCCTCGCCGGTGTCGAGGTCGGCGAGGCCCACGAGTTCGCAGTGCTGGACGTTCCAGCGGTCGCTGTAGTTGGAGACCTGGGCGGTGCAGTCGTCGAAGTCGAAGGAGGAGTACAGACCGGGATAGTCGTACTTCGTGTACGACGAGCCGCCGGTGCCGGTGCCGCTGCCCGCCGCCATGTGGTTGACGACGGAGTCCACCACGACCTTCACGCCCGCCGCGTGACAGGTGTTCACCATGTTCCGGAACGCCGTGCGGTCGCCCAGCCGGCCGGCGATCCGATAGCTGACGGGCTGGTACGACGTCCACCACTGCGAGCCCTGTATGTGCTCGGCGGGCGGGGAGACCTGGACGTAGCCGTACCCGGCGGGGCCGAGGGTGCTGGTGCACTCCTTCGCGACCGAGGCGAAGTTCCACTCGAAGAGGACGGCCGTGACGTCCTTGGTGCCGGGCGGGGCGGCCTGGGCGGTGCCCGGTGCCATGACGGCCGCCGCCGCGGCGAGGGCGAGCGCGCCCGAGACGGTTCTGCTGCTGGCCATGTGGGGGTTCCTTCTCCATTGAAGGTTCTTGCTGAAACACCGCGGAAACCTCGCGGTTGCGCAGATGTTAAAGGCCCGCCACCCAAAAGGGCAGCGGGCCGTAGGAAGTTGCAGCAAGAACTTTCGGAGCGGCGCCTACGCGGTCGCCCACCACACGGTCGTGTCCGCGGGCACCTTCGCCTCGCCGCCGGCCTCCGTCACCTCACCGCTGGCGAGCAGTACGCGGCCGTACGCCGGGGTGTTCACCGACTCGCCCGTCGTGTTGGCGACGCACACGAACTCCCCGCGCCGGAAGGCGAGAACGCCCTCGGGGGCGCGCAGCCACTCCACCGACTCCCCCGCGCCCAGGTCGGACCGGCCGCGGCGGACGGCGAGGGCGGCGCGGTACAGCTCCAGGGTGGAGCCGGGCACGCCCTGCTGCGCCTCGACGCTCGACTCGCCCCAGGACGCCGGCTGCGGCAGCCAGCTGCCGCCGCTGCCGAAGCCGAAGGAGGAGCCCTCGCGGGTCCACGGGATCGGCACCCGGCAACCGTCCCGGAATCCGTCCTGGCCCGCGCCGCGGAAGTACGCCGGGTCCTGGCGCACCTCGTCCGGCAGGTCCACGACGTCCGGCAGGCCGAGCTCCTCGCCCTGGTAGACGTAGGCCGAGCCGGGCAGCGCCAGCATCAGCAGGGTGGCCGCGCGGGCCCGGCGCAGACCCAGTTCGCGGTCGCCGGCCGTGCGGATCTGGGTGCCGAGACCGGGCGGGTTGGCGAACCGGGTGACGTGGCGGGTGACGTCGTGGTTGGACAGCACCCAGGTGGCGGGGGCGCCGACCGGGCGCATGGCCTCCAGGGTGCTGTCGATGACCTTGCGCAGCGCCGCCGCGTCCCACTCCGTACCCAGGTACTGGAAGTTGAAGGCCTGGTGCAGCTCGTCCGGGCGGACGTAGTTGGCGGTGCGCTCGACCGTCGGCGTCCACGCCTCGGCGACGAAGATCCGCTCGCCCGCGTACTCGTCGAGGACCGTGCGCCACTGCCGGTAGATGTCGTGCACGCCGTCCTGGTCGAAGAACGGCATGACATCGTTGCCCAGCAGCTTGAGCTGCTCGTGGGACCCCAGGTCGGGCAGGCCCTGCGCCTTCACCAGGCCGTGGGCGACGTCGATGCGGAAGCCGTCGACGCCCATGTCCAGCCAGAAGCGCAGGATCGAGCGGAACTCGTCGCCGACCGCCGGGTGTTCCCAGTTGAAGTCGGGCTGCTCCGGGGCGAACAGGTGGAGGTACCACTCACCGTCCGCGGCGCGGGTCCAGGCCGGACCGCCGAAGATGGACTCCCAGTCGTTGGGCGGGAGTTCGCCGTTCGCGCCCTTGCCGGGCCGGAAGTGGTAGCGCTCGCGCAGCGGGGAGCCGGGGCCCTCCTCCAGCGCGCGCTTGAACCACTCGTGCTGGTCGGAGGAGTGGTTCGGGACCAGGTCGACGATGATCCTGAGCCCCAGTCCGTGGGCGTCGCGGATCAGCGCGTCGGCGTCCAGGAGGTTGCCGAACATGGGGTCCACGGCCCGGTAGTCGGCGACGTCGTAACCGGCGTCGGCCTGCGGCGAGGCGTAGAAGGGGCTGAGCCACACGGCGTCCACGCCGAGGTCGCGCAGGTAGGGGAGTCTGGAACGTACGCCCTCCAGGTCGCCCATGCCGTCGCCGTTGCTGTCGGCGAAGCTGCGCGGATAGACCTGGTAGATCACCGCGTCCCGCCACCAGTCGCGCTGGGCGACGGTGGCGACGGCGGTGTTTTCGGCCGGGTCGGCGGAGTGCTGGCTCATGGCGTCCTTGATGCGATGGGGGTCCCCCCGCTCGAGCACAGCCGAGAGTGGGGGAGGGAGGTCGGGTCGTCGAAGTCTGCGAAGGGTGACGAGGCGGCCGCGGTGCCTGCGGGGTCGGATGGGGCACCGCGGCCGCCACCCGCGCGGTCAGGCGCGCGGGAGCCGGGGTCGCGAGGGCGTCAGCCCTTCGTGCCGCCCGCGGTGAGGCCGGTCACCAGGTTCTTCTGCACGAGGTAGAAGAACGCGGAGACGGGTATCGCGACCAGCACGGCCGTGGCGGCCATCAGGTTGCGCTGGGCGTCGTGCTCGCTGACGAAGCTCTGGAGTCCGACGGCGAAGGTGTACTTCGTGTCGTCCAGCATGAACGTCGAGGCGAAGGCGACCTCGCCGAAGGCGGTGATGAAGTTGTAGAAGGCGGCGACCGCCAGGCCCGGCTTCGCGAGCGGCAGGATCAGCCGGACGAAGGTGCCGAAGGGGCTGAGCCCGTCGACGCGTCCGGCCTCGTCGATCTCGAACGGGATGGTGTCGAAATAGCCCTTGAGCAGCCAGGCGCTGTAGGGCACGGCGGTCGAGCAGTAGACCAGGATCAGACCGAGGTAGCTGTCGATGAGCTGGAGGTCCGACAGGATCTGGTACATCGGCACGATCAGGACCGCGATGGGGAACATCTGCGTGACCAGCAGCACCCACATCAGCTTGCGGTAGCCGGGGAAACGCATCCGGGAGACCGCGTAGCCGGTGGTGGCCGCGACGAGGACGCCGACGACCGTGGTGCCGAGCGAGACGATCAGCGAACTCTTCATCCAGTCGAAGAAGTTCGTGTGCTGGAGGACGAACGAGTAGTTGTCCAGCGTCATCTTGTCCCAGATGCGCCCGGGGTGGAGGTAGTCGTCCTTGTCCGGGCCGAGGGAGAGGTAGACCAGCCAGGCGATCGGGAACAGCGCGATCAGGCTGGCGACGGTCAGGATGCCGTGGGAGGCGAGGGAGCCGGCGAGGCTGCGCTCGCCACGGCGCGGGCTCTTGCTGCGGGCCTCGGCGGAGGGCTTCTCGTTCACCGCGGCGGAGGTCTCGACTGTGGTCGTACTCATGGGGACTCCTGCCTCAGATCGCGAGCTGCTGCTCGTTGCGGTTCAGCCAGCGGCGGTAGAACGAGGTGAACACGATCAGGATGGCCAGCAGCAGGATGCCGTAGGCCGCCGACTGCGCGAAGTCACGCGGCTGCTGTCCGAAGCCCAGGTAGTAGGCCCAGGTCACCAGGATCTGCGCGTCGGGGGCGGTGTTGCCGAACAGCAGGAAGATGACGGCGAACTGGTTGAAGGTCCAGATGATGCCGAGGAGGACGACGGTGGAGCTGACGGAACGCAGGCCCGGCAGGGTGACGTACCGGAAGCGCTGCCAGGCGTTGGCACCGTCCATCTCGGCGGCCTCGTACAGGGTGCCGTCGATGGACTGCAGGCCGCCGAGCAGCGAGACCATCATGAACGGCACACCGCACCAGGTGTTGACCATGATCGCGGCGAAGCGCTGCCAGAAGGTGTCCTCCAGCCACAGGGGCGAGGGCAGATGGAGCGCGTCGAGTGCGGAGTTGATGATGCCGCCGTCGGCGAGCATGAACCGCCAGCCGAACACGGTGACGAAGGTGGGCACGGCCCACGGCAGGACCAGGATCAGCCGGTAGAAGGTGCGGCCGCGCAGCTTCTGGTTGAGCAGCAGCGCCAGTCCGAGGCCGATGCCGTAGTGGAGCGCGACGCACAGCGCGGTCCACACGATCGTCCAGATGAAGTGCGACCAGAAGCGGTCGTACGACGTCGGGCCGAACAGGATGTCCTGGTAGTTGTCCAGGCCGATGAACTTGTAGGTGGCGTCGATGTGGTTGACGCCGATCGTGCGGGCCGTGTTGAGGCTGTTGGCGTCGGTGAGGGTGAGGTAGAGGCCGTACACCAGGGGGTAGAGCACGAGGACGCCGAGCACGACGGCCACGGGGGCGATCATCGCGTACGCGTACCAGTGCTTCTGGTATCCGTGCTTCAGGCGTTGGCCCAGCCCGGGCCGCGGCGCGCGGTCACCGCGGCGCTTGCCGGTGGCGCGGTCGATGGCGACTGTCATGTTCGACACCTTCTGGAAGTTCTGCGGCTCTGAGAAGTGGCTGGGCGGATACCGCCTCGGTGGCGGACCGGGTCAGGCCGGTGGCCGCCGGATCCTTCCCCCCATGAGTCAGGAGGATCCGACGGCCACTCGGGGTCACTTGCTGAAGTCCGGCACCAGCTTGGCGATGGCGGTCTCGACGTTGCCCAGACCCTTGTCGAGGGTCTCCTTGCCGCCCGCGATCTTGGGCAGTTCGGTGTCCAGCGGGCCCCACAGGGAGCTGTACTCGGGCAGCGCGGGGCGCGGCTGGGCGGCGGCGAGGACGCCCTGGTAGCCGGCGATGCCCGGGTCGGCCTTGACCTCGGCGGTGTAGGCGTCGTCACGCGTCGGCAGCGTGGAGTTCTTCAGCGCGATGGACGCCTGGGACTTCGCCGACGTCATGAAGTTGACGAACTTCAGCGAGGCCTCCTGGTGGGCCTTGTCCGAGCCGGCGTAGACCGAGAGGTTGTGGCCGCCGGTCGGGGCACCCGCCTTGCCGGTGGAGCCGGCCGGGACGGTGGCGATGCCGAGGTTGCTCTTGTCGGAGAACGCCGAACCCTTGTAGAAGTTCGTGATCTCCCAGGGGCCCTGCACGATCGCGGCGACCTTGCCGTTGACGAACGCGTCCTGGATGTGGGCGTAGGCGTCGGCGGTGGTGTCGGCCTTGTGCAGGCCCTTGCCGGCGAACAGACCCTGCCAGGTGCCGTACGCCTTCTTCGCGGCGTCCGAGTTCACCGTGATCTTCTTGCCGTCGGCGTCGACGGTGTCGGTGCCCTCGCCGTAGAGGAAGGACTGGGCGTAGTAGGCCTGGGTGGAGCCCCAGTAGCCGTCGACGCCGGTCTTGGCCTTGATGGTGGCCGCGTCCTTCTTCAGGTCGTCCCAGGTCTTGGGGGCCTCGGCGATGCCGGCCTTCTGGAAGAGCTGCTTGTTGTAGACCAGCGCGAGGGTGTCGGTGACCAGCGGCACGCCGTAGGTCTTGCCGTCGTACTGGGCCTGCGTGATCAGGTTGGACTTGAACTTGGCCTGGTCCGCGAGCGCCTCGGTGCCGTCGAGCGGCAGGAAGTAGCCCTTCTTGGCGAAGGCGGGGGTCCAGCCGACCTCGGAGCGCAGGATGTCCGGGGCGCCGGAGGCACCGGCGGCCGTGTCGAACTTGTTCTGCGCCTGGTCGAACGGCACGTTGACGTACTTGACCTTGATGTTCTTGTTGGCGGCCTCGAACTCCTTGACCAAGGCCTGGTACGTCGGTGCCTCGTTGGTGGCGTTGGACGTGTCCCACCACGTGATGGTGACCGGACCGTCGGCCTTGTCGCCGCTGTCGCTGCCGCCGCAGGCCGTCGCCGCGAGGGCGAAAGACGCCACCAGCGCGCTGGCCGCTATGCCACGCCGCATGAGTTCTCCTTGAGGGTGAAAGCCCGTGTGCTACAGGTGGCGGTCCCGTCCGCCGCCCCTGTCGACTTGCCGACTGCGCCGTTGCGGCCGCCGGGCGACGAGAACGTAACAGCCATGTAAGCGTTGCGAAAGACCTTGCAGAAAAAAAGCGCAAGAGGTCACGGAAGTTACGCCGCCGTGACCTCTTGTCCACCGTCGCGAGACCCGTGTATTCCGGGGCTGAGCGGGATGGGGCCGGGTTGTGCAAGACTCTGCAAGCTCTTGCTAACCGTTACCCGCGCGGGGACCATCTCTTGCGGGACAGGATGCCGACCAGAACACGAGGACCGCGATGACGCAGCAGCCCGGGGCGGGGCGGCCAACCGCTCGCACACGGCGTCCGATTGGTGTGCAAGGCGGCATGCGACCGGTACAGTCCGGTGCCGTGACCACACGGCTTGCCGACATCGCAGCGCAGGCGGGGGTGAGCGAAGCGACCGTCAGCCGCGTCCTCAACGGGAAGCCGGGCGTCGCCGCCACCACCCGTCAGTCCGTGCTGGCCGCGCTCGACGTGCTGGGCTACGAACGTCCGGTGCGGCTGCGGCAGCGCAGCGCGGGTCTGGTGGGCCTGATCACCCCGGAGCTGGAGAACCCCATATTCCCGGCCCTCGCCCAGGTCATCGGCCAGGCGCTGACCAGGCAGGGCTACACCCCGGTGCTCGCCACCCAGACCCCCGGCGGATCGACGGAGGACGAGCTGACGGAGATGCTCGTCGACCGCGGGGTCGCCGGGATCATCTACGTCTCCGGGCTGCACGCGGACACCACCGCCGACATGCAGCGCTACGAGCAGCTGCGGGCGCAGGGCGTGCCGTTCGTGCTCGTCGACGGCTTCTCCCCCAAGGTGCAGGCGCCGTTCATCTCCCCCGACGACCGGGCCGCCATGACGCTGGCGGTCACGCACCTGGTGTCGCTCGGCCACACCCGGATCGGACTGGCGCTCGGCCCGAAGCGGTTCGTACCGGTCCAGCGGAAGATCGACGGTTTCGTCCGGGCGGTGCAGGATCAGCTGGGGCTGGCCGCCGAGACCATCGAGACCGAGCTCGTCCAGCACTCGCTGTACACCCTGGAGGGCGGCCAGGCCGCCACCACGGCGCTCATCGACCGCGACTGCACGGCGGTCGTCTGCGCCAGCGACATGATGGCGCTGGGCGCGATACGGGCGGCGCGGCAGCGGGGGCTGAGCGTCCCGCAGGACGTGTCGGTGGTCGGCTTCGACGACTCCCCGCTGATCGCCTTCACCGACCCGCCGCTGACCACGATCCGCAAGCCGGTCCCGGCGATGGGACAGGCCGCGGTGCGCACCTTGCTCGAGGAGATCGGCGGGACGCCCGCGCCGCACAGCGAGTTCGTGTTCATGCCGGAGCTGGTGGTGCGGGGATCGACCGCTTCGGCCCCTGGGGACCGGAATCGTCCTTAGGGCGGAGAATCGGGCGGATTGCACCGTACGCCGGTAGGAGCGGCGGGAATCCCATGGCAGTAGGACATGCGGCCCGTGCCCGACCAGGGGATGATCGGTGCCGGAACGCTTTTCTGGCAGACTTTGCTCCTATGGGTGAACCGACCGTGACGACACAGGAAGGCCGCGAACGGGCGGCCGTTCCGCAGTCCGTCGCGGACGGCCCGAACCGGGGTCCGCTGCGTCGGCTGCGCACTCCGCGCCGGCCCCGGCTGTGGTTCGAGATCCTGCTGATCGGGGTGAGTTACTGGACGTACTCACTGATCCGCAACGCGGTCCCGGAGCAGCGGGCCGAGGCGCTGCGCAACGCCGACTGGATCTGGCGGTCCGAGCACCGGCTGGGCATCGCCGTCGAGCAATCGGTCAACCACGCCGTGAACTCGGCGACTTGGCTGATCATCGGCATGAACTACTACTACGCGACGCTGCACTTCGTGGTGACGCTGGCGGTGCTGGTGTGGCTGTACCGCCGGCATCCCGGACGCTACGCGGCGACGCGGCTCGCGCTGTTCGCGACGACGGGAGTGGCCCTGGTCGGCTACTACCTGTATCCGCTGGCGCCGCCGCGGCTGATGAACGGCGGGGGCTTCGTCGACACGGTGATGGTGCACCACACCTGGGGTTCGATGGCGTCCGGCGACCTGAAGCACATGTCGAACCAGTACGCCGCGATGCCGTCGATGCACATCGGCTGGTCCCTGTGGTGCGGGCTGACGGTCTTCGCGCTGGCGCGCGTCCCGTGGGTGCGGGTGCTGGGGCTGCTCTACCCGGCGGCGACCCTGGTGGTCATCGTCGCCACGGCCAACCACTTCTGGCTGGACGCGGTGGGCGGCCTGCTGTGCCTCGGCTTCGGTTTCGCGGTGACCCGCCTCTGGTACGGGGCTCTGCCGTACGCCCTGCCGAGCGCGCCATGGAACGAACGCTTCCGGCACGTCCGCCCGGCGGACCCCGTCGCTCGCCCGTCGGACTCGGTCGGCTGAGGCGCCCTTCGTCCGCACCGCCGGGGCCCTCATCGGCCCGGGCCGCCGGGGCTTTCCTCGCCTCGCGCCGCCGAGGCCGTCCGCACCCCCGGGCTCAGCCCGTGCCGTCGCCGACGCCCGTCCCGGCCGCCTCCCGCAGCGCCCGCACGAACGCCCGCAGGGCCGGTTGCGGTGGCGCCGTCGCGCGTACCGCCGCGTAGATCGAGCGCACCGGCTCCGGTTCCCGCACCTCGCGCACCACGACATCGGGATGGCGCCCGCCCAGGCCCAGCCGCGGGATCAGGGTCACGCCCAGGCCGGCCGCGACGAAGCCCTGGGCGGTGACGTAGTCCTCGCTCTCGACGACGAAGCGGGGGCGGAAGCCGGCGGCCTCGCAGGCGGCGAGCTGGGCGGACAGGCAGGGGCCGGGCCACTCGCTGCCCACCCATGGTTCGGCCGCCAGGTCGGCGAGGCGGACGTCGGGGCGCTCCGCGAGCGGGTGGCCGGGCGGGAGCACGGCGAGATAGGGGTCGTCCAGGAGGTGCAGCAGCCGGACACCGTCGGGGGCGCCTGCCCCGCTCCGGGTTCCGGAGCCGCCCGGGACAGCGGGAGCCTCCGGGGCCCCGGAGGCTCCCAGGAGTCCGGCAGCGCCCCGGGTCCCCGGGGTGGCGACCAGGAGCGCCAGGTCCGCTCGGCCCTCCTTCACCTCCGGCAGCGGGTCCTCGGGGTCGGTCAGCCTCAGTTCGACGCGTACCGCTGGGTGCTCGGTCCGCAGCCGGGCCACCGCGGGGGCGACCAGCGCGGCACCGGCGGTGGCGAAGTAGCGCACCGAGAGGCGGCCCGTGCGCCCGGCCAGCAGGTCGGCCAGCGCCGTCTCCGCCTCGGCGACCTGGCGGCCGATCGAGTCCGCGTACTCGGTGAGCAGCAGGCCGGCCGCCGTGGGGCGGACCCCGCGTCCGACCCGTTCCAGCAACTCCGCCCCGGCCTCCTTCTCCAGCGTCGCCACCTGCTGGCTGACGGCGGACGGCGTGTAGCCGAGGATCGCCGCGGCCGCCGTCACCGATCCGCTGCTCACCACTGCCCGGAGCACCTGCATGCGTCGCACATCAAGCATGCAGTTCAGCTTAATTGTCCATGCATTACTTTTCACTTGTCCTGACAGAACTTACGGCGGAGCCTTTTCTCATGCCGCTCGCCTCCACTCTCCGCATGGCCGCCCTCGCCCTTCTGTGGGGCTCCGGGTTCCTCTGGATCAAACTCGCCCTGAACCACGGCCTCTCCCCCGTCCAGCTCACGATCGCCCGCTGCGCCCTGGGCACCGTCGTCCTGCTGGTCCTGGCCCGGTCGGCGGGACAGCGTCTGCCCCGCTCCCGTGCCACCTGGGGGCATCTGTTCGTGGCCGCCCTCTTCTGCAACGCCGTGCCCTTCGCGCTGTTCGGCCTGGGCGAGCAGACCGTCGACTCGGGCGTCGCGGGCGTCCTGAACGCCACCACGCCCCTGTGGTCGCTCCTCATCGGCGTCGTGCTGGGCACCGACCGCGGGCTCGGCGCGGTCCGGTCGGCCGGGCTGTTCCTCGGCTTCGCCGGCACCCTGCTGATCTTCGCGCCCTGGCAGCGGTCGGGGCTACTGAGCTGGGGCGCCCTCGCCCTGCTCGCCGCCGCCGCGAGTTACGCCGTCGCCTTCGCCTACATGGCGCGGCGCCTCACCGACCGCCGGGCACCGCTGGCGATGTCGGCCGCGCAGCTCCTCGCCGCCACCGGCTTGAGCGCCCTCGCCCTCCCGGCCGCCGGGCCGCTGCATCCCGACCTCACCGGTCTGCTGGCCGTCACCGCTCTCGGGGTACTCGCCACCGGCGTCACCTTCTACCTCAACTACCGCCTGATCGCCGACGAGGGCCCGACCAGCGCGGCCACGGTCGGCTATCTGCTGCCGGTGGTGTCGGTGGCGCTGGGCGCGGTGGTGCTGGACGAGGACGTGAGCGTGCGGGTCGTGGTCGGGGTGGCGGTGGTGCTGGCGGGGGTGGGACTGACCCGGCTCCACCCGCGCAGGTCGCCCACGCCGCCCGTCACGTCCGTACCGCCCACGCCGCCCGTCACGTCCGTACCGCCTACGCCGCCCGTCACGTCCGTACCGCCCAAGCGGCCCGTCACGTCCGTACCGCCCACCCCTCCGGTGCCGCCCAGCCCTCCGGTGCCGCCCGTCCCGTCGGTCGCCGCCCGGCGTGATGGCCGCGACGCCTACCGCTCGCCCGCCGCGCCGTAGAACAGCTCCTCGACCACCGCCCGCGCCCTGCGTGCCGTACGCCGGTACGCGTCGAGCATGTCGCCCACATGACCGGGGCTGTAGCCCAGATACCGGCCCACGGCGGCCAGTTCGCGGGGGTCGGAGGGGAAGGTGTCGCCCGCCCGGCCGCGTACCAGCATCACCGCGTTGCGCACCCGGGTCGCCAGGATCCACGCCTCGTCGAGCGTCTCGGCGTCCTCGCCTGAGAGCAGTTCGGCGGCGCGGGCGGCGGCCAGCGCCTCCCGGGTGCGGGTGGTGCGCAGGCCCGGCTCCACCCAGCCGTGCCGCAACTGGATCAGCTGCACGGTCCATTCGACGTCGGACAGACCGCCGGAGCCGAGCTTGGTGTGCAGCTTGGGGTCGGCGCCGCGCGGCAGCCGCTCGGACTCCATCCGGGCCTTCAGCCGGCGGATCTCGCGCACCGCCTCGTCGCCGAGCCCCTCCGCCGGGTAGCGCAACGGGTCGACGAGCTCCATGAAGCGTCGGCCCAACTCCTCGTCCCCGGCGACCGGTTCGGCCCGCAGCAGGGCCTGCGACTCCCAGATCAGTGACCAGCGGCGGTAGTAGGCCTCGTAGGACTTCAACGTCCTCACCATCGGGCCGGACTTGCCCTCCGGGCGCAGGTCGGCGTCGATGAGGAGGGGCGGGTCGGCGCTGGGGATCTGGAGCAGTCGGCGCATCTCGGAGACGACCTTGTTGGCCGCGTCGGTGGCCTCCCGGTCGCTGACGCCGTCGCGCGGCTCATGCACGAACAGGACGTCCGCGTCGGAGCCGTAGCCGAGTTCGTGGCCGCCGAAGCGGCCCATGCCGATGACGGCGAAGTGGGTGGGGAGCTCGTCCCCCCAGGTCTCGCGGACGGCGGCGCGCAGGGTGCCGGCGAGGGTCGCGGCGGTCAGGTCGGAGATCGCACCGCCGATCCGGTCCACCAGCGCGCCCTGGTCCGTCTCCACCGGCTGGGTCTCGGTGCCGTAGGAGCCGACGATGTCGGTGGCGGCCGTACGGAACAGTTCGCGGCGACGGACGCCACGGGCGGCCCTGACCCCCTGTTCGGCGTTCTCGGCGCGGCCTACGGCGGCGAGTATCTCCTGCTCCAGGTGGGCGCGGGGCCGGGGGCGCAGTCCGCCCCCGCCGCCGTCGCCGTCGCCCAGCAGGGCCACGGCCTCGGGCGCGCGCATGAGGAGGTCCGGGGCGAGGCGGCCAGCGGAGAGGACCCGGGCGAGGTTCTCGGCGGCGGCGCCCTCGTCGCGGAGCAGCCGCAGGTACCACGGCGTCTTGCCCAAGGCGTCGGACACCTTGCGGAAGTTGAGCAGGCCCGCGTCCGGTTCGGCGGAGTCCGCGAACCAGCCCAGCAGGACGGGCAGCAGGGTGCGCTGGATGGCGGCCTTGCGGGTGACGCCGGAAGCGAGGGCCTCCAGGTGGCGCAGGGCGGCGGCCGGGTCGGCGTAGCCGAGGGCGATCAGCCGTTCGCGGGCCGCCTCGGCACTCAACCTGGCCTCGCCGGGGGCGAGTTGGGCGACCGCGTCGAGGAGCGGCCGGTAGAAGAGCTTCTCGTGCAGTCGGCGTACGACTCCGGTGTGCCGTTTCCACTCGCGGATCAGGTCGGCGCCCGGGTCGCTGCGCAGGCCGAGGGAGCGGCCGATTCGGCGCAGGTCGGCCTCGTCCTCGGGGACGAGGTGGGTGCGGCGCAGCCGGTACAGCTGGATACGGTGTTCCAGCGAGCGCAGGAAGCGGTAGGCCTCGTCGAGCTGGATGGCGTCCGCGCGGCCGACGTAGCCCCCGGCGGCCAGGGCGTGGAGGGCGTCGAGGGTGGTGCCGCTGCGCAGCGAGACGTCCGCCCGTCCGTGCACCAGCTGGAGCAGCTGGACGGCGAACTCGACGTCCCTGAGACCGCCCGGACCCAGTTTCAGTTCGCGGTCGACCTCGGCGACCGGGATGTTCTCGACGACGCGGCGGCGCATCTTCTGCACGTCGGCGACGAAGTTCTCGCGCTCGGCGACCTGCCAGACGAGGGGTTCGAGGGCGGCGACGTACTCCTCGCCCAGTGCGAGGTCCCCGGCGACCGGGCGGGCCTTGAGCAGCGCCTGGAACTCCCAGGTCTTGGCCCAGCGCTGGTAGTAGGCGAGGTGGCTGGCGAGGGTGCGCACCAGCGGACCGTTTCGGCCCTCGGGGCGCAGGTTGGCGTCGACGGGCCAGATGGAGCCCTCGACGGTGGTCTCGGAGCAGATCCGCATCATGTGGGAGGCCAGCTTCGTGGCGGACCTGAGGGCCTTGCCCTCGTCGGCGCCCTCGACGGCCTCGCCGACGAAGATGACGTCGACGTCGGAGACGTAGTTGAGCTCGTGGCCGCCGCACTTGCCCATCGCGATCACGGCGAGCCGGCACCGGGCGGCGTCCTCGGGCGCGTCGGCCCGGGCCAGGGCGAGGGCGGCGCGCAGGGTCGCGGTGGCCAGGTCGGCGAGCTCGGCGGCGGTCTCGGCGAGGCCGGTGGTGCCGCACACGTCCCGGGCGGCGATGGACAGCAGGCAGCGGCGGTAGGCGACGCGCAGGGAGACGGGGTCGTCGGCCTCCGCCAGGCCCCGTTCGAACTCCTCCACCCCTGGGTGCAGGTCGCGCGGTTCGTAGGTGACGAGCGTCTCCCAGTCGCGCGGGTGCCGGGCGAGGTGGTCGGCGAGCGCGCTGGAGGCGCCGAGCACCCCGAGCAGCCGGTCGCGCAGCGGCTTGGCCGCTATCAGCGTGTCGAGCAGTTCACGGCGGGCCGTGGCGGGGCCGGGCTGTGCCTCCAGCAGCCGGACCAGGCCGTGCAGGGCGAGGTCCGGGTCCGCGGTCGCGCCCAGCGCCTCCAGGAGCACCGGGTCGTCGCGGACGCCCGCGAGCTCCGGGCTGTCCAGCAGCCGTTCCGCGGCGGAGGGATCGGTGAAGCCGTGCCGCAGCAGCCTGGTGAAGGTGCTGCTCCTGCGCCCCGGCGCCGTCATCCCCGGCCTCCCGTCGGATCAAGGGATCGGATCAAGCGATCGGATCAAGGTCGTGCTGGCCCGAGCCTAGCCGCAGTGCCCGGCCGAAGCTCCGGGGCCGGTACCGATGAGTTACGCCGACGGGCGGGGTCGGTACTGGTGGAGGAGGATCCTGCCCCGGAGGGAGACGCCATGACGCACGAGGATCCGAAGACAGCTCTCGACCCGCGCTACAGCAGCCCCGACGCCCGGCCGACCCCGTGGCCGCAGGCCGTCGAACAGCTGGCCGCGGCCGAGCTCTACTGGCTGTCGACCGTACGGCCGGACGGACGGCCGCACGTGACCCCGCTGATCGGCGTGTGGCGGGACGGAGCACTGCACTTCTCCACCGGCGCGGAGGAGCGCAAGGCGCTGAACCTGGCGGGGAATCCGCACGTCGTGCTCACCACGGGCACCAGCGCCTGGGCACAGGGGCTCGACCTGGTGGTCGAGGGCGAGGCGGTGCGCGTCACCGACGCCGCCCGGTTGCGCGAGCTCGCCCGGGCGTGGGAGGAGAAGTACGGCCCCGTATGGCACTTCGACGTACGGGAGGACGGCGCGTTCCAGGCCAAGCACGGGCCCGCGTTCGTGTTCGCGGTGACACCCCGCACCGCCTTCGGCTTCGGCAAGGGGGAGACGTTCAGCCAGACGCGCTGGCGGTTCGAGTGACGCCCGTGCGCGACGGACGCGGCCGTCATCTGTCGTCCCGAGGGCCACGGGTGTCGTCCCGACGGCCACGGGTGTCGTCCCGACGGCCACGGGTGTCGCCTCGAGGGCCACGACGACTCCCTCGAGGACCCCGACGGCGGGGTCCCCCCGCGCCCGTTCGGGCGTGCGGCAGTAGTTCATCCGGTCTTCACCCGCCGGGTCGGACGGCGTAGGTCGGGGCAATTTTGGCGTGCGCATGATCTGTGCGCACCATCGCCCTCGCCCTTCCCCCACCGGAGGTAGATGTGTCCGGCAGTTCCGTGTACCGCCGCAGTCGCACAGCCGTGGCGTCCGGGGTGGCCCTCGCGGTCGCCGCGGTCGGCCTGTGGACCGGACTCGGCGGCCCCTCGACCGCGCAGGCCGCGGCCGGAGTGCCGAGCCCGGACCACGTGGTCGTCGTGGTCTTCGAGAACCACGCGTACAGCCAGGTCATCGGCTCCTCCAGCGCCCCCTACATCAACTCGCTCCGCACGGGCGGCGCCAACCTCTCCCAGTCCTACGCCGAGACCCACCCGAGCCAGCCGAACTACTTCGCGCTGTTCTCCGGCTCCACCCAGGGCGTCACCGACGACGGCTGCTACACGCCCGGCTTCTCCTCGGCCGCGAACCTGGCCTCCGAGCTGATCGCCGCGGGCCACACCTGGGCCAGCTACAACGAGACGCTGCCCAGCCAGGGCTCGACGACGTGCAGCAGCGGCAAGTACGCCCGCAAGCACAACCCCTGGTTCGGCTTCAGCAACGTGCCCACGTCCACGGCGAAGACCTTCGCGCAGTTCCCGACCGACTACACCACCCTGCCGGACGTCTCCTTCGTCGTCCCCAACCTGTGCAGCGACATGCACGACTGCTCGGTGTCGAGCGGTGACACCTGGCTGAAGAACAACCTGAGCGCATACGCCACCTGGGCCAAGACCCACGACAGCCTCCTCGTCGTCACCTTCGACGAGGACAACCGGCTCAGCGGCAACCGCATCCCGACGGTCCTGTACGGCCAGCCCGTCACGGCCGGGGCCAGTTCGGCGACCACCTACAACCACTACGACCTGCTGCGCACCCTGGAGGACTCGCAGGGCCTGAGCACCCACGCGGGCAACGCGGCCTCAGCCAAGGACATCACGGGCGTCTGGACGTCCTGACATGTACGTCGCGGACAGCCGTGCCGGGGCTCCCGGCGCGCCGGTGTCCGCGGACGGCGCCGCCCGGTCTCCCGCCGGGCGGCGCCGCGCCGCGGTCGCACCCACGGTCCTCGCGCTCGGCACGGTCAGCCTGATCACCGACGTGTCCTCGGAGATGGTGACGGCGGTGCTCCCGCTGTACCTGGTGGCGGGCCTGGGCCTGTCCCCGCTGGGCTTCGGGCTCCTGGACGGGGTCTACAACGGCTTCTCGGCGCTGGTGCGGCTGGCCGGGGGCCATCTGGCCGACCGGGGCGGCGGCCGGCACAAATGGGTGGCGGGCCTCGGCTACGGCATCTCGGCCCTGTGCAAACCGCTCCTGCTGCTGGCGCACACGCTCACCCCGATCGGTCTGGTGCTGGCCGCCGACCGCACCGGCAAGGGCCTGCGCACCGCCCCGCGCGACGCGCTGATCTCACTGTCCAGCACGCCCGAGACCCGCGGCCGGGCCTTCGGCGTGCACCGCGCGATGGACACGGCGGGCGCGCTGCTCGGCCCGCTGGCGGCGTTCCTGATCCTGCGGGCGACGGTGGACGGCTACGACGCCGTGTTCACCGTGAGCTTCTGTGTCGCGGTGACCGGGGTGCTGGTCCTGGTGCTGTTCGTACCCAACGGCGGCCCGGCCACCGCGACCACGCCCGCGACCACCCCGCCCACGCCTGCGATTACCTCAAGCACCCCGACTGCCACCCGGCGCGCCGCGCCGACGCAGACCGCGCGCCCCACGCTCCGCGCCGCCCTGGGCCTGCTGCGCCGGCGCGACCTGCGCCGCCTCACGGTCTGCGCCCTGCTGCTGGGCCTGGCCACGGTCAGCGACTCCTTCGTCTACCTGCTGCTGCAACGCCGCCTGGGCGTCCCCGACCGCTGGTTCGCGCTGCTGCCGCTGGGCACGGCGGCGGCCTTCCTGCTGCTGGCGGTACCGCTGGGGCGGCTGGCGGACCGGATGGGCGGCCGCCGGGTGTTCCTGGCCGGCCACGGCGCGCTGCTCCTGGCGTACGGCGTCCTGCTCTCCTCCTGGCACGGCACGGCGCTGCCGTACGCCGTCCTCCTCCTGCACGGCGGCTTCTACGCGGCCACCGACGGGGTGCTGATGGCGGCGGCCTCGGACAGCGTGCCGGAGGCGCTGCGCTCGTCCGGTCTGGCCCTGGTGCAGACGGGCCAGGCACTCGCCCGTTTCACCTGCTCGCTGGGGTTCGGGGCGGCCTGGACGCTGTGGGGCGACCGTACGGCGCTGCTGGTGTCGACGGTGGCGCTCGCGGTGTGCGCGCTCTGCTGCTCGCGGGTCCTGCGTCCCACCCGGGAGGAAACCTCATGACCGTACGTCACCGCGTCCTGGTCCTCGTCGCGGCCGTCGCCGTCCTGGCGGCGGTCGCGGTGGGCTCGGTCCTGCACGCCTCGGCGCGGGCGGAGCGCCGCGACCGGACGCAGGCGGGCGGCCCCACGGTCACGCCGGGGCCGGTCACCCTGAACGCCGCCCGCCGCATGGTGTTCCGCAACATGGCCTGGGGCCCGCACCGCGACGAGCTGACGACGGTCCCGGCGTCGGACCCCGCGGGCCCGCGGACCTCCTCCGGCGTCACGTGCCTGCGTTTCCACGCCGCCGCCGGCACCGGCGTGTGCCTCCGGGCCGTGCACGGCCCGGTCTCGGACACGTACCGCGCGCTGGTCCTCGACGCCCACCTGAAGGAGACGGCCCACTACGACGTCCCCGGCATCCCCTCCCGCGCCCGGGTCTCCCCCACCGGCCACTTCGCCACCTGGACGGCGTTCGTCGGCGGTGACTCCTACGCCGGGACGAACTTCTCCACCCGGGCGGCGATCGTGGACACCCGGACGGGACGGCTGATCCCTTCCCTGGAGGCGTTCCGGATCGTGAAGGACGGCCGCGCCTACCGGGCGGCCGACGCCAACTTCTGGGGCGTGACCTTCGCGGCGGACGACCGCACGTTCTACGCGACGCTGGCGACCAAGGGGAAGACCTATCTGGTCCGTGGCGACCTGCGCACGCGCACGGTGACGACGCTGCGCACGAACGTGGAGTGCCCGTCCCTCTCCCCCGACGGCACCCGGGTCGCCTTCAAGAAGCGCGTCCCCGGCCTGTCCGCCGACGCCCCCTGGCGGCTGTACGTCCTCGATCTGCGCACCCTGCGCGAGCGGCCGCTCGCCGAGCCCCGCAGCGTCGACGACCAGGCCGTCTGGCGCGACGACCACACCCTCGTCTACGCCCTGCCGGGCGACTACGGAGCGGACCTCTACGAGATCCCGTCCGACGGAACGGGCACGCCACACCGGATCAGCACGGCGGCGGTGTCCCCCGCGTACGTCGGCTGATCCGGCCACGGCGACCGCGTCACAGCACCGGCAGGTTCTTCCGCAGCTCGAACGCGGTGACCTCGCTGCGGTACTCGTGCCATTCGGCGCGCTTGTTGCGCAGGAAGTGACGAGGCCCCGGAGCGACCTCGTGCGATAGGCGTTGGCGCAGCGCCGGCCTGCGATCGAGCGGCTGTCCACGGTCGTCATTGGTCACTGTGGGCCGCCCTCCGACGGCCCAGGGACGGCCCAGACAAGTCTGTTCGGCCAGCCGATTCGACGGCCTAAGAGCTGATCGGCAACTCCCGCGCCCGCTGCCGAGCTTGGGCCCGAAGCTCTTTCAAGCGGCCGTGGAAAGCGTTGTGGCGGTTCTGGTCGAGATTCAGCGGGAGGTCGAGTTTGGAGATGAGCTGCGACTCCAGGGCCCACGGCTCGTCCTGCTCAACCCAGCACACTCGCGCGTTGTTCGCCATCCACTGAGTCAAGGTCGCTTCACCGGACTTGCCGAAGGTCATCCGCTTGCCGCTGCCAACGCGGCGCAACTCAAATCCAAGCAGGCACCCGAGGGTGAGACGCAGGGTCGAGCCGGCCGCGTTGCCCCGGTAGTGGTAGCGCACCCGCGTACGCAGGTTCTGGGTGCTGGCCCGGTTCGCCATGTACCGCGGGGCTATGCCTACGTAGAGCAGGCGCCCGGCGTCCAAGTCTGGATGGGGCGACTGCTCGAAGCGCCACCCATAGACCCCGGCCGCCGCCGGGACGGGGCTGGGGCGCATCAAAACCTCGTGCGCCGACCACAGTCGTTCGGGACTGACGAGAGCGGTCGCTTCCACGAAGCCTCCAGGTGTGCCACGGCTGATCTTCGCAGGCTACTGGTCGACGCCGACAGAACACCTCCGGCCTGCACGGCTATGTGACATCAGCTTGGGAAGCTAGGGTGATCTAGGGGTCGCTGTGGTGCTGACCTGCGGCGGAGTGCTCGCAGTGATTGGCTGGCCGTCGCCGATACCCCGGTGTTCCCGTGATTCCCCACTGCATCTGGCACGCGTCTGGCACGTCAGTGTCGATGCTGACGCCCGCCACGGGGCCGTTCGTCGATCGTCGCGTGCACCCACCGGATGTCAGTTCATAATATTCCGTGAAGTGGTCGCACAGAGCGTGCCCGTCTCTGATGATGTTGGGATGTCCGACGCCGTATGGAGCAAGCTCATCGGAACGGTTCCCGCAGTACTATGGGTGGCCTTCGCCGCCACGGTGTACTTCACTCTGCGAGGGACGATCGTTCAACGCATGGTGCCGCGGTTGACCGCCGTACGCGCACTCGGAGTTGAGGTCGAGCTCGCTGGCGAGTTGCTCGATCGCGCTCAGGACGAGAGCACGACGACTGTCACTGCGACTGCCAGGCGTACGGCGTTGGGCAGGCTGGAGCATGCCGCCGACGTTCTGAGAGGCGCCAAGTTGCTGTGGGTTGATGACCGCCCTGAGGGCAATGTCCCACTAGTCGAGCTTTTTCGCTCCGCCGACATGCATATCGATGTGACCCTGTCGACTCAGGAGGCCACACCCCTGTTTCGCCGTAGACCGTACGACATCATCGTGAGCAACATTGATCGGGACGGCGATCGGCAGGCAGGGATCAAGATGCTGCGCCTGCTGGACCATTACAAGATCGACGTTCCCGTATTGATCTACACAGGGCGGTTCGATCCAGAAAGGGGCGTTGATCGCAGGATCTTCGCGGCAACTACCGCGCCTGTCGAACTAGTCCACTACGTTATTGATCTCATGGAGAGGGCGCGGCTGGGGTCACTCTGACCTCGCGGTTGGTGTCCCTGGGTACCGGCGAGATACACCCCATCTTGCCTGACGGCTACCCCTCGAAGGAAACCCGTATCGTCAGGGGGCCGTGACCTGGACGTTCGCTGCCCCTGCCCGTAGCTGAACTGTCACTGGTTGTCGCCGTCGGTCGCTGCCGAGCGACCTCGCACGGCCCAGTGACGGCCCAGAGGTGGTCACCCGAGCGACGTCCCCGACTCGTGCAGCCGAACTCTCACCTGGCGGTTGTGCTCAGCGTGCCCGATGACCTCGCCGCGGACGCGGGCCCCGAGAACGGGCAGTCCCATCCCCTCGGGCATGGCAATGATCTCGGCCAGCGCCACGGCGCCCGGAAGTCCGTCGACCCGGATGAAGACGCCGAAGGGCTGGCGTCCGATCACCTCTCCGGTGACGGTGGCCCCCAGGGGGAGGGCTGCAAGGGTCGCTGTCCAGACTTCCTCTGGCGACTGCCCCGGCACGTTGGGGCGGCGCGTTGGCCAGGTGTACTCGTCCATGGGCAGATCATGACCCAGAGGCCGCGACCGCTGCGTTGTAAGGGCGGGTGTGAGGGACGGCCCTGGCGCGCAGGTCACTCCGGCTTTGGAAGGTCCGCAGGTCACCGACACATCTCAACTGAGGCGAACCGCTGTTGACCGTGGTTGACCGCCCCACCTGGCACAGCTGTGGCATGCGACCCCTTGGTCCCGAACTCTCGGCTGGGTGGTCATTGAGATCTCGTGGGCTGGCCAGTTGGCCGTTGGGGGCCATCGGCGGCCGGCTGGGGTCGTGGTGGTTGCTGTACTTCGCTGCGGTACCACAGCGCTCTACGCACGGGTGGCGCTCGGTGCCTCACACCTGCGCTCCCTACTCACCGCCGACTGGGCATCGGGGCGATGCCCTCTAGCGAGGAGTGCCCAATGCTGCGAAACTGCCGGGGCAAGGCCCGCACTGGAGCCAATCATCAGCTGAAATAGCGGGGGCCATGATGATGTCTGCGCCCAGGCCAGGTTCAGGTAGAGATCGAACACTGCTCGTAGAATTCAGGCGTGTTCTCACCAGGGTCAAGCCAGTCCTCGTGAAATCTTCCCTCGCTGTCGCGGCTGCTTTGGGAGTTGCAGCAGAGGCAGTAGACCCTCTGGGAGATTTCCTGAAACGAAGTAATTTCCTTGGGGGTTCTTTCGTTGCGCTTGTTGCCCTCATAATTTTTGATGCCGTGAGTGACCCGGGAGCTGCCTTTGACGATGACGGGGTATATCTCCTATCGGAAGTGGAGGAATTGCGAGACTATATACAGCATGCCTTCGAGTCGAAAGAAGTGCGAATCGATTTCTCAGGCTTCACTATGGAAACGCTCCTAATGGCCCTACGGCCAGCTTTGACGAGCCTCGGAGAAAATAGGGACAAGAACCGAGTTCTTAGGATCCGGGTAGCAGTGGCCCATTTGGATGCGCCAATGAATCTTCCGAGTCGCTTGGTCTCGGGAACAAACACGAATGGCTCACCGACACAGCCCCAGCGCTTTGAGGATTCTCCGGTCGTGCGAGAGAGGGTGAGGGGGATAAAAGAGGGGAATGCGCGATGGCTGCGGCAGTTGATTGACCGCGCACAACAAACGAACCCGCAGCTGAGGATACAGTGCGAGATACGCGAATCTCCTGTAGGTCCGGCGTTCAAACTCTTTGTAATCAACGATGAAATTGCACTACTTGGCCTATATGGCATCGATGACGTGGAAGTCTTCCATGGTGGAAGGCAGTTGCGAATGTTGGATCCTTATGCGTTTCGTCCGGCCGGCGGCGGCTTGTATCTATTGGGCTGGGGGCGTCGCTCGAGATCGAAAAGTATCCGTAAGATTTTCGAGCACTACTCTGAATGGTTTGAAAGTCTCTGGGGAATATTGGAGTATGTGTCGCCAACCTCACGCACTCCGGGGCCCGCTTCTGAGTAGGCTCGGCAGAGAACAGAGTTGGGGGTCCGGCCTCATCTGGTGGCTGAGGTCCGCCTCGATACGGTGTCGTCCGCGCTGTTTGGTGTGAGAGGTAGATGTCAAAGGCCCCGGACTGTGATCGGTCCGGGGCCTTTTTGCTGGGTGCCCCCGGCAGGATTCGAACCTGCGACACCCGCTTTAGGAGTTCGATTCAACGGGCCTCGCTGGGCCAATAGCCAACTCGGCAGCCATCGTCGGAGGCCGCGATGGGCCGCTGCTGTCTGTTGTCGTTGATGTCAGACGTAGATGTCAGCGGGCCCCGCTACCAGCCGCCACCGAACAGGGGTTGCAGGGTGGCTGCCACGCCCGAAGTGACAGCGAGTATGCCGCCCAGACTAGCCAGGGTGGTCGTTGCGTTCTGGAACAACTCTTGCCGCAGCCGTGCCCATCGGGCGCTCCAGAAGATCATCTTAAGTTTCTGGAACTTGTGCTGGCGAAGGTGACAGCCCATTAGGGCGCCGTGGCTGTTGTTGCGGCATGAGCCGCCTCGTCCCTCGGCTCCACACCAGACGGGCACGTTGAAGAAGAAGTAGAAGGCGCTGATCCCGGACAGGACGAGGAGCACGACCGGTCCGAAGTCGAAGCTCAGCCAGCCAGCTATCAGCACCGCGAAGACGATCCAACCCCAGTACTTTCCGAATCCGTTCATGCGGGTTCATGGTTGAGGTGCGTCTGACGTGTGGGAGTGGCGCGACGGGGGCGCATCGAAGCACGCAAACCGCGCTGGCTGATCCACCGGGGCGAAGTGCATCAGCCTGGGAAGCTGCGATCATGTGCGGCTGATTCGGGCGCTGACTTGGGTAACCGGCCGGATTGCGGTCTCATCGGGCCAGGCTGCTTTCACCGTGATTCTCCGCTGTTCCCCGCCTGATCTGGTGCGCTTGTGGAGCGGCGGCGACCGGTAAGTGGTCCGGGTTCAGGAGCGGGGGCGGATGGTTCCTGTTCCGTAGGGTGTGCCGCTCGCGGGATGCTCGTGGGGCAGCGGGGCACGCACGGACCGTGTGGAGCGCTCGTCGCACGCACCGATCTCCTGGAAGTTCCGGCGGGCCTTTCGGAGGCTGAGCCCGCGGTTCGGGCCACCCCGGATCTCGTCCGCGTCGTGCTCGTCCTGGCCGTCGTGTGGCTGCAATCCTTGTCTACCGCTATCCCATGGGACCGCGGCGTTTCAGCAGTGGCCTGATCGACAGAGACCGCGTCACACCGGTCGCCGGCTAAGCCGAACGTGCGTTGCGGTGCACGCTTTCCAACTGTGGTGGTGGTCTTGGTGGCCTCGAACGGGGCCGTTCACCTGCGTTCATGAGAGGTCAACTGGTGGGGCAAGCCCGGTGAGCGGTCCCTTCTGAACGGCCGTGAACGCGGCTGATTGAGACGGAAACTGAGACGGCTCAGCTGGCCGCCGATACGGCTCCGTGCCTCGTTCTGGTGCTGCCGCTACATGGGAGTATGTGGGCGTGGAGACTGCCGCGGACCTGCGAGTGATGCTTGAGTCGTTGGCCAAGGAGGACGGTGTCTTCGGCCGGGTCGAGCGCGGGGATGCCTGCTCCGTTGACGAGCACGTGTACGGCTTGGTCCTTGATGCCCAGAAAGCCTGGGCGCCCTATGCGATCGAGGGTTCTCGGGGGCCGACCCGCCCCGCTGACGTGGCCGATGCACTGACGGCCATCGACAAGGAAGAGGCGGGAACAGTCATGACCTACCTGTCTGCGGGTGACCTTGTCTTTCCCGGCCGGCTGCGTCGTGATCGTGAGCACGCCCATCGAGCGGCGCAGCGAGTGGTGAAGCTGCTGGGATGGGACTCCACGTGGTGGACGAACATCGAACTATCGGGTGCGGGCCAGGGGTGGAACCCGGTATCTCGGTTCTCTTTCGACGGGGTGGTCGCAGGCACGGGCAACGGGTTTGTCGTGGCCCTGCTCCAAGTCGGAGAAGACTGACGCGTGGCGCGTCGCGGTTCTGAACACTGCTCTAGGAGCGAGGTGGGACCGCGTCGTGGCTGACCTGCAGAATCTCAGCCCCGGCGGCAGTCCGTCTGAGCGCCCGTCAGGCTCCGAGATTCCCCGGTGCTCCCCGCAGGTTCCCGCGGCATCGGGCATGAATGGGGCACGGGCACCTTCTGATCCGTAGCTCTAGCGGGATCGGTCAGCGGGGGTCATACCGGCCGCTGGGCGGCCCCGAAGGGACGTTACCGTGCGGGGGTGGCTACCAGGGTTGCGGTACCTGGCTGCTGTACCGCACGATCCAAACGGGGTGACCATGGAACGGCATGTGCTGGAATCGCTGTTGATCGGTGATAACGAGGCGTCCGTGATAGCTCTGGCCGCCCTCCGCAGCGGCGCCCCCTACTCGGTGGAGGAGCGGGTGCAACCCACTGGTGCGCATGCCGGAGTCTTCAGTCGCCGACTTCAGCGCATGCGGATGCGCGGATTCGAACCCCGTGGCCTGGAGCGAGCAGTGCAGCTCATCAGGGAATACGACCGGCCTGTGCGCACAGCGCTGATCGATCCTGACAATCGGACACGGTTCACCCTGCTCTTCCTCACCGAGGACGGCAGTGCACTCGTGGCCTGCGCTAGCTGGCCGCTGCCGCTGGTTGCCAGGAAGCCACCGCTTTAGGAGCGAGGTTGGGCGAGTGCCCCTCTGGCCTGCGAACTGTCCACTTGGGCGGACCGAGGATCAGTCACCCGCTGGCCACCGCAGTTCCCCGTGGCTCCCCGCTGGATCTGGCACGGATGTGGCACGCAGAACTTCTGATCCGTGGCTATAGCAAGATCGGCCGACGGCGGCCATACCGGCCGGGTCAAGGCTGCAGAGGGGCGGCATGGTACGGGGATGGTCGTTGGGGTTGCTGTACTTCACTGCTGTACAGCGTGCTTCGCTGCTACGTTCCGGGCGTGAGCCTCACGCCTCAGTCGACGTTCGTAGTCGGCGATTTGTTGGGGCACGAGCTTGCTGGTCGCGGTTCGGATGAGCCGCTCGTTCTCCCGATCCACCAGGAATGGGCCGTTGCCGCCGAGTGATGGACGCTGGCCAGCGGGACGGCCGATGTCCTGTCGCGCGCACCAGTAGAAGACCCAGCCGAAAGAGACCGGTTCAACCCTGGAGATCGCAAGATCCAGGTTTATCGCTCTGGCGGGCCATGTGAGTTCCCTCAAGACGAGTCCTCGTGCTTCATCTTCAGTCAGCATCTGCCCAGCGTCTCAGAGCGAGCATCGCGGGTGTGCTTCCTCGCCCCAAAGGAACTTGGGTGAGTACTCGACCAAGGGCCGGTGTGCCCTTCACGTGCTGAGGCGCGGGGCCGCGGCCGTCCGATGCGGTCCGCCCCCGCACTGACACAGAGTTTGAGATCCGGCCTCATCTTTATCAGGTCGATCACGGGGGGGCTGTCGACGTCGACCAACCGGGCCTGAGCCTCGGCCGATCGTCCACTGAGGTCCGGCGTCGACCGCTGCTGTTCGCGCTTGTTGGTGTCAGCCACTGGTGTCAGGCGCCCACGCGGTCTTGACAAGCGCTGAGGTGACACGTTCAGCCTTCTTCCGCTCCCGGACACCCACCTTCCTCCGGCGGGGCCATGACGAGACCGGAGCTCACGGCATGCTCGTCGTCGATACCCAGTCGCTGGAGGTACGCCCAGCGGTCGAGCTGAGTGCAGGCCCAGGCAGGGTCATAGGCCGCCGTGGGCAGCTGGGGCACGCGTTTGCGACCTGTGTCGTCGAGTCGGTAAGGGACCTCGAACGCTGCATCCCAGAGGGATAGATCGGCGACGAAACGCGCCTCAGCTTCCGAAGGATCGATTCCGAAGTAACCGGCGATATCCGCCCAAGAGCTGCCCCGCTCACGCTCATAGATCACAGCCGAGACCAGCGCGCGTTCAGCAAGTTCAATGAGCTGAAGCGCTTGACTCACCCGGCCCCCGGGGCCCGTGTCAGGGTCGCGGCGCGTCGCGACCAGGCCACTCGCGCTGTCAGCGACGTCCACGGCATGGTCGCAAAGCACCAAGCGTGCCAGCGCTTGGCGGGAAAATCGGGCGCGGTCGACGTCGTAGGGGGTCGTCTCGGTCATGCGCACAGCGTCGCAGGAGGCGTCCGTTTCACGAACCTGATTTCCCTGGAACTGTTCACTCCTCGACGGCATGGCCACACGAGTGTCTACCTCAACCCACCACTCACCCCAGCTCCCATCCCGTCCGCCGTCGACCCACACACCGTGGAGCGGGCGTGGTCGATGGCGTCCAGGTGGAGCGCGCCACTGTACGAACGACCTGGACGCCAGGGGCCGCGTCTGCTCGGCTCTGCCTGGGTCGATGGCAGACGGGATGGGAGCTCCCCGCGGATGCCACTCCCCGGCCGGCACTCGCCTGAGTGACGCAGATGACGCGGTGACGCAGAATTCCGCACCTCGGACACACACGGTCTTCCGATAGGGCGGCCGGAGACCAACCCCTTCGGGCATTCCGCCCTGTCTGAGTGCGGATATGTCGCGGCTCAGACCAGTGCATTTCCAACTCATGGAGGACCCAGTGAGTGCGTCCGCCCCCGCCAGAGACGACCCCCGCGCCATCCTCCGGGGCGGTCTCCCGGACCGGTACCTCACAGCCGACGACATCGCCGAGATCTTCGAGGTGCCCAAGGAAACCGTCTACCAGTGGCGTAAGAAGCGCATCGGCCCGCGCGGCTTCCGCATAGGCAAGTACATCCGTTACGACCCCGCCGACGTGCACGCATACGTCGCCAGCCGCAAAGACGCCGACCGCAACGTCGCCTAACCGAATAGCCACACCAGACAGCAGGGAGAGCCGCTAACCCGCGGCTCTCCCTGCTGCTTGCCGAGAAGGGACCGCCACCACATGGCAGGCCACATCCAAGACCGCTGGTTCAAGGACGAGACCAATGCCAATGGCAAGGACGTTCGTATCAAGACCAGCCGCTACGGCGCAGGCATGCGCTACCGAGCCCGGTACGTCGGGCCCGACGGCACCGAGAAGTCCAAGAGCTTCCCCGACGGCAAAAAGCGGCTCGCCGAACAGTGGCTCTCTGCCATTGAGGCAGACATGTCCCGCGGTCAGTACATCGACCCTGCCGCCGGCCGCGTGACGTTCGGCCAGTACGCCGACAAGTGGCTGAAGACGCAGACCACAGGCATGACGACACGAGCGTCGGTGGAGTCGGCGATCCGCGGCCACGCGATCCCGTACATCGGGCCCCGGCCGCTCGGTTCGTTCAAGCCGGAGCACATCAGGGACTGGCTGAGCGAACTGGAGCGGGCCGTACCCGCAACGTCGTATCGGCGCGTGATCTACAACAGCGTTTCGACAATCCTGAACGCGGCCGTCGACGACGGCCACCTCTCGAAAAACCCCTGCCACGCCCAATCCGTAAGGCCACCTGCCGCGGGAACCGGTCGCGTCACGCCGTGGAGCGCTGAGCGGGTGTTCGCCGTTCGGGGCGCACTGCCGGAGCGTTATCACGCGACCGTGGATCTCGGAGGCGGATGCGGACTCCGGCAAGGGGAGATCTTCGGACTGCCTGCCGATGAGATCGATTTCGACTCCGGGTGGCTGCATGTGGTGAATCAGGTGCCGGTGACGAAGCAAGGCATGGTGTTCGCCCCGCCGAAGCGCGAGAAGCTGCGGGACGTTCCCTTGCCCGACCGTGTGGCGCACGTCCTCAAGCTCCATATGGAGGCTTTCCCGCCGGTAGAGGTCACCCTGCCGTGGCTTCGGGTAGGCGGGCCCCCAATCACGCGACGACTGCTGTTCACTCGACTCGACGGCACGGGGGCCGTTCGCCGCACGGACTTCAACGATCGCGCGTGGAAGCCCGCTCTGGCCGCGGCCAGCGTGATTCCACTCCCGAAGCCGCGCGAGCGCTACCAGTCTGCTCGTGAGCACGGCGGCACTGAGCAACTACCTCGGACACAACGACCCAGGGTTCACGCTCCGGGTCTACACGCACCTGATGCCGAGCAGCGATGCACGGGCCCGGAAGGCGGTGGACGGCCTGTACGCGGGGGCGATCTGATGGCGGACGGCCCACAGACGGCCCAGGAAGGCCGAGACGCCGTGGGGCCGACGGTATGCAACCGTCGGCCCCACGCGCGGAAAGTGCCAGGAAACCGCTTTGACCTGCGGCTACAGCACCGGCAGGTTCTTCCGCAGCTCGAACGCGGTGACCTCGCTGCGGTACTCGTGCCACTCCGCGCGCTTGTTGCGCAGGAAGAAGTCGAAGACGTGCTCGCCGAGGGTGTCGGCGAGGAGGTCGCTGCGCTCCATGAGGCTCAGTGCCTCGCCGAGGTTCTGCGGGAGGGGCTCGATGCCCATCGCGCGGCGCTCGGCGTCGGACAGGGCCCAGACGTCGTCCTCGGCGCCGGGCGGCAGTTCGTAACCCTCCTCGATGCCCTTGAGGCCGGCGGCGAGGAGGACGGCGTAGGCCAGGTACGGGTTCGTGCCGGAGTCGAGGGAGCGGACCTCCACGCGCGCGGAGCCGGTCTTGCCGGGCTTGTACATCGGCACGCGGACCAGCGCGGAGCGGTTGTTGTGGCCCCAGCAGATGTACGAGGGGGCCTCGCCGCCCGCGCCCGCGGTGCGCTCGGAGCCGCCCCAGATGCGCTTGTAGGAGTTCACCCACTGGTTGGTGACCGCCGAGATCTCCGCCGCGTGCCGCAGCAGGCCCGCGATGAAGGAGCGGCCGACCTTGGAGAGCTGGAACTCGGCGCCCGACTCGTAGAACGCGTTGCGGTCGCCCTCGAACAGGGAGAGGTGCGTGTGCATGCCGCTGCCCGGGAACTCCGAGAACGGCTTCGGCATGAAGGTCGCCTGGACGCCCTGTTCCAGCGCCACCTGCTTCATGACCAGGCGGAACGTCATGATGTTGTCGGCCGTGGACAGCGCGTCCGCGTAGCGCAGGTCGATCTCTTGCTGGCCGGGGGCGCCTTCGTGGTGGGAGAACTCGACCGAGATGCCCATCGACTCCAGCATGGTGATCGCCTGGCGGCGGAAGTCCATGCCGACGTTCTGCGGAGTGTGGTCGAAGTAGCCGGAGTTGTCGGCGGGGGTCGGGCGGGAGCCGTCGAGGGGCTTGCTCTTCAGCAGGAAGAACTCAATCTCGGGGTGGGTGTAGAAGGTGAAGCCGAGATCGGAGGCGCGGGCCAGAGCGCGCTTGAGGACGTAGCGCGGGTCGGCGAAGGACGGGGAGCCGTCCGGCATGAGGATGTCGCAGAACATGCGGGCGGTGCCGGGGGCCTCCGCGCGCCACGGCAGGACCTGGAAGGTGGACGGGTCCGGCTTGGCGATCATGTCGGACTCGTAGACCCGGGCGAAGCCCTCGATCGCGGAGCCGTCGAAACCGATGCCCTCGTCGAAGGCCTGTTCCAGCTCGGCGGGGGCCACGGCGACGGACTTGAGGAAGCCCAGCACGTCCGTGAACCACAGCCGTACGAAACGGATGTCGCGTTCCTCCAAGGTCCGGAGCACGAACTCCTGCTGCTTGTCCATCTTCCGCTTCCCCATCCTTGCTGGTCAGGCCGCCTGTCTCCCGCAGCACGGGAGGCGCTCGGGCACCTGAGCATCCCACCACAACAGCGTTTCACGCGCGTTGCGGACCTTGATCGCCCGGACGTAATCGGCCTGAACGACTCGCGTACGGCAGGTGTACTGCTCTGCCGCCCATCTTGCCTGTTCGCACCGACATTCGTCATGGGCGCCCGAGTCCGTCCCGCCCTCGCTCTTAAATTTGCATTTCAGATGCAAGTTTAAATAACGTGCAGGTGTCCGAACGTCGTTCCCGCAGAGCCCCGAGGAGCCCCCGATGTTGTCCGAGCAGTCCGCGACCACCGTCCGCGCCACCCTTCCCGCCGTGGGCGCGTCCCTCGGCGAGATCACCGAGCGCTTCTACGCCGGGCTGTTCGCCGCCCGTCCCGAGCTGCTGCGCGATCTGTTCAACCGCGGCAACCAGGCCGCCGGCACTCAGCGCCAGGCGCTGGCCGGATCCATCGCCGCCTTCGCGACGCACCTGCTGGACCACCCGGACCGGCGTCCGGACACGCTGCTGAGCCGCATCGCCCACAAGCACGCCTCACTGGGCGTCACCCCCGAGCAGTACGCGCTCGTCCACGAGCACCTCTTCGCCGCCATCGCCGACGTGCTCGGCGAGGCCGTCACCCCCGAGGTCGCGGCCGCCTGGACCGAGGTCTACTGGCTGATGGCGAACGCGCTGATCGCGATCGAGAAGCGACTGTCCGAGGAGGCCCGCGAACCCGGGCACCGGGAGTGGGAGGTCGTGGAACGGGTCACGGAGACCGCCGACGTCGTCACCTTCCGGCTGCGGCCCGTCGACGGCGGGCCGGTGCCCGGTTTCCGGGCGGGGCAGTACGTCTCCGTGCAGGTCGAACTCCCCGACGGCGCCCGCCAGATACGGCAGTACAGCCTCTCCGGCGCGCCGGACGCGACGCAGCGGCAGATCAGCGTCAAGCGGGTGCCCGGTGCGCCGGGACCCGAGGGCGAGGTCTCCCACCACCTGCACGCGCGCGTGCAGGTGGGCAGCGTCCTTCGGCTGTCGGCGCCCCGCGGCGACCTCGTCCTCGACGACACCGCCGGCACCCCCTTGCTGCTCGCCTCCGCGGGCATCGGCGTGACCCCGATGATCTCGATGCTGGCGCAGCTCGCGGACGCCGGGCACCCGGCTCCGGTCACCGTCGTGCACGGCGACCGCTCCCCCGCCGACCACGCCCTGCGCGACGACCACGAGGCCTACGCGGCGAAGCTGCCGGACGCGGCGGTCCACTTCTGGTACCAGGAGAACGCCGCCGGGGCCGCCCGTCCGGGCCTGGTCGACCTGAGCGGCGTCACGGTCCCGCCCGGCACGCGCGCGTACCTGTGCGGTCCGCTGCCGTTCATGCGGGCGGTCCGGGGACAGCTGCTCGACAAGGGGGTGGCCGCGGCGGACATCCACTACGAGGTGTTCGGCCCGGATCTGTGGCTGGCGGGGGCTGCCTGAGACCCCGGGCGTGCCCGAGAGGCGGCCTACCCGGGCGTGCCCGAGGGCGTCGTCGTCGGCAGCGAGCACCAGCGGGCCTGGTCGTCGGACGGCGGCGCGTCGGACACGGCCTGGACGAAGGACCGTAGGAGGGGCGTCTCCGCGGCCGTACGCCAGACCAGGGCCCAGCGGCAGGGCGGGGCGTCGGTGATCGGCACGAAGGCGAGGTTGGGCCAGGGGTAGAAGTCGGCCGCCTCGGCGGAGACCGCGGCCACGGCCTCGCCGGTGGCGACCGTGTTGAGGATCTCCTGCCAGGTCGACACCCCGGGCCCGCGCGGCACGGGCCGCCCGGAGGGGGTGTGGAAGGGGTTGAGGGCCTCCTCCATCGAGAGGGGCAGCGAACGGCCGGCCACGATCACACAGTCGGCGAGGTCCTCCAGGCCGACGGCGTCGCGTCGGGCGAACGGATGCGTGGTGCCGGTCATCAGCACGACCCGGGAGACGTGGACCACCGGCCCGACGGTGACATCGGGTTCGTCGACGGGCAGCCAGAGCACCGCGATGTCGACCTCGCCGGAGCGCAGCAGGTCCAGCGGGGCGGGCGGCTGGATCTCGCGGAACTGCACCCGGACCGTCGGCCGCCCCTCCTGGAACCGCGCCACGGCGTCGGCGAGCATCCAGGAGTGCGGGCCCATCGTGCCGAGCGTCAGGGCCTCCGTCCCCCGGGCGGCGGCGGTCGCGGCCGCGATGCCCTCGGTGATCTGCCGGTAGCCGGTGTCAAGGTGGCGGTGCAGCAATTCGCCCAGCGGGGTCAGGCGCACCACGCGGCTGGTGCGCTCGAACAGCAGGCCCCCGATCTGCCGCTCCTGCTTCTTGATCGACTGACTGACCCGGGCCTGGGTGACATGCAGGCGGTGCGCGGTGCGGCCGAAGTGCAGTTCCTCGGCCAGGGCCAGGAAGATCTCGATGTCGCGCAGCTCCACGTGCGGTCCTTCGGACGTATTAGCCACCGGTTATGACTCGTTGTCAGGTTCATCGTTGATGGCCGGACGGGCGGTGCGCAAGGTGGGGGGATCACCTACTCGGCAGCCCAGGGGGACGGCACCCATGAGGAAGATCCTCAACACGGCCCACATCTACATGGTCATCGGTGTGGTCAGCGGTCTGTACTACCGCGAGCTCACCAAGGCCGAGGACTTCGACGGCGACACCCAGCTCGCCGTCGTGCACACCCATGTCCTGGCCCTCGGCATGCTGTTCTTCCTCATCGTCCTGGCGTTGGAGAAGCAGTTCACCCTGACCGCCGACCGGCTCTTCGGCTGGTTCTTCTGGATCTACAACGCCGGTCTGGCGGTCACCGTCGGCATGATGACCCTGCACGGTTCGCTCACGGTGCTGGGGCACGCGAGCGGCGAGGGCATCGCGATGGTCGCCGGGCTCGGCCACACGCTGCTGACCGCGGGCCTGGTGCTCCTCTTCGTCACGATCGGCAAGCGCCTGCCGGCCGCCTCCGGATCCGGCGAGGACGGCAGCGGCAGCGGCAGCGGCAGCGGCGACGCCGACAGCAGCGTCGGTGACGGCGCCGACGACACCCACGTCCCCGTCGCGGCGCGACCCGAGGGTCACTGACCGTCCGGCCTCCGCGTGCCGACATCGCCGGCCGCGGACACCGGTCGGCGCGTCACGCCGGCCCGGAGATCTCCAGCAGCAACGGGCCCGTCGGCGCCGCCACGATGTCCTCCAGCGTGATCGGGTCCAGCGAGGCGTAGAACGCCTCCTGGGCCCGGCGCAGGGCTCCGCGCAGCCGGCAGGCGGTGTTCAGGGGGCAGGGCGTGGCGCCCTCGCAGTCGACGACGTCACCCGCGCCCTCGAAGCTGCGGACGAGCGCGCCCACGGACTCCGTGCGGCCCTTCGCGGTGAGCGAGAGTCCACCGCCACGGCCGCGGCGGGCGTCGAGCAGCCCCATGTGCTGGAGTTCGGCGACGACCTTCGCGGCATGGGTGTACGGCACGTCCATGTCCGCCGCCACCTCGCGGGTCGTGGGGCTGGCCCCGTCGGTGACGGCGAGCCGCATGAGGACGCGCAGGGCGAGGTCGGTGGAGCGCAGCAGCCGCATACACACAGGGTAGATAATGTGCATCTGCGCTTCAAATTATCCGCAGGGAGCGCCTGGCCCGCCGGGTCGCCGGGCCGGATCGCCGGGCCGGATCGCCGGGCCGGATCGCCGGGCCGGATCGTATCGATCCGGCCTTTCCTGTGCCCTCTCTACGAGTGGCCCGGCCCGTCCCATTACGATCAGCTGACCCGATGGACCCCGTCGTCCCGCCCCCTTTCCCCAGAAGGACATCCCATGGCTTCCGCCAAGAAGAGCAGCGGCGCGGCGCGCCAGGCCCGTATAGCGGAGATGCGACGCGCCGAGCAGGCCCGCGAGCGGCGCAACCGGATCCTCGTGATCGCGGCGAGCGTGGTCGTGGTCGCCGGGCTCGTCGCCGGCGGCGTGTTCGTCGTACGGTCGCAGTCCGGCGACGACACGGCGAGCGACGCGAAGTCCTCGGGGCACTTCGTCACCGGCAAGGACGGCGTGAAGACGTGGGAGGGGAAGCTGGGCCGTACCCACGTCACCAAGACCGTCAAGTACCCGACCGAGCCGCCGGTCGGCGGGGACCACAACCAGGTCTGGATGAACTGCAACGGTGACGTCTACACCAAGGCGCTGAACAACATGAACGCGGTGCACTCGCTGGAGCACGGCGCGGTGTGGGTGACGTACAACAGCAAGGCCGCCAAGGCCGACGTCGACGCGCTGGCGGCGAAGGTGAAGAAGACGCCGTACACGCTGATGAGCCCCGACGACAGCCAGAAGGACCCGATCATGCTCACCGCGTGGGCGAACCAGCGCACGGTGACGAGCGCGAGCGACGCGGACGTCGACGCGTTCTTCGAGAAGTTCGTCCAGGGCGCGCAGACCCCCGAGCCGGGTGCCGCCTGCACGGGAGGGCTCTCGCAGTGAGGCACGTCGGACTGGTCGCGGGGGCCGCGGCGGCGCTGCTCGTCGCGGCCGGCGCGATCACCTACTCGGTCGCCGAGGAGCACGGCTCCGGCGACGGCACGCCCAGCGCGGACTCCGCGGACGCCGGGTTCGCGCGGGACATGGCGGTGCACCACCAGCAGGCCGTCGAGATGTCGTACATCGTGCGCGACCGTACGAAGGACCCGGAACTGCGGCGGCTCGCCTACGACATCGCGCAGACACAGGCCAACCAGCGCGGCATGCTGCTGGGCTGGCTCGACCTGTGGGGGCTGCCGAAGGTGTCCTCCGACGCGCCGATGACCTGGATGGGCATGGGCGACATGGCCTCCGGCAAGGACGGCGCGCTGATGCCGGGCATGGCGACCAACACCGAGATGACGAAGCTCGGCACACTCGGCGGGAAGCAGGCCGAGATCTTCTACCTCCAGCTCATGACGGACCATCACAAGGGCGGTATCCACATGGCCGAGGGCTGTGTCGCCAAGTGCGCGGTCGGGGTGGAGAAGCGGCTCGCGCAGGGCATGGTCGATTCCCAGCAGTCGGAGATCGATCTGATGGCGGGCATGCTCAAGGAGCGTGGCGCGACGGCGCGTCCGTAGCACGGCCGGGTCCGGGGCATCACACCGCCGAACGGACCTAAGCCGCAAATCGCCCTGGACAGGGCTTCCTTGGGGTCTTCTTGGTCTGTTTATTCCCCTGACATGAACGGTTCATCGAAAGAGTGGCCACCACGAGTGATCCACTCGCGACGAACCGCACAGGGGGTTCCATGAGATCCAACCGCGCCAAGGTGCGCGCCGGGGTGAGCCTGGCAGCGACACTGCCGATGCTCGCGGGCGCGCTGGCGATCGGCATACCCGCGGCGCACGCCGTGGACAACCCGGGCCGCGACACGCTGGCGGGCACCAAGCCCACCTGGGCCACGACCAAGGCCGACAAGGGCGCGACGTCGAACGCCGCCCAGGTCTCGGCCCGGGTCTACCTGGCCGGCCGGGACGCGGCCGGTCTCGCCGCGTACGCGAAGGCCGTGTCCGACCCGGCCTCCGCCGCATACGGCAAGTACCTGAGCGACGACCAGGCCCAGGCCCGCTTCGGCGCGAGCCCGGCCCAGGTGAAGGCGGTGAAGTCCTGGCTGGAGTCGGCCGGACTGAAGGTCACGGGCACGACGCGGCACTACGTCTCCGTCACCGGTGACGTGGCCGCCGCCGAGAAGGCGTTCGGCACCCAGCTGCACAACTACGCCAAGGGCTCGAAGACCTACCGCGCGCCGCAGAAGTCGGCCTCGGCGCCCGAGGCACTGGACGGCGCCGTCCTGACCGTCACCGGCCTGGACAACGCCCCGCACCGGGCGAGCGCCAAGGACCAGCTGCCGCCGCCGGACGCCGTGTTCAAGAACGCCGGGCCGTTCTCCTCGTACTACGGCTCGAACGTCGCCACCACACTGCCGAAGGCGTACGGCAAGAAGATCCCGTACGCCGTCCAGGGCTACACCGGCAAGCAGCTGCGTGCGGCCTACGGCGCGGGCGGCTACACCGGCAAGGGCGTGCGCATCGCGATCACCGACGCGTACGCCTCGCCGACCATCGCCTACGACGCGGCCACCTACGCGAAGAAGCACGGCGACGCGGGCTGGAAGACCGGCCAGCTGCGCCAGGTGCTGCCCGGCACCTACACGAAGACCGAGGAGTGCGGGGCCGCCGGCTGGTACGGCGAGGAGACCCTCGACGTCGAGGCCGTGCACGCGGTCGCGCCCGCCGCCCAGGTCACCTACGTGGGTGCCGCGTCCTGCTACGACGACGACCTGCTCGACTCGCTCAGCAAGATCGTCGACAACCACCTGGCCGACATCGTCTCCAACTCCTGGGGCGACATCGAGGCCAACCAGACGCCGGACCTCGCGGCCGCCTACGACCAGGTCTTCCAGTTCGGCGCGGTCGAGGGCATCGGCTTCTACTTCTCCTCCGGCGACAACGGCGACGAGGTCGCCAACACCGGTACGAAGCAGGTCGACACCCCGGCCAACTCGGCGTGGGTGACGGCGGTAGGCGGCACCTCGCTGGCGGTCGGCAAGGGCGACAAGTACCTGTGGGAGACCGGCTGGGGCACCGAGAAGGCCAGCCTGTCGGCCGACGGGAAGAGCTGGACGGACTTCCCCGGCGCGTTCACCTCGGGTGCGGGCGGCGGCACCAGCGCGACGGTGGCGGAGCCCTTCTACCAGAAGGGTGTCGTCCCGGACGCGCTCGCCAAGGCCAACAACGCCGGCGGCAACCGCGTGCTCCCGGACATCTCCGCGATCGCCGACCCGAACACCGGCTTCAAGGTCGGCCAGACGCAGACCCTGGCGAACGGCTCCCAGGCGTACAGCGAGTACCGCATCGGCGGCACCTCGCTGGCCGCGCCGGTCATCGCGGCCGTGCAGGGTCTCGCCCAGGAGGCCCGCGGCGGCAAGGCGCTCGGCTTCGCCAACCCGTCGATCTACGCGAAGTACGGCACGAAGGTGTACCACGACGTCACGGACAACCCGACCGGCTCCGGCCTGGCCGTGGCCCGCGTCGACTTCGTGAACGGCTTCGACGCCACCGACGGTCTGGCCACCTCGGTGCGCAGCCTCGGCAAGGACAGCTCACTGAAGGCAGTGAAGGGCTACGACGACGTGACCGGCGTGGGCTCGCCCGCGAACGGCTACGTCCAGTCCTACCGCCGCCACTGAGGCGCCGGCAACGCGCGCGAAGGGGCGCGGAACGGATCGTTCCGCGCC
>NZ_JBHWCC010000050.1:0-69143 GCF_042735715.1 Streptomyces sp. NPDC059582
GGCAGGCAACGTTCGCCCCATCGCGACGCCCGGCACGCACGGGCCAACGTTGCCTGCCACGGCACTAGGCTCGCCCGCATGGAGATTCTGGGAGCCACGCTGCGCGTCTGCGTCGACGATCTCGAGACCTCGGTCCGCTTCTACGAACGGCTCGCCGGAGCCGAAGCCCTCCGCTTCGAGCGCGCGGGCGTCCAGGTGGCCGCGGTCGGCTGCTTCCTGCTGATGAGCGGGCCCGAGTCAGAGCTGGAGGTACTGCGCAAGGTCGCCGCGACCATCGCCGTGGCGGACGTCGACGAGACCCACAAGGTCCTCACCGAGCTGGGCGCGGACGTCCTCGCCGGCCCGGTCGCGACGCCGGTGGGCCGCAACCTGATCGCACGCCATCCGGACGGCGCGGTGTACGAGTACGTGGACCGGCGCCGCGCCTAGGACCCCGCCCCGACCGCCTCGCCGCACTCGCCGTCTCCCGGGCCGGCTCCGGCCGGCCCGGGGTCACGGACTCCTCCCGCCCGCGTCAGGGTGTGGACGGCCGCATGCGGAAGTCGTAGCGCGCCGGGAGCGGCCCGTCGCTCAGCCGGGCCCACAGCCGGCCCAGGGTCTCCGCGCCCTCCCGCAGGTCGGCCACCTCGAAGCCCGCGTCGAAGACGGCCCGGGCCTCCTCCCGCCGGCCCTCGGCGCAGAGGATCTCGGCCTCCAGCAGCCGGAACCGGCCGCGCTCCCGGGTGCTCGGGTGCAGCCGTTCCCACACCGCACGCGCCGCCGCCGGACGCCGTACGGCGAGCAGCGCCTCGACCGTCTCCCGGCCGAGCGCGGCCATGGCGGCCGTCCAGGACTCCCCGCTGTCGCGCCGCTCGCGGCACAGGTCGTCGAAGGCGTCCAGGTACCGGTCGGCGGCCCGCTCGTCGTGGCCGCTCTCCCGGTCGGCGACCGCGAGGCAGCGCAGCAGCGGCCAGAGGGAGGGCGCGAGGGCGAGGGCCCGCTCCCAGCTGCGCACCGCCTGCGCCCGGTCGCCGGCGTGCCACTGGGCGACACCCAGGTGGTACTCGGTGAGCGGGGTCGCGGGCGCGGTCTCCAGCATGTCCCGCCAGTGCGGGGCGACGAGCGTCGGGCCGGGCGGCCGTACCCGGCGCGGCTCGGGGAAGGAGCCGGTGCGCAGCAGCGCCCGCCAGGGGGCCTGGTCGTCGCCCAGGGTGCGCTCGTCGAAGGGGGTGCCGGGCAGCTTCCAGTCGGCGCGCAGCACCTCCAGCGCGCCCCAGCCGGAGCCGGTGGCGAGGATCTCGCCGGGTTCGGTGTCGGCGTACGGCTTCCACGCCTCGTGGGCGGCGTCGACGGCGGCGCGCGGCAGGACCGCTTCGAGCCGTGCGCCGGCCTCGCGCAGCACGTCGGCCCACTCCCCCTCCGGCGGTGCGGTCAGCGGCCCGTACGCCTCCAGCCAGGACACCTCGCTCCGCGCCGCCAGGCGTACGTGCTCCAGCTGGGTGCGGGCGAGTCCGGCCTGGATCTCGCAGTAGCCGCCGGTGCCGGGCTCGGTGAGCCACTCCTGCCAGCGCCGCCCGCCGGCCCCCGTGCCCCACACGAACAGCTTGCGGCCGCGCAGCGCGTCGGTGGACGTCTGCACCAGTCCGTGCCCGTCGCCGTCGAGCGCGGCGATCCAGCGCCGCCGGCCTTCGGGCACCTCGTAGAAGTAGTCGGCGGCGAAGGTGCTGTGGAGGGGGTAGGTGCGGTCGATCCCGTCGTACGCCGGGACCGGCACCCGGCGCAGGCGGCGCTCGTAGCCGAAGTGCCAGGCCTCCTGCGCGGGAGCGAGCACCCGGCGCTCCTCGGGGACGGCGATGTTGGACCACCAGTAGGTGGGCACGGGGTGCTCGTGCGGGTTGCGGACCCGGACGCCGACGTAGAGGAAGTCGGAGCCGTCCGGCAGCCACAGGTCGACCTGGAAGGGCAGGTCGCGCAGCCGTTCCCACTCCCACAGGCGGAGCATCTCACCGCCGTCCGGGGCGGGGACGCGGGCGGCGTGCAGGGGCGAGCAGGAGAGGGTGGTGTGGCCGGTGGCGCCGATGTTCCACTCGATGCCACCGGAGAACCAGGCACCGTTGAGGGCGAAGTTGGCCGGCTGCAACACCGGGTTGCGGTAGAGGAGTTCACGGCCGGTCGGCTTGTGGACGAGCGAGGCGATCCGGCCGCCGAGACCGGGCAGCACCGTGGCGCGCAGGCGGTCGTTCTCGATCACGAGGGCGTCGGTCGTGCGGGGTTCGCGCGTCCGCCCGTACCCGTCCCGCACCCGCACGGGCAGCAGGCTGGACAGCGGGGCGTGGCCGATCTGCCGGGCCATGTCGGGCGGAAGGTCCTCCCGGTCCCGGTCGTCGATGCGGTGCAGCTCGTCGAGGGGGCGCAGCGGGGGCAGCGGGTTGTCCGGGCCGGACCGTGCGGCGGGCAGGGTCACTACGTCACGTCGGATCGTCGTCACGATCACCATGGAACCCGGCAACCGCCGGCCTGCCCAGGGGAGCTACCGGTCAGGATTACGCAAAGGCGCCCCGTCGATATTCCGCGTGCGCTCCGCCACCGTCGACGTACAGTCGGGCCTCGAAGGACGGTGCGGGGGATGCATGAAGGAGTGGAACGGCGCATGCGCGAGCAGCACACCTACCGGGTGATCGTCCGGGGCACCTGGGAGGCACTCACCGACGAGAGCCGTGCCCGGCTGCTCGCCGAGGCCCCCGAACACGGTCTGGCCAGCATGCGTTTCTGCGCGGAGGGCTCGCTCACCTACGAATCGGCACCGCTGAAGCACTTCTCGATGCGCTACGTGGTGGTGTCGGACGCGGCGGACGGCGAGGAGATGGCGGGCGCGCTCGCCGAGGACCTCGCGCAGAGCACGCTGCGCGACCTCGGCCACGGCTTCGGCGCGCTGAAGTCGACGGTCACGGACCTCGACACGATGAAGGTCAACCGGAAGCCCGCATCTCGGCGGTGACGGCCCAGCGTTCGTGGTCGCGCCAGGCGCCGTCGATGAACAGCATGGCGGGCGAGAACCCCTCCAGCCGGAAGCCGCAGCTGCGCGCGAGGGCGACGGAGGCGGTGTTCCCGGGCTGCACGTTGATCTCCAGCCGGTGCAGTCGCAGCGGCCCGAACGCGTAGCCCACCACGAGGTCCAGCCCTTCGCGCATCAGCCCGCGCCCGGCGGCGTGCGCGAAGGCGCCGTAGCCGAGGGCACCGCTGAGGAAGCTGCCCTCGACGATGTTGTTGATGTTGATGAATCCGGCGATGGCCCCGCCGTCGCCCTTCTCGCAGACCAGGAACCCGGCCTTCGTCCGGTCCTCGATCAGCCGGCCGGCGTAGGCGGTGTAGGCGTCGGCGGTGTCGGGCGGGAACAGCCAGGGGTGGTGCAGGTCCTTGCTCTCGCGGACCCGGGCGGTGAACTCGGCGCCGTCCTCGTAGGAGAAGTGGCGTATGCCCGCGCGGGGGCCCTCGGCGAGGTACTGGGATGCGGTGTGCGGCATCCCGTCACCCTACGACGCACCACCACCGGCCCCCACGGAAACAGCCCCCGCGCCGCCCGCCCCCAGGCCCAGCTCCCGCCGGACACGGGCGACCAGCCCGCGGGGGCCCCTCGCCGGCGCCGAGCAGCCCCGGGGACGGGCCGCGGGCCTGGGGCGAGGCCGGGGAGGAGGCGAGACGGGACGGGTAGCGGCCGGGGCCGAAGCCGGGCCAGGAGGCCGGGGCCCGGCCGGACCCCCGCTCCCGACGCCCTTCGGGCCCGGACCACCAGCCCGCGAAACACGGGCCCCGCGGCCTGGGGCGAAGCCAGGGAGGAGGCGAGACGGGACGGGTAGCGGCCGGGGCCGAAGCCGGGCCAGGAGGCCGGGGCCCGGCCGGACCCCCGCTCCCGTCGCCCTTCGGGCCCGGACCACCAGCCCGCGAAACACGGGCCCCGCGCTCGCACCGACAGCACCGGGGCGGAGCCGCAGGCCTTGGGGCGAGGCCTCGGACGGGGACGGGGACAGGCGGGACCAGACCATGACGTCGGGGCCTGACCTAGGCCGACGCCGGAGCTCGGCCGGGCCGCCGCCCCGGGCACCTTCGGGCCCGGGCCACCAGCCCGCGGAACACGAGCCCAAGCTCGCACCGAACAGCACCCGGGCCGCACCGCGAAGCCGGGAGCCGAGGACGGACCGGGCCCCGAAGCCGAAATTCGAGGCCGGACCGGACCGCGAAGCCGAAATTCGAGGCCGGACCGGACCGCGAAGCCCGAACCGGACCGGACCGCGAAGCCGAGACCGGACCGCGAAGCCCGAACCGGACCGGACCGCGAAGCCGAGACCGGCCCGCAAAGCCCGGACCGGACCGCGAAGCCGGGACCGGCCGGGCCGCGAAGCCCGGGCCGGACCGGGCCGCGAAGCCCGGGCCGCGGGCCGGGCCGTCAAGCTCCCGGCGGGGACGAAGTCGGGCCGTGCGGCCCCGGGGGGGCCGCCGCGTCGGCGGCGGCCCCCCCGTGGGGCCCGTTCAGCGCAGTGCGGGCTCGTCGAGGGTCAGCGTCCCCGCGTCGGCGTCGAGTTCGGCGCTCATGCCGAAGGGGACCGTCAGCGCGCCGTCGCCGTGCCCGAAGCCGAGTTCCTCCACGACCGGCACGCCCAGGCCGCCGAGGCGGTCGGCGAGGACGGCGCGCACCTCGGCGTACGGGCCGCACCCGGCCCAGGACCCCAGCCCGATCCCGGCGACCCCGTCGAGCCAGCCGGTGCGCAGGAGCTGGGTCAGCATCCGGTCGATCCGGTACGCCCGCTCGCCGACGTCCTCGATCATCAGCAGCCCGCCCCGGGCGCCCGGGTGGGCGTGGGGCGTGCCGAGATCAGAGGTGATCATGCTCAGGCAGCCGCCGAGCGTGACCCCGCGCGCCCGCCCGGGGGCGAGCGCACCGCCGCCGGCACTGAGGGTGCGGACCGTCTCGGGGGCGAACAGCGTGGCCCGCAGATGCTCCTGGGCCCGCGCGTTCTTGGTGAAGTCCACGCCCGCCGCCGCCGGCCCGTGCAGGGTGACCAGGCCCAGCCGGGTGGCGAAGGCCTGGTGCAGCACGGTGATGTCGCTGAAACCGACGAACACCTTGGGCCCCGCCGCCCGCATCGCCGCCCAGTCGAGCAGGTCGACCATCCGCTGGGCCCCGTAGCCGCCTCGCGCGCACAGCACGGCGTCGACCGACGGGTCGCACCAGGCGGCCTGGAGGTCGGCGGCGCGGTCCGCGTCCGTACCGGCGAGATGGTCCAGCTCACCGTGCCGGTCCAGAACGTGGGGCGCGACCACCGGGTCGAGGTCGAAGCCTCGCAGCACGTCGAGCCCGGCCTGGAGCCGGTCCTCCGCCACCGGGCCGCTGGGCGCGACGACGGCCACTCGGGCGCCGGGGGCGAGCCGGGACGGTCGCAGGAGCTGTCTCACCTGGTCAGCTCCAGGGTCGGGGCATCGGGCGGGTTCAGCCCGAACACCTGGGCGTACAAGGAGAGCTCGGCCTCCAGCGCACGCACCATGGTCTCCGCGCGCCGGAACCCGTGCCCCTCCCCCTCGAAGGCGATGTAGGCGTGCGGCACCCCGCGCCCGCGCATCCGGTCCAGGAACCGGTCGCACTGCGCGGGCGGGCAGATCACGTCGTCCAGCCCCTGGAGCAGCAGGAACGGCGCGGTGACCCGGTCGGCGTGCTCGACCGGCGAGCGCTGTGCGTACCGGGCGGGCACCTCGGCGAGCGGCCCGACCAGGCTCTCCAGGTACTGCGACTCGAAGTCGTGGGTCTCCCCCGTGGCCCACCCGGCCAGGTCGAGGATGGGATAGATGATCGTGCCGCAGGCGTAGACGTCGGTGCTGGTGAGGGAGGCGGCCGTGGTCCAGCCGCCGGCGCTGCCGCCTCGGATGGCGAGCCGGGCGCGGTCGGCGGTGCCCTCCTCCGCGAGGGCGAGCGCGACGGCCGCGCAGTCCTCGACGTCGACGACGCCCCACTGTTCGCGCAGCCGGTTGCGGTACTCGCGGCCGTACCCGGTCGAGCCGCCGTAGTTGACCTCGGCGACACCGATGCCGCGCGAGGTGAAGTAGGCGATCTCCAGGTCGAGCACGAGCGGTGCGTGCCCGGTGGGCCCGCCGTGGGCCCAGACGACGTACGGGGGCAGCTCGTCGGCGGGTGCGACGTACCCGGGGCGCTGCGGCGGGTAGATGTGCGCGTGCACCTCGCGTCCGTCGGGGCCGGTGAACGTGCGGATCAGCGGCTCGGGGTAGTAGGCCGGGTCCACGGCGTCCTCGTGCGCGGACCCGATCACCCGGGCCCGCCCGGTGCGGGTGTTCAGCTCGACGACCTCGGCGGCGCTGCGTGGGCTGGCACCGACGGCCACGACCCGCTCACCGTGCACCGCGAGTGTGGCGCCGAACTCGGTCCAGGGACCGGCCGCGTCGACGACCTCGCCGCTCTCGGGATCCAGTATCCCGAGCGCGGTGGCGCCGCGACCGTGCACGACGGCGATCAGCCCGCTCTCCAGCGGGGCGAACCAGCGGTGCCCGAGCTTCCACAGGGGGCCGCCGAACTCCTCCTCGCGGGGACAGAGGGGTTCGCCGTCCTGGTACAGGTTCCACCAGCCCGTACGGTCGCTGGCGTAAAGAAGACCGCCGTCCGTCGACCAGTCGACCTGCGCGATGGACTCCTCCGGCCCGCCGGCCACCGTCCGGGCCTGCCGGAACGTTCCGTCGTCGTCGACGTCCGCGACGACCAGCTCGGTGCCGTCCCACGGCATCCGCGGATGGTCCCAGCCGATCCAGGCGGCCCGCCGTCCGTCCGGCGAGAGCCGCGGCCCGGTCACGAACCGGTGCCGCTCGCCGGTGAGCTCCCGCACCGCACCGCGGTCCTGGGCGGCCGAGCCGTCCAGCGGCACGGCGGCCGGGACCCGGCGGACGTCGGTGGGCCCGTCGCCGGTGAACTCCTCCAGCACACACCACACCTCACCGCGGTCCAGGCGGACCTGCGGTTCCGCCCAGCGCAGTCCGCCGCCCACCGGGGAGACGGGCGTGAGCGGGCGTGGCTCGCCGCCGGGCTCGTACCGGTACAACCGCTGGTCGGCGAAGTTCACGAACACCACGAGCGGCTCGCCGTCCCGCGGCGCTCCGGCCCAGGGCTGTCCGCCGTACTCGATGACACGGCTGCGCACGTTCCACGGCGCGGGCAGCACGGACTCCTCGGTGCCGTCGGCGCGCCGGCGCACCAGGGTGCGCCGGCCGCCCTCGGCGGGCCGCGGCTCCGTCCACCAGGCCTCGTCACCGACGAAGCCGACGAATTCGGGGTGCCCGTCGTGGGCGGCGGCCAGGGCCGCGTCGATGGGCGAAGGCCAGGAACCGTACGCCAGGGTCTGCACGTTCTCCCCCACTCGCCTAGGCCGTCCGCAGGAAACGGTCGAGGACACGGACGCCGAAGTGCAGCGCCTCGACGGGGACGCGCTCGTCGACCCCGTGGAAGAGCGCCTGGTAGTCGAAGCCCTCCGGCAGCTTCAGCGGCGCGAAGCCGTAACCGGTGATGCCGAGCCGCGAGAACTGCTTGGCGTCCGTGCCGCCGGACATGCAGTACGGCACCACGTGCCCCTCGGGCGCGAACTCCTCGACCGCCGCCCGCATCCGCGCGAACGTCGGCGAGTCCACCGGCGCCTGGAGGGCCACCTCGCGGTGGTGGAACTCCCAGTCCACGTCCGGTCCGGTCAGCCGGTCCAGGGTGGTGCGGAACTCGTCCTCGCCGCCGGGCACGAAGCGCCCGTCGACGTACGCGACGGCCTCCCCCGGGATCACGTTGACCTTGTAGCCGGCGTCCAGCATCGTCGGGTTGGCGCTGTTGCGGACGGTCGCCTCGACGAGCTTGGCGGCGGGGCCGAGCTTCGCCAGCAGTTTGTCCACGTCGGTCAGGTCCGGGTCGACGCCGTACAGGGCGGCGAGTTCGGTGAGCGCCGCGGTCACGGTCGGGGTGAGTCGCAGCGGCCACTCGTGCTCGCCGATGCGGGTGATCGCGGCGGACAGCCGGGTCACCGCGTTCTCGCGGTTGACCTTGGAGCCGTGCCCGGCCCGTCCGCGGGCGGTGAGCTTCAGCCAGCCCGTGCCCCGCTCGCCGGCGGCGATGGGATAGATCTGCCGTCCGCCGCCGTCGTGGAAGGTGAACGCCCCCGACTCGCTGACGCCCTCGGTGCACCCCTCGAACAGTCCGGCGTGCCGGTCGGCGAGGAAACCGGAGCCGTCCTCGGCGCTGGCCTCCTCGTCCGCGGTGAACGCCACGACGATGTCGCGCCGGGGCCGCACGCCGGTGCGTGCCCACTCCCGCACCACGGCGAGGATCATCGCGTCCATGTTCTTCATGTCGACCGCGCCGCGCCCCCACACGACGCCGTCGCGCACCTCGCCGGAGAACGGGTGCACGCTCCAGTCCTCGGCCTGCGCCGGCACCACGTCCAGGTGGCCGTGGACGAGCAGCGCGTCCGCCGACGGGTCGGTGCCCGCGATCCGGGCCACGACGTTGGTCCGCCCCGGGGTCCGCTCCAGCAGCACGGGGTCGAGTCCCGCCCCGGCCAGCTGCTCGGCGGCGTACTCGGCGGCGGGCCGCTCCTGGCAGTCGCCGCCACCCCGGTTGGTGGTGTCGATCCGGATCAGCTCGGAAGTGAACCGGACGACCTCGTCCAGTGCCTGCTCGTCAGCCATACTGCTCCTCCACCGCGGCCGAGACGATCGTCGTGACCGCCTTGAAGCTGCGGATTCCCTCGTACATGGTGTCGCTGGTGTACGCGACCTTCCGCTCGCCGATCCGGTCCACGCCCGGCACGACGGTGGCCGCCATCGCCAGGTGTTCGGCGTCGAACTCCAGGGCGATCGTGAACGGACCTCCGGCGACCGGCTCGTGGCGCACCGCGAGCGAGGTCGCTTCCTTCGCCGCCGCCCGGATGTCGGCGGCGGTCCTGGCCGGCGTACGGCACACGGCCGCGTACCGCGACACATGGTCCTTGACCGCGACCTTCAGCGCCTGCGGCGCGTACCCGAGGGCGTCCTCGCAGGCCACGTCGTCGCCGGTGACGAGGATGACGGGCACCCCGTACTCGGCGACGACATGCGCGTTGAGCAGCCCCTCGCTGGCACGCACGTCGTTCACCCACACCCCGGTGATGGAGTTCGCGAGGTAGGTGTGGGCCAGTACGCCCTCCGCGCCGGCGGCCGCGTGGTAGCCGACGAAGGCGATGCCGTCCACGTCCCCGTGCTGTACGCCCTCCACCATGGACAGCGCCTTGTGCCGCCCGGTGAGCATCTGCGCCCGCTCGTCGAGCCGCTCCAGCAGCAGATTGCGCATGGTCCAGTGGGCCTCGTTGACGAGTACCTCGTCGGCACCGCCGTCGAGGAAGCCGAGCACGGCGGCGTTCACGTCCGAGGTGAACATCGCCCGGCACCGTTCCCACTGCGGTGTCCCGGGGAGAACGTCGGCCGGCCACGTGACGCCGGTCGCACCCTCCATGTCGGCGCTGATCAGGATCTTCATGAGGCGCCACGTTACGCGCAGACGCCAGATCGGGCCAGGATCCAAGTCTCTCACCGGCCCTCGAAGCCCCGGTCCTAGGCTTGGCGCGACCCACCGGGCCCTGCGGCACACCTCGAACGGGGATTGCGAGCGATGACCGAGCACGTACTGGCGGCGGACAGGTTCGAGGCGGACCGGGCGCGGCTGCGGGGCGTGGCCTACCGCCTGCTGGGCTCACTCAGCGAGGCCGAGGACGCCGTGCAGGAGGCGTGGCTGCGGGCCTCCCGCGCCGACGTGGCCGAGGTGGAGAACGTCTCCGGGTGGCTGACCACGATCGTGGGCCGGGTCTGTCTGAACATGCTGCGCGCCCGGCGCACCCGCCGCGAGGAGCCCCTCGACCTGCGGGTGACCGATCCGGCGCTCGGCCCGCTGGACGGCGGGGACCCGGAGGAGGAGGCCCTGCTGGCCGACTCTGTCGGGGTGGCGCTGCTGGTGGTGCTCGACACGCTGGCACCGGCCGAGCGGCTGGCGTTCGTGCTGCACGACATGTTCGCGGTGCCGTTCGACGCGATCGCCCCGCTGATCGAGCGCACCGCGGTGGGCACCCGGCAGCTGGCGAGCCGGGCCCGGCGCAGGGTCAGGGGCGCGGCGCCGACGGCCGCACCCGACGTGACCCGGCAGCGGGCGGCCGTGGACGCGTTTCTGGCGGCCACCCGGGGCGGCGACTTCGACGCGCTGGTCGCGCTGCTGCACCCGGACGTCGTGCTGACCGCCGACCGGTTCGTCGTCCCCACCGCCGAGCCGGTGGTGGTCGGCGGCTCCCACCCGGTCGCCAAGGGGGCGATGGCCGCCATGGGCCGGGCCCGGTTCACCGGCCCGGCGCTGCTCGACGGCCGGGTCGGGCTGGCGATGGCGCCCCGGGGAAGGCTGTTCCTGGTCCTCGCCTTCACCGTCACGCGGGACGGGATCACCGCGATCGACGTCATCGCGGACCGGGAGCGGCTGGCCGGGATCGAGGTCGCGGTACTCGACGCCTGAGCGAGGGGCGAACGGACCGGGCAGGCCGCGAGGGTGACCCGTGCTCCGGTCACCCCTCGCGCCCCGGCCTCAGGCGGTGAGCGCCAGGATCACGGAGGCGGCCGCCGGGGCCGCGTACAGCAGGGGGAACGGCACGTGCGTGAACCAGCGCGCCCGGACCACGGTCACCACGGCTCCGGTGAAGTACAGCACCAGGCCGATCCCGGCCAGTACCCCGACGAGCGGCACCAGCAGACCCGCGAGCAGACCGAGCGCCCCCGCGGCCTTGGCCACGCCCAGCCAGGTCCACCACGCGCGGGGCACGCCGTAGTCGGCCAGCGGCTTGACCACCCACTCGGCCTCGCGGAAGACCGAGACGGCGGAGAAGCCCGCCATGACGGCCCCGAGGACGGTGACGACGACGTAGGCAGTGGACATGGCGGGCTCCTCATCGGGTGGCGCCCGGCGCGGATCCGGGCGGCTTCCTCAACTTCCTTCACCGGCCTGACACCGCGCGGCCGGGGAGTGTGACAGGAACAGGAACAGGAAGAGGAAGAGGAAGAGGAAGAGGAAGAGGAAGAGGAACACAGCCCAGTTCTTCAGCCTGATCGCGGTCACATGGCGCGGCCCGCCACCAGCCACTTCGACGGCAGCTCGATCCGGCTGCCGTCGGGTGCGAACTCGGTGGTGATGAGGGGTAGTTCGCCGCCGGCGACCATCGTGAGCCCGGCGTCGGCGAGATAGCCGGGCACCGCGGCGTCCTTCACCTCTCCCGGGGCGATGCCGTGCCGGAAGATCGGCGCGAGCTTCGGCGGCGGACCCGCGGGGGCCTGGGCCAGACCGCCCAGGACGGGCCGGGCCGCCTCGGACAGCTCGACGAGGAAGAGCCGGCCGCGCTCACCGAGGAGCGCGGCGATCCCGTCCACCAGCCGCTGGCGGTCGTCGGGCTCGCACTGGTGCAGCACTCCGCGCATATAGACGTTGGTGTCGCCGAGTTCGGCGTGCAGCGTCTCGACCTCGCTCTTCTCGGCGGCGTCCAGCAGCCGGTACGTCGCCTGCCCCGCCGGATCCGCACGCCGGGCGTGCTCCAGGGCCGCGGCGGCCAGGTCGGCCCCGACGACGTGCGGGAAGCGGTCGGCGAGGAAACGGGTCTGGGTGCCGTTGCCGCATCCGAGGTCCACCAGCGGCAGCCCAGGATCGGTCAGGTGCGGTTGGAAGAGGGCCAGTTGGGGACCGGCGGTGAGCGCGGGCTCCGCGTCCCAGAACACGCCCCCCGGTCCGTCGGGTGCCTCCCGCCAGAAGCCCTCCCAGGCCTCCCGGTACCGACTCGTCACGCTCATGCCCAACTCCCCAGGGTGCGACGCCGATCCGCCGTAAGTGACGGGCCAGTACGGTCTATCGCTCCAAGGGTGCGCCGACAAGCGCGGTGCGCGTTCCTTCACGTCGCGTTCGAGATGCGTACGCCGATGCGCGCCCCGCGCGCCGGGTCCGGTCCTGCGGCCTGGCGCCCCGGCGGCTCGAGTGCCGCACGGCGGCTCGAGTGATGTGCCGGCTTCAGTGACGCGGCAGCGTCAGCTCGAACCAGACGGTCTTGCCCGCACCGGTGCGGCTGGTGCCCCATTCGCGGGCGAGCGTGCTGACCACGCGCAGCCCGCGTCCGAACTCGTCCGTGGGACCGGCGCTCAGCAACGTCGGCAGCTCGTGGTCGTCGTCGTCCACCTCGCACAGCAGCGTGTCCCCGCGCACCAGCCGCACTTCGACGGGACGGCGGTGGGAGTGCCGTACGGCGTTGGCGACGAGTTCGCCGACCATCTGCTCGGCGTTGTCGGCCAACCGGCCCAGACCCCAGTCGTGCAGCTGTTCGCGGACCACCGCCCGGGCCCGGCCCACCTCGACGGGTGCGAGGGGGAACCGCCACTCGGCCACGTCGTCGGGTGCGATGCCGTTGAGGCGGGCCATCAGCAGGGCCACGTCGTCCTTGCGGCCGCCGCGCGTGTTCAGGGCCCGGATGATGGTGTCGCAGGCGTCGTCCATCGAGGCGGCCGGGTGGGCGGCGGACTCGCAGAGCGTCGCCAGGCCCACGCCGATGTCCTCGCCGCGCATCTCCACCAGCCCGTCGGTGCACATCACCAGCCGGTCGCCGGGCTCCACACGCACGCGTACCGCCTCGAAGGGCACCCCGCCGACGCCGATCGGCGCCCCGGTGGGCAGTTCGAGCAGCTCGCTGCGCCCGTCGGCGCGGACCAGGACGGGTGGGATGTGGCCCGCGTTGGCGAGGTGCAGTTCGCTCGCGATCGGGTCGTAGACGGCGTACAGGCAGGTCGCGAGGTAGGTGTCGCCGAGGCGCTGGGCGAGGTCGTCGAGGTTGCGCAGCAGCTGGGCGGGCGGCAGGTCGAGGGCGGCCATGGTCTGGACGGCCGTGCGCAACTGGCCCATCATCGCGGCGGAGTTGAGGCCGTGACCCATGACGTCGCCGACGACCAGGGCGGTGCGCGCGCCGGGCAGTTTCACGGAGTCGAACCAGTCGCCGCCGACGCGCCCCAGCAGGGTGCCGGGCAGATAGCGGGTGGCGATGTCGCAGCCCGCCATGCGCGGCGGGATGTGCGGCAGCATGCTGTCCTGGAGCGTCTCGGCGACGCTCTCCTGGTAGGTGTACATGCGCGCGTTGTCCAGCACGAGGCCCGCGCGGGCGGCGAGTTCGGCGCCGGTGACCCGGTCCATGTCGTTGAACTCGACGCGCTCGGGGTGGCGGAGCAGCACCATGAAGCCGAGGACGACGGTACGCGCCTTGAGCGGCACGACGAGCATGGAGCGGCCCGTGATCAGCGGCCGGATGTCACGCTTCTCGAACTGCGAGGCGATGGCGTGACCCATCTGCTCGCTGATGCGCGGCACGAGTACGGGGTCGCCGGTGGTCATGCACTGGAAGAACGGCGTGTGCGCGGGGAACGGCATGGCCTCGCCGACCGGCACGACGTCGTCCCAGCGGCCGGGTTCGTCGGTGTGTTCGAGGGCGACGCGGTGCCACAGGGTGGTGGTGTCGGGGACGCCGTCGGGGAACCCCTCGCCGGCGACGACCTGTTCACGCAGATAGGTGCCGGCGACGTCGGTGAAGCGCGGGACGACGGCCCTGCTGACCTCGACGATGGTGCGCGTCAGGTCGAGGGAGGTGCCGATCCTGCCGCTGACCTCGTTGAGGAACTCCAGGCGCTCCCGGACGGCGGTGTATTCGATGTCCTCGGCGTACTCGGCGTACTCCGCGAACTCCGCAGGCAGGGGCAGGCCCTCGGCCGCGGCCCGGGCGGCCCGCTCGCGGCGCGCCTTGCGTTCGGCCCGCCGGGGCACACCCCAGTCGGGGGTGACCGGCACCCGGTCGTTCTGACTGAACTCCAGTACCGGATAGCCCAGTTCAAGGACCTGGGCGACGATACGGGCGCCTTCGCCGACGCTCATGCTGGGGAGGATCTCGGGCAGTCGCCGGGCGAGTTCGGCGGCGCCGGGGAAGTCGGTGTGCAGCGCGAAGGCGGGGGCGATGCGCTCGAAGTCCGCGTCGGCGTCCGGCACGTCCTGGCGCAGCCCGTCCGCGTCGGCCGCCAGGACGAGCAGTCGCCCGTCGCCCGGACCCACCAGCGGGTACGCCCACCACAGCACGTCGACCCGGTCGCGTTCGGGCACGGTGAGGCGGGCACGTCCGGCGGCCGGGTAGGACAACCGTCCGTCGAGCGAGGACTCCAGGTCGGGGCCGAGGCCGTCGTACGCCCCGTAGGGGCTGAGTTCGTCGTCCTCGTGCAGCGCGCCGGAGACGGGGAGCAGGTCGAGGGCGGAGCGCCCGATCGCCTCTTCCTTGGGGGCGCCGAAGAGCCGGCGTGCGCCCCTGCTCCAATGGGAGACGAGGCCCTCCCGGTCCACGACGACCACGGCCAGCGGGACACGTCCGGCCGGGGCGTGACCCGCGGGAGGTGTGTCCCTCTCGGTGCCACGGTCCATGGTCCAGGCCCTCTCTCCCCACGGCTGGGCAAGATCTGTGCTGCCGTCACCACCGTACGGCGGGGGCCGTCGGGGATGTGGGGCAATACTGGAATTCGTTTCACCTTCCCGCTCCGGCGCGCGGGTCCGCGCCCCCGTCGGTGCCGGGTCAGTCCTCGTGTCCGAGTTGGAGATCGCGTTCCGTGCGGCCGCCGCCCGCCATGTGCAGCACGGTGGCCACGGGCGGGTAGCCGGCCGCGATCACGGTGTACTCGCCCGAGGACAGGTCGACGAACCTGAACGTTCCGTCGGGTCCGGTGGTGAGGGTGTCGACGACGTTGCCCGCCGCGTCCAGCAGGGTCACGCGCGCGTCCTCGACGACGCGCCCGCCGCCCGCGCGCACGGTGCCGCGCAGCACCGCGCCGCCCGCGAGTTCGACGTTCTGACGGGTCTCCCGGGAGGCCTGGACGGTGACCGGGAGCGCGGCCGGGCGGAAGGCGGGCGCGCTGGCGGCGAGGGTGTACTCGCCTGCCACCAGCTCGGAGATGACGTAGCCGCCCTCACGTCCGCTGCGGGTGCTGGCGACGACCTCGCCGTGCACGTTGGTGAGGGTGACGGTGGCGTCGCGCACGGGGGTACCGTCCGCGGTGACCACGCTGCCGGCCAGCCGTCCGGCGCCGCCGAGAACGACGTCGAGCTCGACGGGGCGCTCGCCGACGGTCACGGAGACGGCCTGGGGCTGGTGACCGCCCGCGGCGGCGATCAGGACGTACGCCCCGGCTCCGGGGGTGGACAGCGCGTACCGTCCGTCCTCGCCGCTCGCGCCCCGCCCGATCTGCGTTCCGGCGACGTCGATGAGGGTGAGGGCCGCGCGGGGCACGACGGTTCCGTCGGGGTGCTGCACGGTGCCGCAGACCGGGATCCCGGCGGCGTACGGCGAACGGGACTGCGGGAGCGGGGAGTTCGGGTGCGTGGAGGCGCGGTCGGGGTCCGCGGCGGGGGCGTGGTGGGACGCTGCGTTCGTCAACAGGGGGGTCTCCTTGAGGAAGAAGGCGATGAGCAGGCCGAGGACCAGCACCGGCACGAGGTAGAGGAAGATCCGCGGCATGGCGTCGGCGTAGGCGCTGATGTAGGCGTCCCGCAGGGCCGGGGGCAGCGCGTGGACGAGCTGCGGGGTGAGGGACTCCGGGTCGGGGAGGCGGGTTCCCACGTGCGCGGGGACACGCTGTGCGAGGGCGTCGGCGAGCCGGTCGGCGAAGAGGGTGCCGAAGATCGCGGCGCCGACGCTGCCGCCGATCTGCCGGAAGTAGTTGTTGGCGCTGGTGGCCGTGCCGAGGTCGGCGGGGCGCACGGAGTTCTGCACGGCGAGGATCAGGACCGGCATCACCATGCCGATGCCGGCGCCGAGGACGGCCATCCAGAGGCTGTAGTGCAGCCGGGGCGTGTCGACCTCCAGCCGGGACAGCAGCCACATGCCGACGGCGGACAGCGCGCCGCCGAGGACGGGGTAGATCTTGTAGCGGCCGGTGTGGCTGATGAGCTGCCCGGAGATGATGGAGGCACCGACGATCCCGCCCATCATGGGCAGCATCAGCAGCCCCGACTCGGTGGCGCTCGCCCCGTCGACCATCTGGAGGAAGGTCGGCAGGTAGCTCGCCGCGCCGAACAGGGCGACACCGACGACCAGGCCCACCAGGCCGGTGACGTTGAAGACGGAGTCCCGGAACAGCCGCAACGGGATGAGGGGTTCGGTGGCGTGGTGCTCGGCGACGAGGAAGAGGATGGTGGCGCCGACCGCTCCGGCGCCGAGACCGATGATGACGCGCGAGCCCCAGGCGTACTCGGTGCCGCCCCAACTGGTCAGCAGCACCAGGCAGGTGGAGGCGGCGGCGAGCAGCAGCGCGCCGAGGACGTCGAAGCGCGGTGTGACGTCGGGCTTCGGCAGTTTCAGTACGACGGTGACGACGGCGAGGGTCAGCAGGCCGAAGGGCACGTTGAAGTAGAAGCACCAGCGCCAGGACAGGTGGTCCGTGAAGTAGCCGCCGAGCAGCGGGCCGGCCACGGAGGCCAGGCCGAAGGCCGCCCCGATCAGGCCCATGAACCGGCCGCGCTGCCGGGGCGGCACGATGTCGGCGATGATCGCCTGCACGCCGATCATGAGTCCGCCCGCGCCGACGCCCTGCACGGCGCGGAAGGCGATCAGCTGGTCCATGCTCTGGGCGCGACCGGCGAGTGCGGAGCCGACGACGAAGACGACGATGGCGAACTGGAAGACGCCCTTGCGGCCGAGGAGGTCGCCGAGCTTGCCGTAGACGGGGAGGCCGACCGTGGCGGTGAGCAGATAGGCGGTGATCGCCCAGGACATCCGGTCCAGGCCGTGCAGCTCGCCGACGATCTTCGGGAGCGCGGTGGCGACGATCATCTGCTCCAGGGCGGCCAGGAGCAGCGCGAGCATCAGCCCGGCGAAGACCAACCGCACTCGGCGCGCACCGGGTTCGGCGGACCCGGCCGGGTCGGCGGCGGGGGTGCCAGGGGTGTCCGGGGGCGCCGTCGCCGGCTCGCCCTTCACCAGAGTGATCCCGCCCACGTACCGCTCCCCTCGTCACGCCCGCCGCACAATTCCCGCTTAAAGCGACAACTGCGAGCAAGCGCGACGAGTTACGGCACGAGGGTGGCCGGCGGGGAGATCCACTCGAACCGGTGAGGGGACCAACGCCCCTGCGGCACGGCTTCCTTGGGCCCGGAAGGGATTACTTCTCCACCTCGGCGGCGAGCTTGGCGAGGACCGTGTCGTAGATCCGGCCGAGGCCCTTGGGCGCGAAGGTCTTCTCGAAGAAGCCGCCGATGCCGCCGGCGCCGTTCCAGACCGTGGTCACGACGACGCGGGAGGAGCCCTCACCGGCCGGGGTGACCCGCCAGGTGGTGACCATGGAGGAGTTGCGGTCCTTCTCGACCAGCTCGCCGTCGGTCGGCTCGCTGACCTCCAGCAGGCAGTCCCGCACGCGCTTGCTGGTGGCCTGGAGCTTCCAGTGGACGAGCGTGCCCTCGCCGTCGCCGCCCTCGCGCACCTCGTACTCGCTGAAGTGTTCGGGCAGAAGCTTCGCGCGCGTGCCGGTGTAGTCGGCGAGGGCGTCGAACACCTTCTCCGCGTCCGCCGCGACGACCCGCTCCGTAGTGGCCTCGACCTGCGCCATTGACTTCCTCCAGCACCTGAGTTCTCGGGGTTGGCGCAAGCCAACCACCCTTCTCCCCGCCACCCAAATCGGGGTCTCGGAAGTGATCGAACGGGATGCACGAGGTGATCGGAACAGGCTGTCGCACGATCATGGGAACACGTGTTCTAATCTGGGGGCAGTGCTACCGAGGAGGTGTCATGCGCTGGGAGAACCTCGCAGCGGAGTCCGGCCACGAGCGCGCGGCCGAAGCCGCGCTGTTCGGGGCGGACGCGGTGACCACCCGTACCTTCGACTCACCGGAGTTCGCCGGGATCACCTTCCACGAGATCCGGGCCCGTTCGATCATCAACAGGGTGCCGGGCGCCTCGCGGATGCCCTTCGAGTGGACGGTCAACCCCTACCGGGGCTGCACGCACGCGTGCGTGTACTGCTTCGCCCGCAAGACGCACAGCTATCTGGACCTCGACACCGGGCTGGGCTTCGACAGCCAGATCGTGGTCAAGGTCAACGCGCCGGAGCTGCTGCGCCGCCAGCTCGCCTCGCGCCGCTGGCAGGGCGAGCACATCGCGATGGGCACGAACGTCGACTGCTACCAGCGCGCGGAGGGGCGTTACCGTCTGATGCCGGGCATCCTGAGCGCGCTGAGCGAGCGCGCGAACCCGTTCTCGATCCTGACGAAGGGCACCCTCGTCCTGCGCGACCTCGACCTGCTGGTGCGGGCCTCGCAGGTGACCGACGTCGGGATCTCCGTCTCCGTCGGCTTCACCGACCCCGAGCTGTGGCGCACCGTGGAACCGGGCACCCCGGCCCCCGAGCGCCGGCTGGACGTCGTACGGACCCTGACCGGCCACGGCATCGGCTGCGGTGTGCTGATGGCGCCGGTGATCCCCTTCCTGAGCGACCACCCGGCCCAACTGCGGGCCACCGTGCGGGCGATCGCGGCCTCCGGGGCCACCTCCGTCACCCCGCTCGTGCTGCATCTGCGCCCCGGCGCCCGCGAGTGGTTCACCGCCTGGCTGACGCGGCACCATCCACACCTGGTGCGCCGTTACGAGCGGCTGTACGCGGAGGGGGCCTACGCGCCGAAGTGGTACCAGCGCCGGATCACCCGTCAGGTCCACGAGCTGGCGCAGGAGTACGGCATCGGACCCTCGCGCGCGGGAGCGGGCAGGCGGATCCGGCCCGCCGAGCCCGAGCAGCCGCCCTTGTCCGAGCCGATGTCCGGTCCAGCCCCGGAGCCGATGTCCGGTCCGACGCAACTCTCGCTGATCTGAGAGCGTTCGAGGGCATCCGGCGGACCAATTGGGTCAAGTATTGCCAGAACGCGTTCTTCCGGGCGGACTTTCCGGGACGATGCGGCGTGGATCGTGAACCTCGCGGTCCGACCCCTCCGTCCTGGGAGGACTCCATGAGAAAACGCGCAGCCGTGCTGTGCGGTGCCGCCGTCGTCGTGGCCGGAACGCTCACGGCCGTGCCCGCCGACGCGCGCCCGTCGCAGACCGCGGACACCGTCCACGCCGCCGACATCAGCAAGGTCACCAAGGCCGCCAAGGTCACCTGGAAGAAGTGCGGCACCACCGACAATCCGACGCTCCAGTGCGCGTCCCTCAAGGTGCCGCTCGATCACGCGAACCCGCGTGGGCGGCAGATCTCGCTCGCGCTGTCCCGGGTCCCGCACACCGCCAAGAAGTACCAGGGCCCCCTGCTCGTCAACCCCGGCGGCCCGGGCGGCAGCGGACTGTCGCTCGCCGGGTTCGTCGCGTCCTCGCTGCCCAAGGCGGTGGCGGCGCAGTACGACGTGATCGGCTTCGACCCCCGCGGGGTGGGCGCGAGCGAGCCCGCGCTCAACTGCCGGCCGGGCCACTTCAAACCGGTGCGCCCGGACTCCGTGCCGACCACCGCGACCATCGAGAAGGCGAGCCTCACGCGCGCCAAGGCGTTCGCCGACTCGTGCGGCAAGAAGTACGCGCGCGTACTGCCGTACATCGACACGATCAGCGCCGTACGGGACATGGACTCGATCCGGCAGGCCCTCGGCGCCCAGAAGATCAACTACTTCGGCTACTCGTACGGCACGTATCTGGGCGCGGTGTACGGGAAGCTCTTCCCGCAGCGCGTCCGCCGTCTGGTCCTCGACTCGATCGTCGACCCCACCGGGGTCTGGTACGACGACAACCTCGGGCAGGACCACGCCTTCAACGACCGGCACCGGGCGCTGATGAGCTGGATCGCCCGATACAACTCGACGTACAAGCTCGGCACCGACCCCGCCAAGGTCGAGGCCAAGTGGTACGCGATGCGGGCTGCGCTGGCGAAGAAGCCGGCCGGCGGCAAGGTGGGAGCCTCGGAGCTGGAGGACACCTTCATGCCCGGCGGCTACTACAACGGCTACTGGCCCTATCTGGCCGAGGCGTTCTCCGCGTACGTGACGAAGAAGGACTCGGCTCCGCTGGTGGAGACGTACGAGAACTTCGCCGCCGTCGACGCCTCCGGCGACAACGGCTACAGCGTCTACACCTCGGTGCAGTGCCGTGACACCTCCTGGCCGCGCGACTGGGGCCAGTGGCGCAAGGACACCTGGGCGGTGCACGAACAGGCACCGTTCATGGCCTGGAACAACGCCTGGTACAACGCGCCGTGCGCGTTCTGGCCGACGGACGCGCAGCGGCCGGTGAACGTCGCCAACGGCAAACTACCGCCGACGCTGCTGTTCCAGGCGACGAACGACGCGGCCACCCCCTACCAGGGCGGCGCGACGGTCCACCGGCTCCTGGCCCACTCCAGCCTGGTGGTGGAACAGGGCGGCGGGAACCACGGCATCACGCTCAGCGGGAACACCTGCCTGGACAAGCACCTGGCGGCGTACCTGACCGACGGCAGAGTGCCACGCGGCGACGGCGAGGCCGACGCGGTGTGCAAGACCCTGCCCGACCCGAAGCCGCTGACCTCCAAGGCGGCGTCGACGTCGGCGCGCGGCTCCACCCTGCACGGCCTGCTCGGCTTCCGCGGCTGACACCGCCGGACCGGGACCCGTCGGGGGCGTTGTCCGTCCCATGGTTCACGATGGACGCATGAGTGAACCGACCAGGATCGCCGCCCCCGACGGGGTCGCCCGCGCCGCGCAGTACAGCCACGTCGTCATGGCCACCGGCCGCCTCGTCGCGGTCTCCGGCCAGCTCGCGGTCGACGAGGACGGCGAACTCGTCGGCGAGGGCGACCCGGCGGCCCAGGCCCGCCAGGTCTTCCGGAACCTGGAACGCTGTCTCGCCGCCGCCGGGGCGGACTTCGGCGACGTCGTCAAACTCACCTACTTCGTCACGGACATGGCCCATATGCCCGCGGTCCGCGCGGCCCGCGCCGCGCACATACCCGAGGACCGGCTCCCGGCCGCCTCGGCCGTGCAGGTGGCGGCCCTGGTCCGCCCCGAGTTCCTGATGGAGATCGAGGCGTTCGCGGTGGTGGGCGCGTGACCCGCCCAGTCGTCCGGGACATGACCCTCGCCGACTGCGACCGGGTCGCCGAGATCCGGGTCCGGGGCTGGCAGACCGCGTACCGGGGCCTCATGCCGCAGTCCCACCTCGACGGCCTCAGCGTGTCGCGGGACGCCGAGCGGCGCCGCACCTGGTTCACGCAGGGCGACGGCAGCGTCGTGAACCTGGTCGCCGAGCGGGCCGGCGAGGTCGTCGGCTGGGCCGCGCACGGACCGTACCGGGACGAGGAAGTGCGCACCGCGGACGCCGAGTTGTACGCGATCTACGTACACCCCGAGCACTACGGCGCCGGCGTCGGCCGGGCCCTGCTGGCGGAGGCGGTGCGCCAGCGCACGGCCTCCGGGCCGACGTACATGTACCTGTGGGTACTGAAGGAGAACACCGGCGCCCGGCGGTTCTACGAGCGGGCGGGCTTCCACGCGGACGGCACCGAGGAGCCCTACGAGGTGGACGGCGTGGAGGTGCCCGAGGTGCGGTACGCCAGGAAGCTGACCGGCTGACGGACCACGAATCACGGACCCCCGCTGACGGCTGACCGCTGGCCCCTGACCACTGACCGCTGGCGGCTGGCGGCTGGCGGCTAGCGGCTGGCCGCTCACCGCTGGCGCGGGATGCGGGCCAGGGCGTGCACCGCCGCCTCGGCCAGCGCCGGGTGGGCGAGCGCCTCGTCGAGCACGGGTGTGGCGCGCGTGTCGCCCAGGGCCCCGAGCCCCTCCACACAGGCGAGGGCCACCCGGCGGTAGGGATCGTGCGGGCGCAACCGGCGGCGCAGCGTGGTGATGAGCGCCGGCACGGATTCCGGTGCGCGCAGTTCCACCAGCAGCCGGACCGGGTGCAGGGCGTAGGCCACACGCAGTTCGTTGGTCGCGAGGGCGGCCGCCGCGCGGGCGGTACGGGGATCGTCGAGCCGGGCGAGGGCGTAGGCGGCGGAGGCACAACGCGGGGGATCGCGGTGGTTGAGCAGCAGGACGAGCGCCTCGAAGGCCCGGCGGTCGCCGGTCAGGCCCAGTCGGAACGCGGCCAGCTCCCTCGCCCAGAGCGGCTGTGCGGGAGCGGTGAGCACCTCCGCGAGTTCGTCGTGATCCCCGGTCGCCGCCAGCCGCTCGAAAGCGGCCGATCCGCCCGACTCCCGCCGTAAGCGCTCCGTGAGCGATCGCGACTCTTCGTCCATGAAGCCGAGATTAGGGGTGTCGCGCGGCTCTCGGGACCTACATCACAAACTCGGGGGGCTGGCGCGCTCGTTACTCACGGGTTAAGCTCAGACGAGCGAGTTACCCACTCGCGTTTCTCCTCGTGCCGGCCTGGTGACGCAGCCGGTGCGAGAGCGGTCGGTTCGGTGCCCACGTGCACCGCAGCAGGACCCGGCTCCGGGACAGGGCCGGTCGGTCCGACATCGGGCGTGTGCGCTCGCAGCCCGACAACACCCGCACTCCTCACGCATCCCGTTGCGCCCTCGTCGGCGTACCGGCGCGCTTCCAGTCGTCACCCTCTCTCCTGGAGTCCCGCGATGGCCACTCCCCTGTCCGACACCCCTCTGTCCCCGCTCAAGACCATTGCCGTCGTCGGCCTCGGCACGATGGGCACCGGCATCACCGAAGTCCTCGCCCGGGCCGGTCGCGAGGTCGTCGGCATCGACGTCAGCGAGTCGCTGACCGCGAGGTCGATCGCCGCCCTGGAGTGCTCCACCGCCCGCGCCGTGGAACGCGGCCGGATGACCGAGCAGGAGCGCGTGGACGTCCTCGCCCGGGTCCGCACCTCCACCGACCTGAGCGCGGCCGCCGACGCCGACCTGGTCATCGAGGTGGCGCCGGAGTCGTACGAGATCAAGCACCAGATCTTCCGCGAGCTCGACGGCGTCGTGCGTCCGGGGACGATCCTGGCCACCGGCACCAACGCGCTGTCCGTGACACGGCTGGCCGCCGACTCGGCGCACCCCGAGCGCGTGCTCGGTCTGCACTTCTTCAACCCGGCCCCGGCGATGAAGCTGGTCGAGGTGGTCTCGTCCGTGCTGACCGCGCCGGGGGCCGTCGCCGCCGTCACGGACCTGGCGATCGAGCTCGGCAAGGAGCCGGTAGCGGTCGGCGACCGCCCCGGATTCGTCGCGGACGGGCTGCTGTTCGGCTATCTCAACCAGGCGGCCGCGATGTACGAGGCGAAGTACGCCTCCCGCGAGGACATCGACGCCGCGATGCGGCTCGGCTGCGGGCTGCCCATGGGCCCGCTCGCCCTGCTCGACCTGATCGGTGTCGACACCGCGCGCACGGTCCTGGAGGCCATGTACGCCGAGTCCCACGACCGGCTGCACGCCCCCGCCCCGATCCTCAAGCAGCTCAGCGAGGCCGGTCTGACGGGCCGTAAGTCGGGCCGCGGTTTCTACACGTACGAGGCCCCCGGCAGCGCCGAGGTCGTGCGGGACGCGCTGACGCCGCTGGACGGCGCCGAGCTCACCCCCGGCCGTCCGGTCCGCTCCGTCGGTGTGGCCGGATCCGGCACGATGGCCTCCGGCATCGCCGAGGTCTTCGCGAAGGCCGGTTACGAGGTCGTCCTCGCCGCCCGCAGCGAGGAGAAGGCGCAGGCCGCCAAGGCCCGTATCGGCAAGTCGCTTTCGCGTTCCGTCGACCGGGGCCGGATGACCGCCGAGGACGCCGCGAAGACCCTGGACCTGATCACCGCGGCGGGCACCTACGACGCCTTCGCTGACGTCGATCTGGCCGTCGAGGCCGTCGCCGAGGACCTGGAGGTCAAACGGCAGCTGTTCGCGACGCTGGACAAGGTCTGCAAGCCGGGCGCGGTCCTGGCGACCACCACGTCCTCGCTGCCGGTCGTCGCGTGCGCCCGTGCCACCTCGCGTCCGCAGGACGTGATCGGGATGCACTTCTTCAACCCGGCCCCGGCGATGAAGCTGGTCGAGGTCGTCCGTACGGTGCTGACGACGGAGGACGTCCACGCGACGGTCCGCGAGGTCTGCGGGCGGATCAGGAAGCACGCCGTCGACTGCGGCGACCGGGCCGGTTTCATCGTGAACGCCCTGCTCTTCCCGTACCTCAACAACGCGATCAAGATGGTGCAGGAGCACTACGCGTCCCTGGACGACATCGACGCGGCGATGAAGCTGGGCGGCGGCTACCCGATGGGCCCCTTCGAGCTCCTGGACGTCGTCGGCCTGGACGTCTCGCTGGCCATCGAGAAGGTCCTGCACCGCGAGTTCCGCGACCCGGGCCTGGCCCCGGCACCCCTCCTGGAGCACCTGGTGGCCGCGGGCTGCCTCGGCCGCAAGACGGGCCGGGGATTCCGCGAATATGCCCGCCGCTGAGCGTCCCGGCGACTGGTTCCGGTCGGACACGGACTGGGGCGGGCTGCTCGATCCGGGCGGTTGCGCCCCGGCGGCCCGGCCCGCGCCGGCCGTGCCCGGCCGGGGCGGGGGAAACCCCGGACCTGCGCATCAGGCTGCGCACATGCAGTACGTTCGGGGCATGCCCCAGCCCGCCAAGTCCTCACGTACACCGGCTACGCCCGAAGCACCGGAGAGTGCCGCGGGCAGCCGTGCCGCCGCCCAGCGGCTGAAAATGCGCCGCGAACTGGCGGCCGCCGCGATGGAGCTGTTCGCGACGAAGGGGTACGAGGCGACCACCGTCGACGAGATCGCGGCCGCGGCCGGGGTCGCTCGCCGCACGTTCTTCCGTCACTTCCGTTCCAAGGAAGAGGCGATCTTCCCGGACCACGACGACACGCTGGTCCGCGCCGAGGCGGTGCTCAACGCGGCGCCCGCGCACGAGCACCCGCTCGACACGGTGTGCCGGGGCATCAAGGAGGTCATGCGGATGTACGCGGCCCGGCCGGAGATCTCGGTCGCCCGCTACAAGCTGACCCGCGAGGTGCCCACCCTGCGCGAGGCGGAGATCGCCTCGGTGGCCCGCTACGAGCGCCTGTTCACCCGCTATCTGCTCGGCCACTTCGACGAGCACGCGCACGACGACGACGCCAACGACGACCCGCTGCTCGCCGAGGTCGCCGCGTCCGCCGTGGTCACCGCCCACAACCACGTCCTGCGGCGCTGGCTGCGGGCCGGCGGCCAGGGCGACGTCGAGTCCCAGCTCGACCACGCGTTCTCGATCGTGCGCAGGACGTTCGGCACGGGCATCGGCGCCGGGCGCGGCTCGGCCGCCCAGCCGGCGGCGGCCCCGGCGGCGGTCTCCCGCCAGGGCGAGGTCCTGGTGACCGTCGCCCGCACCGACGCCCCGCTCGACGAGGTCATGCGGACCATCGAGGAGGCGCTCCGGGAGCGCTGACCACCCGTCGCCCCTGTGACAACGGCCACCCGATCGGGTGGCCGTTTTGGCATGTCAGAGCCCGTTTTCGCGCAGATTTCCGAGGCCGTTCGATCGATCATCGCTCATTTGTTACGTGAAGATTTCATTTGAGAGCAAGTTTTGGCACCCCGTGCCTTGCCACGTGACACGCAGTGCCATACGTTGAAGTGGTCCGGGCGGCCGGCGTGCAGAGATCCTTCGTACGTCGGCTGTCCCCGCAACCACCCGGTTCGCGCGCCCGGACGCCTGCGTCACAGGCAACCTCCCGCGCCACAAAGCGCTGCCGAAGCACCACCCCCGCCGAACCGACGGCACCTCTCCACCCCCTCAGCAGCAACCGACGTAACCCTCAGCGCCCCTCCCTCAGGGCGCTCACCGCCGGAGGCAAAACCGTGACCATGAAGGACATCCTGGACGCGATCCAGTCGCCGGAATCGACGCCGGACGACTTCGCCGCTCTTCCGCTTCCCGAGTCGTACCGCGCGATGACCGTCCACAAGGACGAGACGGAGATGTTCACGGGTCTGGAGACCCGCGACAAGGACCCGCGCAAGTCGCTGCACCTCGACGAGGTGCCGCTGCCCGAGCTGGGCCCGGGCGAGGCCCTGGTGGCCGTCATGGCCTCCTCGGTCAACTACAACTCCGTGTGGACCTCGATCTTCGAGCCGCTGTCGACGTTCGGCTTCCTGGAGCGCTACGGCAGGGTCTCGGAGCTCACCAGGCGCCACGACCTGCCGTACCACATCATCGGCTCCGACCTCGCGGGCGTCGTCCTGCGCACCGGGCCGGGCGTCAACGCCTGGAAGCCGGGCGACGAGGTCGTCGCCCACTGTCTGTCCGTCGAACTGGAGTCGTCGGACGGCCACAACGACACGATGCTCGACCCCGAGCAGCGCATCTGGGGCTTCGAGACCAACTTCGGCGGTCTCGCCGAGATAGCGCTCGTCAAGTCCAACCAGCTGATGCCGAAGCCCGGCCACCTCAGCTGGGAGGAGGCCGCCGCGCCGGGGCTGGTGAACTCGACCGCGTACCGGCAGCTGGTCTCCCGCAACGGCGCCGGCATGAAGCAGGGCGACAACGTCCTCATCTGGGGCGCCAGCGGCGGACTCGGCTCGTACGCCACACAGTTCGCGCTGGCCGGCGGCGCCACGCCCATCTGCGTGGTCTCCAGCCCCGAGAAGGCCGACATCTGCCGGGCGATGGGCGCCGAGGCGGTCATCGACCGCAACGCCGAGGGGTACAAGTTCTGGAAGGACGAGCACAACCAGGACCCGCGCGAGTGGAAGCGCTTCGGCAAGCGCATCCGCGAGCTGACCGGCGGCGAGGACGTCGACATCGTCTTCGAGCACCCCGGCCGCGAGACCTTCGGCGCCTCCGTCTACGTCACGCGCAAGGGCGGCACCATCGTCACCTGCGCCTCGACCTCGGGCTACAACCACGAGTACGACAACCGCTACCTGTGGATGTCGCTGAAGCGGATCATCGGCTCGCACTTCGCCAACTACCGCGAGGCCTGGGAGGCCAACCGGCTGGTCGCGAAGGGCAAGATCCACCCGACGCTGTCGAGGGTCTACTCCCTGGAGGACACGGGACAGGCCGCCTACGACGTGCACCGCAACCTCCACCAGGGCAAGGTCGGCGTGCTGTGCCTGGCCCCCGAGGAAGGCATGGGCGTGCGCGACGAGGAGCTGCGCGCCCAGCACGTCGACGCCATCAACCGTTTCCGGAACATCTGAGGTCCACTCATGAGCGAGCGTCAGAAGGACCGGCCGTGGTTGATGCGGACCTACGCCGGTCACTCCACGGCCGAGGCGTCCAACGAGCTGTACCGGCGCAATCTCGCCAAGGGCCAGACCGGTCTGTCGGTCGCGTTCGACCTGCCGACCCAGACCGGCTACGACTCCGACCACATCCTCGCCCGCGGCGAGGTCGGCCGGGTCGGTGTGCCGATCGCGCACCTCGGTGACATGCGCCGGCTGTTCCAGGACATCCCCCTGGAACAGATGAACACCTCGATGACGATCAACGCCACCGCCATGTGGCTGCTGGCGCTCTACCAGGTCGTCGCGGAGGAGCAGGGTGCGGATGTCACCCTGCTCCAGGGGACGACCCAGAACGACATCGTCAAGGAGTACCTGTCGCGGGGCACGCACGTGTTCCCGCCGGTGCCGTCGCTGCGGCTGACGACGGACATGATCTGCTACACCGTCAACAACATCCCCAAGTGGAACCCCATCAACATCTGCAGTTACCACCTGCAGGAGGCGGGGGCCACACCGGTCCAGGAGATCGCCTACGCGATGTCCACCGCGATCGCCGTGCTGGACGCGGTGTTCGCGTCCGGCCAGATCCCGCAGGAACGCAAGGGTGACGTCGTCGCCCGTATCTCCTTCTTCGTGAACGCGGGCGTCCGCTTCGTCGAGGAGATGTGCAAGATGCGGGCGTTCGGCCGGATCTGGGACGAGATCACGCGCGAGCGCTACGGCATCCAGGACCCCAAGCAGCGTCGCTTCCGCTACGGCGTCCAGGTCAACTCCCTGGGGCTGACCGAGGCGCAGCCGGAGAACAACGTCCAGCGGATCGTGCTGGAGATGCTCGCCGTGACGCTGTCGAAGGACGCACGCGCGCGTGCCGTGCAGCTGCCCGCCTGGAACGAGGCGCTGGGTCTGCCCCGCCCCTGGGACCAGCAGTGGTCGCTGCGCATCCAGCAGGTGCTGGCGCACGAGAGCGACCTGCTGGAGTACGAGGACATCTTCGAGGGCTCGCACGTCATCGAGGCGAAGGTCGCGCAGCTCGTCGAGGACTCCCTCGCGGAGATCGACCGGATCGAGGAGATGGGCGGCGCGATGGCCGCCGTCGAGTCCGGCTACCTCAAGTCGCAGCTCGTCTCCTCGCACGCCGAGCGCCGGGCCCGTATCGAGTCCGGCCAGGAGAAGATCGTCGGCGTCAACGTCTTCGAGACGACCGAGCCGAACCCGTTGACCTCGGACCTCGACACGGCGATCCAGACGGTCGACCCGGCGGTCGAGGCCCGCGTCGTCGAGTCGCTCCGGAACTGGCGCGACACGCGCTACCAGCCGCCGTTCAACCACCCCCGGCCCTGCAAGGCGCTGGAGCGCCTGAAGGAGGCCGCCAAGGGAACCGGCAACCTCATGGAGGCCACCCTGGAGTGCGCCCGCGCCGGCGTCACGACCGGCGAGTGGGCGGGGGCGCTGCGGGAGGTGTTCGGGGAGTTCCGCGCCCCGACCGGTGTGTCGTCCGCGCCGGTGGCCGTCCCGGCCGAGGCGGGCTCGGCCATGGCCGAGGTCCGCCGCAAGGTGGACGCCACCGCCCGTGAACTCGGCTCCGGCAAGCTCCGCTTCCTGGTCGGCAAGCCGGGCCTGGACGGGCACTCCAACGGTGCCGAGCAGATCGCCGTGCGGGCCCGTGACGCCGGCTTCGAGGTGGTCTACCAGGGCATCCGGCTGACCCCGGAGCAGATCGTGGACGCGGCCCTCGCCGAGGACGTGCACGCGGTCGGCCTCTCCATCCTCTCCGGCTCGCACGCCCAGCTCGTGCCCGACGTGCTGGAGCGGCTGCGCGAGGCCGGCGCGACCGACATCCCGGTGATCGCGGGCGGGATCATCCCGAGTGCCGACGCCGAGCAGCTCAGGGCCGCCGGAGTGGCCGCGGTCTTCACCCCGAAGGACTTCGACATCACCGGGATCATCGGCCGTATCGTCGACGAGATCCGCAAAGCGAACAAGCTCGACCCCCTGGAGGTCCCCGCATGACCGTCAACCGTCTGCGCCCCCGCCGCTCGTGTCTCGCGGTGCCGGGAAGCAACCCCCGCTTCCTGGAGAAGGCCCAGGGCCTGCCGGCGGACCAGGTCTTCCTCGACCTGGAGGACGCGTGCGCGCCGCTCGCCAAGCCGGAGGCGCGCCACACCATCGTCAAGTTCCTCAACGAGGGCGACTGGACCGGCAAGACACGCGTCGTGCGCGTCAACGACTGGACCACCGAATGGACGTACCGGGACGTCGTGACGGTCGTCGAGGGCGCGGGCCCGAACCTCGACTGCATCATGCTGCCGAAGGTGCAGGACGCCGGGCAGATCGTGGCGCTGGACCTGCTGCTGACGCAGATCGAGAAGACGATGGGCTTCGAGGTGGGCCGGATCGGCATCGAGGCGCAGATCGAGAACGCCCAGGGTCTGAACAACGTCAACGAGATCGCGACGGCGTCCCCGCGGGTCGAGACGATCATCTTCGGCCCGGCCGACTTCATGGCGTCGATCAACATGAAGTCGCTGGTCGTGGGAGAGCAGCCGCCCGGCTACCCGGCGGACGCCTACCACTACATCCTGATGAAGATCCTGATGGCCGCCCGCGCCAACAACCTTCAGGCGATCGACGGCCCCTACCTCCAGATCCGCAACGTCGACGGCTACCGCGAGGTAGCCGGCCGCGCCGCGGCCCTCGGCTTCGACGGCAAGTGGGTGCTGCACCCGGGCCAGGTCGAGGCGTCCAACGAGATCTTCTCGCCCTCCCAGGAGGACTACGACCACGCCGAGCTGATCCTGGACGCGTACGACTACTACACGTCCGAGGCGGGCGGCAAGAAGGGCTCCGCGATGCTCGGCGACGAGATGATCGACGAGGCGAGCCGCAAGATGGCCCTGGTCGTCTCCGGCAAGGGCCGAGCCGCCGGCATGCGGCGCACCAGCACGTTCGAGATCCCGGAGGCCTGAGCGCGATGCAGTTCGGACGCACCTACGAGGAGTTCGAGGTCGGGGCGACGTACAAGCACTGGCCGGGAAAGACGGTCACGGAGTACGACGACCACCTGTTCTGTCTCCTCACGATGAACCACCACCCGCTCCACATGGACACCAACTATGCGGAGAAGACGACGGACTTCGGCCGGAACGTCGTCGTCGGGAACTACGTCTACTCACTGCTGCTCGGCATGTCCGTCCCGGACGTCTCCGGCAAGGCGATCGCCAACCTGGAGATCGAGTCGCTCAAGCACGTGGCGCCGACCTTCCACGGTGACACGATCTACGGCCAGACGACCGTGCTCGACAAGTGGCCCTCGAAGTCGAAGAACGACCGGGGCATCGTCCACGTCGAGACCAAGGGTTACAAGCAGGACGGCACGCTCGTGTGCGTGTTCCGGCGCAAGGTGATGGTCCCGACCGAGACGTACGTCAAGGAGCGCGGCGGCGAGCAGCCCGGGCGCCCGGAGCTCAAGGAGCAGGAGAAGTAGAGCCATGAGCCGACTCGCCCAGACCGCCGGTCTGACCGACATCCAGCAGGAGATCCTCTCCACCGTCCGCGACTTCGTGGACAAGGAGATCATCCCGGTCGCGACCGAGCTGGAGCACCGCGACGAGTACCCGCAGCAGATCGTGGACGGCCTGAAAGAGTTGGGCCTCTTCGGGCTGATGATTCCCGAGGAGTACGGGGGTCTGGGCGAGTCGCTCCTGACGTACGCGCTGTGCGTCGAGGAGATCGCCCGTGGCTGGATGTCCGTGTCCGGCATCATCAACACGCACTTCATCGTGGCGTACATGCTCAAGCAGCACGGCACGCAGGAGCAGAAGGACCACTTCCTGCCGAGGATGGCGGCCGGCGACATCCGCGGCGCCTTCTCGATGTCGGAGCCGGCCCTGGGCTCCGACGTCTCGGCGATCACGTCGAAGGCGGTGCGGGACGGCGACGAGTACGTCCTCAACGGCCAGAAGATGTGGCTGACGAACGGCGGCACGTCGTCCCTCGTGGCCGTTCTCGTGCGAAGTGACGAAGGACACCCGCAGGGCACCGCGCCCCACAAGTCGATGACGACCTTCCTGATCGAGAAGGAGCCCGGCTTCGGCGAGGTCCGCCCCGGCCTCACCATCCCGGGCAAGATCGAGAAGATGGGTTACAAGGGTGTCGACACCACCGAGATGATCATGGATGGCCTCCGCCTTCCGGCCGATCGCGTGCTCGGCGGGGCCACCGGCCGAGGTTTTTACCAAATGATGGACGGCGTGGAGGTCGGCCGGGTCAACGTGGCGGCCCGTGGCTGCGGTGTCGCTCAGCGCGCCTTCGAACTGGGCGTCCGCTACGCCCAGCAGCGCCACACTTTCGGCAAGCCGATCGCCCAGCACCAGGCGATCCAGTTCAAGCTGGCCGAGATGGCCACCAAGGTCGAGGCCGCCCATGCCATGATGGTGAACGCGGCCCGCAAAAAGGACTCCGGGGAACGAAACGACCTCGAGGCGGGGATGGCGAAGTACCTCGCCTCCGAGTACTGCAAGGAGGTCGTGGAGGATGCCTTCCGGATCCACGGCGGCTACGGCTTCTCCAAGGAGTACGAGATCGAGCGCCTCTACCGGGAGGCACCGATGCTGCTGATCGGTGAAGGTACCGCCGAGATCCAGAAGATGATCATCGGGCGCAGGCTGCTCGAAGAGTATCGATTCCAGGGCTGATTGTCCGAGTACGGGGTGTTTTCTTCGAGAAGAAGATCACACCCCGTCAACGGAGCTCGGCTGCCGACTCCGCTTCCTGACTTACCCAGTTGCGGCTCTTAGCCGCTACGATCGCCGGAAAGCCGCCGTCCCCTGATATAGCGCGGCATCATCCGCTACGAAGGTCATCCATGCCCCACAGCCAATCCTCTGCACCTCGCGACAGCCTGGTCGGCGTACGCCTCGCGCGCGGAGCATCGCCGTGGCTTCTCCCGACCGTCGCCACCGCAGCCCTCAGCCTGGTCCGCGCACGCCGCTCGGGCGCCGCCAAGGCCGTCGCCGTGCCCGCCACCGCGCTCGCGGCGGGCATGCTGTGGTTCTTCCGCGACCCCGAGCGCGAGATCTCCCGGGGCCGGGTCATCTCGCCCGCCGACGGTGTGGTGCAGAGCATCATGCCGTGGAAGGACGGCCGGACCCGCGTCGCGATCTTCATGAGCCCGCTCAACGTCCACGTCAACCGCGCCCCGCTCGCCGGCACGGTGACCTCGGTCGAGCACATCCCCGGAGGGTTCGTCCCGGCGTTCAACAAGGAGAGCGAGAACAACGAGCGCGTAGTCTGGCATTTCGACACCGAACTCGGCGACATCGAGATGATTCAGATCGCCGGTGCGGTCGCCCGCCGCATCGTCCCCTACGTGCCGCAGGGCACGAAGGTCGAACAGGGTGACCGGATCGGTCTGATCCGCTTCGGCTCGCGCGTCGACATCTACCTGCCCGAGGGCGTGGAGGTCGCGGTCGAGGTCGGTCAGAAGACCGTGGCTGGGGTGACTCGCATTGACCGTGATTGATCCGGAGACCCAGGCGGGCTGGGTGCCCGAGGCCGACGAGGTCGACGAAGAGGAGGAGATGCCTCTTTCTCTGCGCCTGTCGATAGCGGACACCCTCACCCTCGGCAATGCCACGTGCGGCTTCATGGCGGTGTACTTCACCACCACCGGCATCCTGATCCCGCACCTCACCGGCAGCCAGGAATCCGGCATGGCCCGCCACAGCGCGGCCACGGCGGTCATCCTGATGCTCTGCGCGGCGGTGTTCGACCTCTTCGACGGCCTGGTGGCGAGGAAGCTCCGCTCCTCCCCGATGGGCGCTGAGCTGGACAACCTCTCCGACCTGATCAGCTTCGGCCTGGCGCCGGCCTACTTCGTCCTCGTCTACGGCATGGTCGCCGACGACGCGCACCAGAGGATGGCGGCGCTCGGCGCGATCGTGGTGCTGCTCGCGGTCGTCCTGCGTCTGGCCCGCTTCTCCTGCGTGACCCCGCGCAACGGCATGTTCCAGGGCATGCCGAGCCCGTTCGGCGCGCTGACGGTGGTCTCGATCGTGCTGCTCGAGCTGCCGTTCGTGGCGACCTTGCTCGCGATCCTGGGCACCGCGTGGCTGATGGTCAGCCGCGTCGAGTACCCCAAGCCCCGGGGCCGGCTCGCCGGGGCGATGCTCGGCTGGATCGTGCTGAGCATGGGCCTGCTGGCCGCGTGGGCGTTCGACGCCCCCAGTGGTCAGCTGCTCCTGCAGACAGGCTGTGCGCTCCAGCTGGTCATGGGCGCGGTGATCCCGCTGTTCGCCACGGCCCGCCGGGTGAACAACTTCCGCGACAACCGGCGCGAGGCGCGGGCGGCACAGCTGCCGTAGCGGCGGTACGCGCAATGACGTACGACGTGGAAGGGCTCCGGACCGAAGGGTTCGGGGCCCTTCCGCTGTTCCCTACTGTTCCTGGACGGGGTGGTGGCCGGACTCGTGAGGCTCGGGCGCGGGTGCGGGCATTGGCATTGGTTCCGGTGCCGGTGCCGGTGCCGGTGCCGGTGCCGGTGCCGGTGCCGCGAGGCTGCCGAGGATGTTCAGGAGTTCGGCGCTGCGACTGCCGGGTTCCGCGTGGAAGACGACGAGCGTCAGACCGCCGGCGCCGTCGACCGACATCTTGTTCGAGTGCAGCTCGATCTCGCCGACCTGCGGATGCGTCAGCCGGCTCACCCTCCCCCGCTTCGGATGCACGTCGTGACGGCCCCACACGTACCGGAATCGCTCACTGCGCACGGACAGCTCCTCGACGAGTTCCCGCAGCCGAGGATCGTCGACGTCAGGCCCGACCTGGGCCCGCAGCGACGCCACACCCCCCTCCGTGAGTTCCTCCCAGTCCCGTCGCAGCTCCCGTTCGGCGGGGTCGAGGAAGACGGCGCGCAGCAGGTTGACACCGACGGCGTAGTTCGGTGACAGCGCGGTGGCCAGGGCGTTCACCGCGAGGACGTCGGTGAACTTGTTCTGGACGTAGGCGGGGTTGTGGGTCCAGCCGTCGATCAGCTGGAGCAGACTGACCGGCACCCGCTCCCGCTGCCGTGCGACACCGCCCCGACCCCCCTCGGCGGCCCGGCGGCGCGGCTCGGAGGGCCGGGCCTGCGCCAGCCCGACCAGGTGCGTGGAGGCGTCCGTGTCCAGCAGCAGAACCCGGGCGACGGCCTCCAGTACCTGCACCGACGGATTGCGGTCGCGTCCCTGCTCGAGGCGGAGGTAGTAGTCCGAGCTGATGCCGGCGAGCAGGGCGACCTCCTCGCGGCGCAGTCCCGGCACCCTTCGCAGGCCACTGCCGCGCAGCCCCACGTCCGCGGGCCGGACCAGGGCCCGGCGCGCCCGCAGGAACTCGCCGAGTGCGTTCGTCCCGTCCATGTCCCCACCGTACGGCGGAGCCTCACCCGGGTGCCTGTCCCTGTCACTACCAGGATCGGCGGGGCACTGCCGCGCCCAGCCGCCGTGCAGCAATCTGGCACATGTCCGACGAGAGCCCGAACGGCTCGCATGACCGGAAAAGCGCGAGAGGCAGGACGACATGACCGCGAACACCGGCGGTGAAACGCGAACCGTCACACCCACCGAGGGTCTGACGCTCACCCGCATGGGTTACGGCGCCATGCAACTGGCAGGACCGAACGTCTTCGGCCCGCCGAAGGACCGCGACCAGGCCGTGGCGGTGCTGCGCGCGGTGGTCGGGGCCGGCATCACCCACATCGACACGGCCGACTTCTACGGCCCGACGGTCGTCAACGAGCTGATCAGGAAGGCCCTGCACCCGTACCCGGCGGACCTGCGCATCGTCACGAAGGTCGGCGCGCGCCGCGGTGCGGACGGCAGCTGGATCCTGTCCCGGGACCCGGCAGACCTGGTGAAGCAGGTCCACGAGAACCTCGCGCACCTGGGCGTCGACGTCCTGGACGTGGTCAACCTGCGCGTCGGCTCCCACGACACACCGGACGAGGAGCCGGTCTCCGAGGAGTTCGGCGCGCTGTCCGAGCTGCGCGACGCGGGGCTGATCCGCCACCTGGGCCTCAGCGGCGCCTCGGCGAAGCAGCTCACCGAGGCACAGGCGATCGCGCCCGTGGTCAGCGTCCAGAACCTCTACAACCTGGCCCACCGTGACGACGACGCCCTGGTCGACCGCTGCGCGGCGGAGAACATCGCCTTCGCGCCGTTCTTCCCGCTGGGCGGCTTCACCCCGATCCAGTCGGAGACGCTGACGAAGGTCGCCGCCCGTCTGGAGGCCTCCCCCCAGCAGGTGGCCCTGGCCTGGCTCCTGCACCGCTCTCCCACGATCGTCCTGATCCCGGGCACCTCGTCCGTGTCCCACCTCCGGGAGAACATCGCGGCCGCCGACCTGTCCCTGCCGTCCGACGCGCTGGTGGAGCTGGACGCGATCGGGCGGTGAGCGGGGCGGGAGCGGGCACAGGACGCCCGTGGCGACGGCACGGGCCCGGGGCGCGCACGGGCACGGGTGAGCCACGGCATCGGGCGGACGCGAACACGGTCGGTCCGGCGCGGGCACGGAGCGAGCGGGGGCGGCACGCTGGCCGCCGAGCGGGAGCAGCACGCGGGCAGCACGGAAGGCCGCCGAGCGGGGGCGGCACGCTGGCCGCCGAGCGGGGGCAGCACGCGGGCAGCACGGAAGGCCGCCGAGCAGGACGGACCAGTCGCACGAGGCCGGTCCAGGTGACAGATGCCGAAGCACGGACAGGCCGCCGAGCGGACGAACCGGTCGCACGAGGCAGGTCCAGGTGACAGATGCCGAAGCACGGACAGGCCGCCCAGCGGACGAACCAGTCGCACGAGGCCGGTCCAGGTGACAGATGCCGAAGCACGGACAGGCCGCCGGGCGGACGAACCCGGTGGCCGGAGGCAGATCCGGTCGCCCGGGTGGCAGAAGGCAGATCCGGACGGCCCGATGGCAGAAGCCAGGTCCGGGGCGTAGGCGGCCGGGAGGGAAGGGGGCGCGTCGACCGACCGCCCCGCGCCCCGCCCGCCGTACCCGCCTCAGGCCAGGAAGTCCCGCGCGATGTTCGCCGCGACCCGCTCCAGGATCGGCCCCGCCTCCGCGATGCACCTCGCCACGTCCGGCTCGACGTCCGTGAGCGGGTAGGCCCGCCGGATCCCGGCCCGGCCGAGCGCCTCGGGCGGCAGCGTGAGCCGGCCGCACACGGCGACGACTTCCTTGCCCGCCGCGCGGGCGGCCGCCGCGACACCCGCCGGGGCCTTGCCGTGGAGGGTCTGTTCGTCCAGGGAGCCCTCGCCGGTGATCACCAGATAGGCCCGTTCCAGCGCGGGCGCGAAGCCGAGGACGTCGAGCATCACCTCGATGCCGGGCCGGAAGCGCGCACCGAGCAGCAGCGCGCCGTAGCCGATGCCGCCCGCCGCACCCGCCCCCGGCGCCACGGCGTACTCCGCGGCCCGCGCGCCGACCGCGTCCTGAAGCACCTTCGCGTAGTGCGCCAGCGCCGCGTCCAGCGTCGACACGTCGTCCGGCGAGGCACCCTTCTGCGGCCCGTAGACCGCGGGCGCGCCCTTCGGGCCGGTCAGCGGGTTGTCGACGTCGCTGGCGAGCACCAGCTCCACCGAGGCCAGTCGCGGATCCAGACCCGACAGGTCCGCCCGGGCCAGAGCGGCCAGCCCGCCGCCGCCCGGCGGCACCGGCTCGCCCTCCTCGTCCAGGAAGCGCGCGCCGAGCGCGGACAGCATCCCGGCGCCACCGTCGGTGGTCGCGCTCCCGCCGACCCCGAACACGATCGTCCGCGCCCCGGCGTCCAGCGCGCCCCGCAGCAGTTCCCCGGAGCCGTACGTCGATGCCGTGAGCGGTGCGAAGACGCCCGCCGGCAGCCGCTGGAGCCCGCTCGCCTCGGCCATCTCCACGACCGCGGTGTCGCCGCGCAGCGCGAACGCGGCCGTCACCTCCTGCCCGAGGGGGCCCGCGACCCGGATCTCCCGCCGCTCGAACCCGGCCGCGACCGCCGCGTCCACGGTCCCGTCGCCACCGTCGGCCACGGGCAGCGCCTCGACCTGGAGGTCCGGTACGACCCTGCGCAGCCCGGCCGTCACCCGCTCGGCGACCTCCACGGCCGTCAGCGACCCCTTGAACTTGTCCGCGGCGACAAGCACCCGCCGGGAGTTGTCCACTACAGCGTCCGCCACGTCGTATTCCCCTTGCTTTCCGGGCCCGTCGCACGTCAGGGCCAGTCGCGCCGCTGCGACCTTAACCGCAGGACGGCCCCGCCGTCATACCCCGACCGAACGCTGGGACCCTCCCGGCGTCAGCCTGTGCGGCGAACCCCGCGCGGCCGTCCGCGTAATCGGGTAGACCGGAGCCATGACCCCTGTCGGCACCGAGCCAGAGTTCGCCGACCGCGTCCTCGGGGGCTGGCTGGGCCGGATCGCGGGCAACATGCTCGGCAAACCGGTCGAGCAGGGCGACCTGTGGACACGGGACCGTATCGACCGCTATCTGCGGCAGGCCGCCGCCCTGCCCCTCACGGACTACCTGCCCGAGCCCCCGAGCGACAACGACGGCCCGGAACTGCGGCCCGAGTGGCGCAGCTGCGTCCGTGGCCGCATCCACGGCAGCTGCCGTGACGACGACGTCGACTACGCGATCCTCGGCCTGGACCTCCTGGAGACCCACGGCTTCGGCTTCAGCACCGAGCAGGTCGGCGACCTGTGGCTGCTGCGGCTGCCGTACCTCCAGACGTTCACCGCCGAGCGGGCCGCGTACCGCAACCTCGCCAACGGGATCAAACCGCCGCTGACGGCGACGTACGAGAATCCGTACCAGGAGTGGATCGGCGCGCTCATCCGCGCCGACATCTACGGCTGGACCTGCCCGGGCGACCCGCGCCGCGCCGCCGCGCTGGCCCGCCGGGACGCGGTGCTCTCCCACACCGGCAACGGCGTGTACGGGGCGATGTGGGCGGCGGCCCTGATCTCGGCGGCCTTCACGGCGCCCACCGTGCGGCACGCCGTGGACACCGCGCTGACGGTGATCCCGGCGAGCAGCCGGCTGGCGCGCACCGTGCGCCGGGTGGCCTCGCTCCACGAGACCCGCTTGAGCTGGGAGGACACCCTCACCACGGTGTCCGCGGAGACCGCGGGGCTGGGCTGGATCCACACCGTCCCGAACGCCGCCGTCCTGACCGCCGGACTCCTGTACGGCGACGGCGACTTCACCCGCACGATCGCGCTGACCGTGCGCGGCGGCCTGGACACCGACTCCAACGGGGCCACGGCGGGCTCGGTGGCCGGCGTACTGACCGGGGCGGACGCCATCCCGGACCAGTGGAAGGACCCGTTGGAGGACACGGTCCGCAGCGCGGTGTTCGGCTTCGACGGGGTCAGGATCAGCGAACTGGCGCGGCGGACGGTACGGCTGGCCGGGAGGGCGAGCACGGCACCGGCCGCCGCCCGGTCGACCGGGCCGGGCCCACCGCGATCCGGACGGTGAACCCGGGGCGGCGGCGCCGGCTGGTTACCCTTCCTCGGTGACCACTCCTGACTTCGCCACGTACATCGCGGGCCTCCCCCGCGTCATCGCCGGGGCCGCCGCCCTCTTCCGCGACACCGCGGGCCGGGTGCTGCTGGTCGAGCCCAACTACCGGGAGGGCTGGGCGCTTCCGGGCGGCACCATCGAGTCGGACGACGGCGAGACCCCGCGTCAGGGCGCGCGCCGGGAGACGGCCGAGGAGATCGGTCTCGACCGTGAGCTCGGCCGGCTGCTCGCGGTGGACTGGGTGCACGGGACCGGCCGCCCGCCGCTGGTGGCGTACCTGTACGACGGCGGCACCCTGGGCGAGGAGGACCTCGGCGCGATCCGCCTCCAGGAGGAGGAGCTGCTGTCCTGGCGCCTGGTCGCCCGCGAGGACCTCGCCGACCATCTCACCGGCTCCCTGGGCCGCCGCGTGCTGGCCGCGCTCGACGTCCTCGCGAAGGGCACGGGCACGGCCGAACTCGAGAACGGCCACCGGGTCGCCTGACCTCGCGCCACCACCCCTCGACGGATCCGACGGGGGCCAAATCCACGCCGGCCCCGGTCAGTTGACGCGGACAGCGGGCGCCCTCAGGACATACGGTTGACTCGGACAGGTGTCGCCCCAAGGGCGTACCGGTGACTCGCGCGGCTGTCGCCCCCGGGACGGACCGGCACGTCGGTGCGTCACCCGCGGGTACGCGTCAGGCGCCGGATATCGGTTCGCTCCGAACAGCCGGGCGACCTACCCTCGGGCCCATGACCAAGCCCCTCGTAGCCATCCTCAGCGGCGCAGGCGTCTCCACCGATTCCGGGATCCCCGACTACCGCGGTCCGAACGGGCTGTGGCGGCGGGATCCCGAGGCGGAGAAGCTCGTGACGTACGAGTACTACATGGGCGACCCCGAGATCCGGCGCCGGTCGTGGCAGCTGCGGCGCAAGACCCGCGCCCTCAGGGCAGAGCCGAACGCGGCGCACCTCGCCGTGGTCGAGGTGGAGCGGGCCGGGGTGCCGGTGCGGGTGATCACGCAGAACGTGGACGGCCTGCACCAGCTCGCCGGACTGCCCGCCCGCAAGGTGCTCGAACTGCACGGCACCGCCCGCAGCGTCGTGTGCACGAAGTGCCACGCCCGCGGGCCCATGGAGGACGTCCTCGCCCGCGTCGAGGCCGGCGAGGACGACCCGCCGTGCCTGGCGTGCGGCGGCATCCTCAAGTCGGCGACCGTGATGTTCGGCGAGCGCCTCGACCCGGTCGTGCTCGGCGAGGCCCTCGCCATCAGCAAGGCCTGCCAGGTCTTCATCGCCGTCGGCACCACCCTCCAGGTGCAGCCCGCCGCCGGACTCGCCGGCGTCGCCGCCGACCACGGCGCCCGCCTGATCATCGTCAACGCCGAACCGACCCCCTACGACGAGCGGGCCGACGAGGTCGTCCGCGACCCCATCGGCACCGCCCTGCCCGCGCTGCTGCGCGCACTCGCCGGTGGCGTCGGCTAGGGCGTGTTCCGAAAGTCCCGTCCGGCCCGCGCGGCCTGGCACGGCGCCTCGCCACGTTGTGGGGATCGCCCGCGTACGCCCGGTACGCGGACGTCCCTCCGCCTTGCGACGCACCGCACCGGACGCCGCGGGCCCCGCCCTCCGGGCGGACGACGCCACTTCCGGAACACGCCCTAGAACAGCGCCGACCCTCGTTCGAAGTCCAGCAGTCGCTGCTTGCGGTCCAGGCCACCGCCGTAGCCGGTGAGGCTGCCGCTCGCGCCGATGACGCGGTGGCAGGGCACGATGATGCCGATGGGGTTCTTGCCGTTGGCGAGGCCCACGGCACGGGAGGCCTTGGGGTTGCCGAGGGCGTCGGCCAGTTCGCCGTAGGAGCGGGTCTCGCCGTACGGGATCCTGCGCAACTGTTCCCAGACAGTGCGCTGGAACGGTGTTCCGGCCAGGCGCAGTTCGAGGGTGAACTCCTTCAACTCGCCCGCGAAGTAGGCCTCCAGCTGTTCCTCGGCCGCGTGGAAAAGCGCGGCGTCCGGCGGCCCGAAGGTCTCCTCCGATGGGCGGTGGCGCTGGTCGGTCATGTAGAGGCCGCTCAGGACGCCGTCGTCGGCGACGAGGGTGAGCGGGCCGTACGGGCTGTCGACGACGGTGTGCCGCAGGGTGCGGCTCGTGGTGCTCATGGTGAACGTCCTTATACCGGGAGGAAGTTGATGGGGTGACTGTCCGTCGCCCAGAGGTACTGGACCGCGTAGGCCCGCCAGGGGCGCCAGGCCGCCGCGCGGGCGGTGAGGGCCGCCGGGGTCGAGGGCAGGCCCAGCTCCTGTGCGGCGCGGCGGATGCCGAGGTCGGTGGGGAGGAAGGCGTCCGGGTCGCCCAGGGCGCGCATGGCGATGACGTCGACCGTCCAGGGGCCGAAGCCGGGCAGGGCGAGCAGGCGGGCGCGGGCCTCCTGCCAGTCGCTCTCCACGCCCAGGTGGAGCGAGCCGTCGGCGAGCTGGGTGACGAGGGTGGTGAAGGTCGCACGGCGGGTGCGGGGCATGGCCAGCGTCTCGGGGTCGAGGGCGGCGAGTGCCTCCGGTGCCGGGAAGAGGTGGGTGAGAGCGCCTTCGGGGTCGTCGACCGGTTCGCCGTGCGCGGTGACCAGGCGGGACGCGTGGGTGCGGGCGGCGGCGGTGGAGACCTGCTGGCCGAGCACCGCCCGTACGGCGAACTCCGCCTCGTCGACGGTGCGCGGGACGCGCCGGCCGGGGGCCTTGTCGACGAGGGGCGCGAGGAACGGGTCCGTCCGCAGTTGGTCGTCGACCGCGACGGGGTCGGCGTCCAGGTCGAGCATGCGGCGGCAGCGGCTGATCGCGACGGGCAGGTCGCGCAGGTCGCTGAGGGTGAGACGGCACGCGATGTGGTCGGGCCGCGGGCTCAGCGCCACGATGCCGTGCCCGTACGGCAGCCGGAGGGTGCGCCGGTAGGCGCCCTCCCGCCACTCCTCCACGCCCGGTACGGCGGTCGCCGCGAGGTGGCCGAAGAGGTTGTCGGGGTTGAGCGGGGCGCGGAACGGGAGGCGGAGGGTGAGCACGCCGGGGGTGAGGGCGTTGGTCACCTTCGGGCGGCGGGCGCGCAGCTCGGTCGGGGCGAGCGCGAAGACCTCGCGGACGGTGTCGTTGAAGGTGCGGATGGAGGCGAAGCCGGCCGCGAAGGCGATGTCCGCCATGGGAAGCGCGGTGGTCTCGATGAGCAGGCGTGCCGTCTGGGCGCGCTGGGCACGGGCGAGGGCGAGCGGGCCGGCGCCGAGTTCGGCGAACAGCTGGCGTTCGACCTGGCGAGTGCTGTAGCCCAGACGGGCGGCGAGGCCGGGCACGCCGTCGCGGTCCACGACACCGTCGGCGATCAGCCGCATCGCGCGGGCGACCAGGTCGGCACGCTGGTTCCACTCCGGGGAACCGGGGCTGGTGTCGGGGCGGCAGCGTTTGCACGCCCGGAAGCCTGCCTGCTGGCAGGCTGCCGCGCTCGGGTAGAACGTCATGTTCTCCGGCTTGGGCGGCACGACCGGGCAACTGGGCCGGCAGTAGATACGGGTGGTCAGGACGGCCGTGAAGAACCAGCCGTCGAAGCGCGCGTCCTTGGACTGGACGGCGCGTACGCAGCGCGCTCGGTCGGCGTGCATCCCGTTGTTCTGCATGCGTCCAGCATCGTCCACCGGACGGGCCGAGGCTGGCGGGAATCCGACATGAGCCTCGGCTGTCCAGGGCGTCCACGGATCACTCCAGATCGCCGCCGGGGATCAGCCCGCGCCCTCCTGCCGGGAGGCCAGCGCCCAGATCACGAACAGGTCGATCGCGATCATGGTGATCGGCCAGAAGAACGCGTACGGCAGGAACAGGAACTGGGCGATCAGACTGAGCGACACGAAGAACAGGCCCGCGAACCGGGCCCAGGTCATGCCCTTGAGCAGGCCCGCGCCGGTGACGGCCACCAGGACGCCGATGATCAGGTGGATCCAGCCCCAGCCGGTGAGGCTGAACTCGAAGACGTACAGGCCGACGCGCGCGTAGACGTCGTCCCGGGCGATCGCGGAGATGCCCTGGAGGATGGACAGCACACCGCTGCACAGCATCAGCACACCGGCGAACGCGACGCCGCCGCTGACCCAGCTGTCGTGCCGGTACGACGGGTCGGCGCCGCCCGGCGGCCTGTTCCACGAGGTGCCGGCGCCGCCATGCGGGTCTCCGGCCGGTTGCGCCGTGCTCTGGCTCATACGGTTGTCCTCTCGTTGTCCCCCGGGTGCGGTCCCCCGCCGGTCGGTGTGTCCCCGGGGTGCGGTCCCCCGCCGGTCGGTGTGCCGCGCGGGCCGTCCGCGTCGCGCGGGCCGTCCTGCGCCACGAAGTCGACGACGCAGAGCGCGAGGAGCAGGGCGAGCGCGAGGCCGATGACGACCCAGCCGGTCGGGAACGGCCACAGGACGTACGCCAGGACCGCCCCGGCGACCAGGATCCAGGTGATCCAGGCCCGGAAGCGGTGCACGAACGGCCCGACCGGCCCGGTCCGCATCCCCGCGCGGTCGGCGGTGGCGCGGACCGCGCCGATGCCCGAGTGCCACAGCTGCCGTACGAGACCGGCGTGGCGCCCCGGTCCGGTCAGCCAGGCCGCGACGGCGACCACCACGCCGAGCGCGACCACCGTCCGTACCGAGGTGCGCAGGAAGCGGGTCAGCGCGTCGTACACGGAGGCCGCGGCGGGTTGCGAGACGCCGCTCGGGAGGGCGTCCAGGTAAACGGCCCGGAAGACCGTCAGCGCCACGCCCAGCAGGAGTGTGGCGAAGGCGAAGCAGAGCGCCGCGACGATCAGGGTTCTGCGGCGGTGGACCGAGAGCAGGATGCCGGCCGCGACCAGCAGGACGGCGACGACGGGCAGCCACAGACCGGCGATCTGGAGGAGCCGGACGTAGGTCTTGACCTTGCCGATCTCGTCGGACCGGACGACCGTGATGTTCGTGTGGATCTGCGGGATCTTCCCCGCGACCGTCATGCCCGAGTCGACGAGGCGCTGTTTGACCTGGTCGACGACCGGGGCGAGGTCCACGGTCACCGCGTCGTTCTCCAGCTTGACCGCGCCGCCGCCGCTGCCCGTCAGCGCCTTGTCCAGGCTGCTGTGGATCCTGCGGTTGGCGTCGGTCCAGATCCGGTCGAAGGCGTCTGAGGCCACGACCTCGCGCGCCTTGTCGTGCACGAAGCTGCCGACCGCGCCTTCGAGGGAGCCACCCAGGGCGCCCAGGGCCTTCTCCAGCAGGGGCCGTTGCTCCGGGGCCACCCCCTCCAGCAGCTTGGGCAGGTCGAGGTGCTGCGTCACCACACCGGTGACGCGGTCGGCCACCGCGTTCTGGATGTCGGGGTCGGACGCGAGGGGCGCGACGGTCTCGACGTAGCGGTCCGTGTCGCCGACGATGGCGTCGGCCCAGGCGGCGACCACACCGAGGGGGGCGAGCAGACAGCCGAGCACGACGAGGACGGTGGCGACCAGCGACCGCACCGGGTGACGCCGCGGGCGCCCGGTGGCTCCTCCCGCCTCCAGCGCCGCGATCCGTGCGCGCAACTGCTCCAGGTCGCTCGGCGCGGCGGACCCGCTCCGGCCGGACGCGTCGGCGCCGTGGGCGGGACGGTCCGGCATGGCGGTCTCCCTCATCCGTCGGCACTGCGAGTCCGGTGGATGCCAGGAGATCGCGCGCGTACGACGGCGGCGAGCGTTGCGGGGCCGTCCGGGTGAACGGCACCGCGCGCCCGGGGAGGCGACCTCACATGTTGATCATGTGTCCGGCGAGGCCGTGCACGGCCTCCTTGACCGCCTCGCCCAGGGTGGGGTGGGCGTGGACGTTGCGGGCCACCTCGTGGACGGTGAGGTCCCACTGCTGGGCGAGGGTGAGCTCGGGAAGGAGTTCGGTGACATCGGGACCGATGAGGTGACCGCCGATCAGCTCGCCGTACTTCGCGTCGCTGATCAGCTTCACGAAGCCGGTGCTGTCGCCGAGGCCGTGCGCCTTGCCGTTCGCGGTGAAGGGGAACTTCGCCACCTTCACGTCGTAGCCCAGCTCACGGGCCTGTGCCTCGGTGTAGCCGAAGCTGGCGACCTGCGGCTGGCAGTACGTGGCCCGCGGGATCATCACGTAGTCCAGCTCCATGGTCTCCGCGTCCGCGAGGGTCTCGGCGGCGATCACGCCCATCGCCTCGGCGTTGTGCGCGAGCATGAGCTTGGCGGTGACGTCGCCGATGGCGTACAGGTGCGGCACCGAGGTGCGGCAGTGGCCGTCGACGTCGATCGCGCCGCGTTCGGTGACGGTCACCCCGGTGTTCTCCAGGCCGTAGCCGGTGACGTTCGGCGCGAAGCCGATCGCCTGGAGCACCTTGTCGGCCTCCAGCACCTGCTGGGAGCCGTCCTTGGCGGTGACCGTGACGCGGACCTGCGGGCCCGACTCGTCGATCGAGTCGACGCGGGTCGAGGTGAGCACGTCGATGCCCAGCCTGCGGTACTGCTTGGCGAGTTCGGCGGAGACCTCGACGTCCTCCAGCGGCGCGATGCGGTCCAGGAACTCGACGATCGTGACCTTCACACCGTAGTTGTGCAGGACGTAGGCGAACTCGATGCCGATGGCGCCGGCACCCGCGACGACGATGGACTGCGGCAGGTCCTCGGCCAGGATCTGCTCCTCGTACGTGACCACGCGGGACGTACGGCGGGTGCCGGGGAGCAGCTTGGGGGTGGCGCCGGTGGCGATGATGCCGTGGTCGAAGCCGATGGTGCGGGTGTCGCCGTCGTAGCCGGCGACCTGGAGGGTGTGCGGGTCGAGGAAGGTGCCGCGGCCGTCGAGCTCGGTGATCTTGTTCTTCTTCATCAGGTAGTGCACGCCCTTGACCCGGCCGTCCGCGACCCGGCGGCTGCGCCGGAACGCCTCGCCGTAGTCGAAGGAGACCTCCCCGTCGACCTTGATGCCGAAGGTCTTGGCCTCGCGGGTGACGATGTGGGCGAGTTCGGCGTTGCGCAGGAGAGCCTTGGTGGGGATGCAGCCCACGTTGAGGCAGACACCGCCCCAGTACTTCTCCTCGACGACGGCGACGCGCTTGCCCAACTGGGCGGCCCGCACGGCGGCCACGTAACCGCCGGGGCCCGCGCCGAGAACCACGACGTCGAAGCGCTCGTCCAGCTCGACCATGAGGAGTTCCTTTTCGGTGAGATGAGGCGTCCACCGGGGCGCCGATCGATGCCCGGTGCCTCCCGGATTGTTTCGTCCCGGCCTCCTTCGCGCCACACGGTCCAGCGGCGTGGCGAGCGGGCGGGTGCACCGCCCGGCCCGGGAAGCCGCGGGCCGGCGGCGGCTCCGGTCGGGCATACAGCGGCGGCTCCGGTCGGGCATACAGTGGCGCGGCCGGGCCGGATCCGCCGTGTCGGCGGCCGGGACGACGACCAGGAGAGTGGGCGAGTGACCAGTCGAGTGATGTTGATCTCACCCGCGATCAGTGCGGCGCTGCGGGAGGCCCGTTTCGACGACGGGTGCCCGCTGGACGCGACCGGGTCGGCGCGTGCGCGGTCCGCCGCGGGTGCGGTGCCCGCGGCCGAGCGGACGTTCGTCTCCCCCACCGTGCGGTGCCGGGAGACGGCGTCGGCGCTGGGCCTCGACGGCGTGGTCGCGGCCGGGCCCGCGGGGTTCGACGTGGGGCGCTGGCGGGGCCGGACGCTCGCCGAGGTCGGCGCCGACGAGCCGGACGGCGTCACCGCCTGGCTGTCGGACCCGGCGGCGGCCCCGCACGGCGGGGAGTCGCTGCGCGAGCTGTGCGCGCGGGTGGCGCACTGGATGGACGAGATCGCGGCGCTCTCGGGGCGGACGGTCGCCGTCGTGGAGCCCGAGATCGTACGGGCCATGACGGTGCGGGCGCTGGCGGCGCCCGAGTCGGCGTTCTGGCGGATCGATGTGCCACCGCTGACCGTGACCGAGTTCAGCGGTCGTGCCGGGCGCTGGAACCTGGGGCTCGGCAGGGCCCTCGGCCGGACGGGAGACGATCCGCGCTGACGGTCGCGGCGCGGTGCGGCACCCCCGGTGAGCACTGCTCGGGCGCGCTCGCTGAGCCCTGGTCAGCCCTGACCGGTGACCCCCGCGAACGCCTCGTACGCCGGTTCGTCGAAGAGGACGAACCTGACCTCCTCGACCGAGGTCTCCGTGGCGCGCACGGTCTGCACCGCGATCCGGGCGCCGTCGTCCATCGGCCAGCCGTAGACGCCGGTGGACACGGCCGGGAACGCGACCGTACGGGCCCCCAGGTCGTCGGCGACCCGCAGCGACTCCCGGTAGCAGGACGCCAGCAGCTCCGAGCGGTCCTCGGTGGCCGACCAGACCGGGCCGACGGTGTGGATCACCCAGCGGGCGTCCAGCTCGCCGGCGGTGGTGGCGACCGCCTGGCCGGTGGGCAGACCCTTGCCGTGGTGGGAGGCGCGCAGCTTGCGGCAGTCGGCCAGGATCGCGGGGCCTCCTCGCCGGTGGATCGCCCCGTCGACGCCGCCTCCGCCGAGCAGCGAGGAGTTCGCCGCGTTGACGATGGCGTCGACGGACTGGCGGGTGATGTCGCCCCGGACGAGGGTGATGGTGGTCATGGCTGCCTCTATACCAGCCCGCCGGGGCCGGACGCCGCTGCGTTTCGACCACGTCGGGGCGGGTGCCGGTGCGCTCGACCGCGCCGGGGGCGGTGCGGGTGTGCTGGACCGCGCCAAGGTCGGTGTCGGTTTGCTCGACCGCGTCGAGGGGGGTTCCCACGTGTCCGACCTCGGCGGGGGTGCCAGCCTGCTCGGCCGCGCTGAGGGCGGGTGCCAGCGTGATCGACCACGTCAAGGTCGGGTGCGGTGTGCTCGACCGCGCCGAGAGCGGGTGCCGGTGCGCTCGACCGCGCCGGGGCGGGCGTCAGCGTGCTCGACCGCCCGGGCGGTCGGATGTCGGCGGGCCCGTCCCTCCTACGGCTGCTGCCTCAGCCTGCGCCATACGGCCTTCGCCGCGTTGTGCCCCGCCATGCCGTGGACGCCGGGGCCCGGCGGAGTGGCCTGGGAGCAGATGAACACGGCCGGGTGCGGGGTGCTGTAGGGGAACAGGGACAGCTTCGGGCGCAGCATGATCTGGAGCCCGGAGACCGCGCCGGTGGCGATGTCGCCGCCGACGTAGTTGGCGTTGCGGACGGCGAGTTCGGGCGGTCCCGCGGTGGCGCGGGCGAGGACGCGGTCCCTGAAACCCGGTGCGAACCGCTCCAGTTGGCGCTCTATGGCGTCCGTCAGGTCTCCGGTCCAGCCGTTGGGGACATGGCCGTAGGCCCAGAAGACGTGCTTGCCCGCCGGGGCCCGGCCGGGGTCGACGACGCTGGGCTGCACCGTGATCAGGAACGGCTTTCTCGGCGCGCGGTCCTCCCGGGACACCGCGCGCAGTGCCGCGCCGATCTCCGCGCTGTCCGCGCCGACCTGCACGGTGCCGGCGACGCGCGCTTCCTTCGCGGTCCAGGGGACGGGACCGTCCAGCGCGTAGTCGATCTTGAAGACACCGGGGCCGTACCGGTACCCCTCGTAGTACCGGCCGAAGCCGGCGATACGGGCCAGGGCCGTGGGCGAGGTGTCGAAGACGTACGCGCGGGCGGGCGGCAGGTCGTCGAGGCGCTTGACCTCGTAGTCGGTGTGGATGGCGCCGCCGAGGTCCTGAAGGTAGGCGGCCAGGGCGTCGGACACGGACTGGGAGCCGCCGCGGGCCACGGGCCAGCCGCGGGCGTGGGCGGCGAGGGCGAAGACCAGGCCGACGGCGCTGGTGGCCAGGCCGCCCAGCGGGGCCATGACGTGCGCCACCAGGCCGGCGAACAGGGTCCTGGCCCGCTCGTCCTGGAAGCGGCGGGTCAGCCAGGTGGACGGGGGCAGGCCGACGAGACCGAAACGGGCGAGGGTGACCGGGTCGCGGGGCAGCGCGGTGAGCGGCAGGGACATGAAGTCGTGGACGAGCGTGTCCCATCGGGGCAGGAACGGCTCGACCAGTCTTCGGTACGCCCCCGCGTCGCGCGGTCCGAAGGAGGCGGCGGTCTCGGCGACCGACCGGGACAGGACCGCGGCGGTGCCGTCGGTGAAGGGGTGCGCCATGGGCAGCTCGGCGTGCAGCCATTCGAGGCCGAAGCGTTCGAGCGGCATCGCCCGGAAGGCGGGTGAGTTGATGCCGAGCGGGTGCGCCGCCGAGCAGGGGTCGTGACGGAAGCCGGGGAGGGTGAGTTCCTCGGTGCGGGCTCCTCCGCCGACGGTGTCACGTGCCTCGAAGAGGGCCACGGAGAAACCTCGGCGGGCCAGCTCCACGGCAGCCGTCAGTCCGTTCGGCCCCGCACCCACCACGACCGCATCGAGCATCGACGGCACCTTCGGACTCCTTCGTCTGCCGATGGCCACTGGAGTCAGGATATGCCGGGGGACTGACACACCTCACGGCGCGGGTGGGATCGGCGCGGTGACCTGGCGGTCAGGCGCCGGCCGTCAGCGCCTCCAGCACCCGGCGGGCGGTGGCCCCGTCGCGCGCCGCCGTGAACGGCAAAACGTTTCCTCCCGTGATCCGGAACGGCTCGCCCGCAACGGTCAGATGGATGCCGCCGGCCTCCTCGACCAGCAGCAGGCCCGCCGCGTGGTCCCAGGCCGCCTCCCAGGAGAACGCGGTGGCGTCCAACTCGCCCCGGGCGACGGCGAGATACTCCAGGCCCGCCGAGCCGCAGGCGCGCGGCGCGAACCCGTCCGCCGACAGGCCCAGCAGGGCGCGCTTCTGCTCGTCGGTGGTGTAGTCGGGGTGGGAGGTGGCGATCTCCAGGTCCCGGCCGGGTGCGGGCGGACCGGCCAGGAGCCGCTCGCCGTCCAGGTGGGCGCCACCGCCCCGGACGGCCGTGGCCAGTTGGTCGCGGGCCGGGGCGTACGTCCACGAGGCGAGCACCACTCCGCGCCGCGCGAGCGCGACCAGCGTGCAGAAGCCGTCGTCTCCCTGGACGAACTGGCGGGTCCCGTCGACCGGGTCGACGATCCAGACGGGCGCGTCGCCCTGTATCGCCTCGTACGTCGTGGGGTCGGCGTGCACGGCCTCCTCGCCGACGACGACGGACCCGGGCAGCAGGGCCTCAAGTACCCTCGTCAGATGCAGCTCGGCGTTGCGGTCGGCGTCCGTGACCAGGTCGTGCGGGCCGCTCTTCTGGTCGACCTCGTGCGCGGCGAGCCGGCGGAAGCGCGGCATGATCTCGGCGGCGGCGGCTTCACGGAGGGCGTCCTGCACGTCGGTCGAGTGGCGAGCGAGAAACTCGTCGATGGTTTCCAGTTCTTCGATCATGCCTCCATGAGAGCACGCGTCACTGACAATCCCCGCCCGTCCGGTGCACAGCGGGTGGAATCCCCATGAATACCCGGTGCCGCCGCCCGCGCGGCGAACTACGCGCTCAGCGTCCGACCGCGTACCCCTGCATGCCCCGCGGGTTCGCCGCCGCCGACAGGATCCCGCTCTCCGGGTCCCGGGCGACCGCGCACAGCCGGCCCTCGGACCAGGGGTCGGCCACCGTCACGTCATGGCCGCGCCGCCGCAGTCCCTCGACCACCTCGGCGGGCATGCGGGACTCCACGGTGACGCTCCCCGGTCGCATGCCGCGCGGGTAGAAGGAGCTCGGGAAGCCGTCGTTGTGCCAGTTCGGGGCGTCGATCGCGCCCTGGAGGTCGAGACCGCCGCGCGCCCGGCCCCGCAGGGCGACGGCCAGGAAGAAGTGCAGCTGCCACTGGTCCTGCTGGTCCCCGCCGGGCGTACCGAACGCCATGACCGGCACCCCGTCGCGCAGCGCGAGCGAGGGAGTGAGGGTGGTGCGGGGCCGGCGGCCCGGGGTGAGGGAGTTCGCCAGCCCCTCCTCCAGCCAGGTCATCTGGAGCCGGGTGCCCAGCGGGAAGCCCAGTTCGGGGACGACGGGGTTGGACTGGAGCCAACCGCCGCTGGGCGTGGCGGCGACCATGTTGCCCCAGCGGTCGACGACGTCGAGGTGGCAGGTGTCGCCGCGGGTGACGCCGTCGGCGCGCACCTCCGCTTCGCCCGGCCGGGACGGCGCGGGGGACGGCACTCGGGACGGTGCCGGACGCTGGGCGACCGTCGGCTCGCCCGCGCCCATGGGGTTGAAGCCGGGGCCGTCGTCGGCCACCACGTGCGCGTGGGCGCTCAGCCGCGGGGGGCGGCCGCCGGGGGCGCCGGGCCGCAGCTCGTAGGAGGCCTTGTCGCCGACGAGGGCCCGCCGCCGGGCGTTGTAGTCGGCCGACAGCAGGTCGTCGAGCGGTACGTCGGCCGCGTCCCCGTACCAGGCCTCACGGTCGGCCATGGCGAGCTTGCAGCCCTCGACCAGCAGATGGACGTACTCGGCGGACCCGTACCGGGGCAGCTCGGGCGGGAGCAGGGCGAGTTGCTGGAGCAGGGCCGGCCCCTGGCTCCAGGCTCCGGCCTTGCACAGGGTCCAGCCGTTCCAGTCGTAGGTCGCCGGCGCCTCGTAGGACGCGGACCAGCCCGCCAGGTCGGCGGCCGTGAGCGTGCCGGTGTGACGTTCGCCGCTGGTGTCCAGGGTGGGCCGCCGCGCCTGCCGCACGAGCGCCTCGGCGACGAAGCCGGTACGCCACACCTCCCGCGCGGACTCGATCTGCGCCTCCCGGTCACCCGCTCCCGCGACCTCGGACAGCAGCCGCTTCCAGGTGGCGGCGAGGGCCGGATTGCGGAACAGCTCACCCGGCCGTGGCGCCTTCCCGCCCGGCAGGTACACGTCCGCCGACGAGGTCCACTCCGTCTCGAACAGCTCCCGGACGGTCTCGACGGTCGCGCCGACGTTCTCCACGGGCGCGTGCCCGTGTTCGGCGTACCCGATGGCGTACTTCAGGACGTCGGAGAGGGTCTTGGTGCCGTGGTCGCGCAGCAACAGCAGCCAGGCGTCGAACGCGCCGGGGACGGCCGCGGCGAGGGGGCCCGTACCGGGTACGAGCTCCAGACCGAGTCCCCGGTAGTGCGCGACCGTCGCCCCCGCCGGGGCCACACCCTGCCCGCACAGCACCCGTACCTCGCCGCCCGCCGGGGCGAGCAGGATCGGCACCTCGCCCGCGGGTCCGTTGAGGTGCGGCTCGACCACGTGCAGCACGAAGGCGCCGGCCACGGCGGCGTCGTAGGCGTTGCCGCCGTCCTCCAGGACGGCCATCGCCGACTGCGAGGCCAGCCAGTGGGTGGACGACACCATGCCGAAGGTGCCCTGGAGGGTGGGTCGGGTGGTGAACACGGGCGGACTCCTCACTGCGCGGCGGCCGGTCCTGTGATCGTACGCACGCACGCGTGGCCGCCGTCCGCCGTCCGCCCACACGCGCGTTCCGACGGCCGCCGTCTTCCGCACGCGCGTACCGACGGCCGTCCGCCCTCCACCGGCCGCCGTCCACCGGCCGCCGTCCACCGGCCGCCGTCCACCGTCCACCGTCCACCGTCCGCCGTCCACCGTCCGCCGTCCACCGTCCGCCGTCCGCCGTCCGCCCACGGTCGACCGACCCTCGACCCCGTACTGGTCGGGTGAACTCCGCCACGGGGTCGCCCGGTTGCGCGCGGGAGGCGGCGCCCACCGGCCGCCTCTCCCCCGGCCGGCGACGCCCCGGCGCCCACCGGCCGCCGCCGAGAACGCCCGTCCTCACGCGCAACACCCCTGTCCGGTAAGCCCGTTCAGAGCGAAGAGGCGACGGGCCGCGCCTCGGTGCGGGGCCGGGAACCTCGCTGCCGCCCGGACCTCCGGTGCGCGCACGGGACGGCGAACGGCCGCCGAACGGGGGGACAAATCGGGTCACACGACTCAGGAGTTACCGACTGCTGTGACCGCGCAAGTACGCAGCGAGTTCACACTTCCGCCCCACAGTCAGTCGTGTGACACTGGCGTCCCGTCCCCAGTGTGGACACCCTCCGCACCGACCCCCACGAGAAGTGCGCCTTGCGTTCTCTGCCACTGCCGCTCGCCCTCACCGCGCGTCTGTCGCCGGTCGTCGTGCTCGCCGCCGCCGGCTGGTCGCTGACGTCCGGACCGTTCGCCCCCGCGCCGGCCGCCGGGCACGAGCCGACCCAGAAGACGCCCACGGCGGCCGCCTCGGCGCCGTCGTCGACGGCCGAGGCGAAGTCGTACGCCGCCGCTCCCGCCCCGTGCGCGAGCGTGACCACGAAGACGATCAAGGCGCTGGTGCCGGGCGCCAAGACGGACGGCAAGGAAATACCGTCGACGGACACGAAGGCGCGGCGCACCTGCTCCTGGAACGCGCTGAAGGGGTTCGACTACCGCTGGCTGGACGTCTCCTTCGAGATCACGGAATCGGAAGCGGCGGCGGAGAAGACGTACAAGGGGCGAATCGCAGACAAAAGCGGCGGAGGAGATGTTCCGGGTCTCGGTGACACCGCCTACTCGATCGTGAACCTCACCACCGAGGACAAGCAGCAGACGCGCGAGGGCGAGGTCATCGTCCGCGCGTCCAACGCGCTGGTGGTCATCACCTACAACGGCAGCGACTTCGAGACGAAGAAGGCGCCGAGCACGGACGAGATCAACAAGGGCGCCATCAAGGCGGCCAAGGACGCGATGGCGGCACTGGAGGGCGGTCGGAAGGCCTGAGCCCTCGACCGCCCTCCGGGCCCCGCGTCAGACCGTGCGCTCCTCCCGGCCCCTGAGCAGCATCAGCACGAGGTAGAGCAGCATCGAGGTGCCCAGGCCGACCGCCCAGCCGTAGTCGGCGAGGGGTTCCAGGGCCGGGACGGGCCGCCCGTCGATCAGCGGCTTGAAGCTGGCGCCGCCGACGGCGAGGACGCCGCCGACCACGAAGGCGACGACGGCCCGCCAGTTCCAGCCGCCGTCGTACCAGTAGCGGCCGCCCGTGGAGTACAGGTCGGCGAGGTCGAGCCGGCCGCGGCGCAGGATCCAGTAGTCGGCGATGAGGATGCCGGCGACCGTGCCGAGCAGACCGCCGACGAGGCCGAGCCAGGTGAAGATGTAGCCCTGAGGATCGGAGTACAGCTTCCACGGGAAGATCAGCACACCGAGGACGCAGGTGGCGAGGGCTCCGGCCCGGAAACTGATCCGCCGGGGCGCGATGTTGGAGAAGTCGAAGGCCGGGGAGACCAGGTTGGCCGCGATGTTCACGGACAGGGTCGCCACCAGCACGGTGACCAGCGCGTAGAGCAGGCCCACGACGTTGTCGGTCTTGGCGGCCAGCTGTACCGGGTCCCAGACGGCCTCGCCGTAGACGGCCTGCGAGCCGGAGGTGACCAGCACCGACAGGAAGGCGAACAGCGTCATCGTCGTCGGCAGACCGAGTGCCTGGCCCCATGTCTGGGCCTTCTGGCTCTTGCCGTAGCGGGTGAAGTCGGGGATGTTCAGCGACAGCGTGGACCAGAAGCCGATCATGCCCATGAGGGACGGCGCGAACAGCTTCCAGAAGTCGGCGCCCCAGCCCAGCTTCGACGGCTGGTCGAACAGCGGGCCGAAGCCGCCCGCCTTGCTGCTCATCCACCACAGCATCACGAACGCGCCGACGAGGACGAAGGGCGCGGCCCAGTTCTCGAAGCGGCGGATCGTCTCCATGCCCCGGTAGATGACGGCGACCTGGATCGCCCAGAAGATCGCGAACGACAGCCACATGGTCCAGGGGTAGCCGCCGATGTGCGAGGCGTCGGCCCAGCTGTCGCCGATGAGCTTGCCGGCGAGGAAGAAGATCGCCTCGCCGCCGATCCAGGTCTGGATGCCGAACCAGCCGCACGCCACCAACGCCCGTACGACGGCGGGGAGGTTGGCGCCGCGCACACCGAAGGAGGCTCGGGCGAAGACGGGGAACGGAATGCCGTACTTGGGTCCCGCGTGCCCGGTGAGCAGCATCGGCACCAGCACGATCAGGTTGGCCAGGGCGATGGTGAGCACCGCCTGCTTCCAGTCCATGCCGACGGCGATCAGACCGGAGGCCAGCGTCCAGGACGCCGTGTTGTGGGCCATGCCGACCCACAGCGCGGAGAAGTTGTACGTGGTCCAGGTCCGCTTCTCGACGGGGACCGGCAGCAGGTCCTCGTTGGCGTACGGGCCACTGGGCGGCGGCGCGCCGGGGGCGAGCTCCACCCGGCCGTCGGCGAGGGTGACTTGGGAGGTCGGCGGTATGGCCGCGGGGGCGGTGTCGGTCATGGGCAGGCCAATCGATGAGACGGGACGGGAGAGGCCGTGCGGGTCGGCGCCGAGGGGGGTGCGCCCCGGAGAGAGCAGACGTACGGGCTCCGGGTGCCCTGGGCCCCCCTTCCCGCAACGGCGGAGCGGTGGAAAGGGGGGAGCTCATAGGGGTGGTCGGCTTCGGGAGGTCAGCCGTTGACGGCCGGGATCACCTTCGATCCGTAGGCGTCGATCACGGTCTCCTGGGCGTCGTGCATGTCGTAGACGGCGAACTGGTCGACGCCCAGGTCCCGCAGCGCGTTCAGCTTCTCGACGTGCTTCTCGACCGGGCCGATCAGGCAGAACCGGTCGACGATCTCGTCGGGCACGAACCGGGTGTCGGGATTGCCGCTGCGCCCGTGGTGCGAGTAGTCGTAGCCCTCCCGTGCCTTGATGTAGTCGGTGAGTTCGTCGGGGACGGCGGCGGAGTGCTCGCCGTACTTGGCGACCAGGTCGGCCACGTGGTTGCCGACCATCCCGCCGAACCAGCGGCACTGGTCGCGCGCGTGGGCGAGTGCCTCGGGCGAGTCGTCCTCGGTGACGTACGCGGGGGCGGCGACGCAGATCCTGATCTCGGACGGGTCGCGTCCGGCGGCGACGGCCGCGTCCTTCACCGCCTTGACCATGTACTCGGTGAGGTAGAGGTCGGCGAGCTGGAGGATGAAACCGTCGGCCTCCTCGCCGGTCATCTTCAGGGCCTTGGGGCCGTACGCGGCCATCCAGACCGGGAGTTCGGCGCCCGGCTTGATCCACGGGAACCTGACGACCGTGCCGCCGAGGTCGGCCTCTTCGCCCCGGCCCAGCGCGCGGATGACCTTCATGGCCTCGCTGATGCGGGCGAGGGTGTTGGGCTTGCGGCCGGCGACCCGCATCGCGGAGTCGCCGCGGCCGATGCCGCACACCGTGCGGTTGCCGAACATGTCGTTGAGGGTGGCGAAGGTGGAGGCGGTGACCTCCCAGGTGCGGGTGCCGGGGTTGGTGACCATCGGGCCGACCCTCAGCTTGGACGTGTTGGCGAGGATCTGGCTGTAGATGACGAACGGCTCCTGCCACAGCACGGCGGAGTCGAAGGTCCAGCCGTACGTGAACCCGTTGCGCTCGGCGCGCTTCATCAGGCTGACCACCCGTGAGGCGGGCGGGTCCGTCTGGAGGACGAGTCCGAAGTCCATGAGCGCCACTCCTAGTTGAGGTACTGACAGGTGGAGCGCGGGGTGTAGACACCGTGCCCGGCGTGTCCGGTGTACTCCCGCTCGTCGATGACGAACTCGCCCCGCGACAGAACGGTCTCCACCCGGCCGGTGGTGCGCCTGCCCTCGTACGCGGAGTAGTCGACGTTCATGTGGTGCGTCTCGGCGGAGAGGACCTGCTCGGCGTGCGGGTCGTAGATGACGACGTCGGCGTCGGCGCCCGGGGCGATGGTCCCCTTCTTCGGGTACATGCCGAACATCCGGGCCGGTGTGGCGCAGGCGATCTCGATCCAGCGGCGGCGCGAGATGTGCCCGTCGACGACGGCCTGGTGGAGCAGGTCCATGCGGTTCTCGACGCCCGGCAGACCGTTGGGGATCTTGGAGAAGTCGCCCCGGCCGAGTTCCTTCTGGCCCTCGAAGCAGAAGGGGCAGTGGTCGGTGGAGACCACCTGGAGGTCGTTGGTGCGCAGCCCCCTCCAGAGCGCCGCCTGGTGCTCCTTGGGGCGCAGGGGCGTGCTGCACACGTACTTCGCGCCCTCGAAGTCGGGCTCGGCGAGGTTGTCCGTGGACAGGAACAGGTACTGGGGGCAGGTCTCGCCGAAGACGTTCAGGCCCTCGTCGCGTGCCCGGGCCAGCTCGGCGACGGCCTCCTGCGCGGAGACGTGCACGACGTACAGCGGAGCGCCGGCGACCTGGGCGAGCTTGATGGCGCGGTGGGTGGCCTCGGCTTCCAGCAGCGCCTTGCGCACCTCGCCGTGGTAGCGCGGGTCGGTCTCGCCACGCGCCAGCGCCTGTTCCACGAGCACGTCGATGGCGATGCCGTTCTCGGCGTGCATCATGATCAGGCCGCCGTTCTCGGCGGAGCGCTGCATGGCGCGCAGGATCTGGCCGTCGTCGCTGTAGAAGACGCCCGGGTAGGCCATGAACTGCTTGAAGGAGGTGATGCCCTCCTCGACCAGCAGGTCCATCTCCTTGAGCGTCTCCTGGTTCACATCGGAGACGATCATGTGAAAGCCGTAGTCGATGGCGCAGTTGCCCTCGGCCTTGGCGTGCCAGGTGTCCAGACCCTCGCGCAGGGTGTGTCCGACGCTCTGCACCGCGAAGTCGACGATCGTCGTCGTGCCACCCCAGGCGGCGGCCCGGGTGCCGGTCTCGAAGGTGTCGGAGGCGAACGTGCCGCCGAACGGCAGTTCCATGTGGGTGTGGGCGTCGACACCGCCCGGGATCACGTACTTCCCGGTCGCGTCGACGACCCGGTCGGCCGTCCAGGCCTCGGCGGCCGGGGTGCCGGAGGCGGCGAGGGCGGCGATACGGCCGTCCTCGATCAGGACGTCGGCGTGGATCTCGTCGGACGCGGTGATGACGAGACCACCGCGGATGACGGTACGGCTGCTCATGCTCCCTCTCCTACCGTGGTCAACTCTCGTGTCGTGCAGGTCGGTCGGTGCCGCCGGTCCGCTCCGCGCGCCGGACCGGCGGACCCACCGCGGGCGGTCCGGGCCAGGGCGTGTTTCGAAAGTGGCGTCGTCCGCCGGAGGGCGGGGCCCGCGGCGTCAGGTGCGGTGCGTCGCGAGGCGGAGGGTCGTCCGCGTACCGGGCGTACGCGGACGATCCCGACAACGCGGCGAGGCGCCGTGCCAGGCGTCGCGGGCCGGACGGGACTTTCGAAACACGCCCTAGGGAGCGGTCAGCGGCGCGTACGCGTCGGGGCGACGGTCGCGGTAGAACTGCCAGCGGTCGCGCACCTCGCGCATCTTGGCCAGGTCGAGGTCGCGCACGACCAGCTCGGTCTCCTTGTCGCCGGCCGGCTCGCCGACGAACTGGGCCTCCGGGTCGACGAAGTACGAGGTCCCGTAGAAGTCGTTGTCGCCGAGTTCCTCGACGCCGACCCGGTTGATGGCGCCGACGAAGTACTCGTTGGCCGCGGCCGCCGCGGGCTGTTCCAGCTGCCACAGGTAGGCCGACAGACCGCGCGAGGTCGCCGACGGGTTGAAGACGATCTCCGCGCCCGCCAGCCCCAGTGCGCGCCAGCCCTCGGGGAAGTGCCGGTCGTAGCAGATGTAGACGCCGATCTTCCCGACGGCCGTCTCGAAGACGGGCCAACCGCTGTTCCCCGGACGGAAGTAGAACTTCTCCCAGAAGCCGGGGACCTGCGGGATGTGGTGCTTGCGGTACTTGCCCAGGTAGGAGCCGTCCGCGTCGATCACAGCGGCGGTGTTGTAGAGGACGCCGGGCTGCTCCTCCTCGTACATCGGCAGGACCAGGACGATGCCCAGTTCCCTGGCGAGCGCCTGGAAACGCTTGACGATCGGGCCGTCGGGGATCTGTTCGGCGTACTCGTAGAACGCCTTGTCCTGGACCTGGCAGAAGTACGGTCCGTAGAACAGCTCCTGGAAGCACAGGACTTGGGCACCCTGCGCGGCCGCGTCGCGGGCCGCCTGCTCGTGCACCTGGATCATCGACTCCTTGTCGCCGGTCCAGGCGGTCTGGAAGAGGGCGGCACGGATCACTGTGCTCATCGGGACCTCCGGTCGCTCGGTGCGCTGGGGCGGACGACGCTTCCGACGCCCGCCCCAGGAGCCTAGAAAGCCCGGAGGGCCGCTTTGAGTTGCACGGTGTCACGTCTGAGGGCGTCCGGCGTGTCACCGTGTCACGCGTTCGCCGACCCATGTTTCACCGCCGTTCTCCCAGGTCGTCCCATGTTTCAACCCTGTTGCGCGTCATGCGCCAGGAGCGCGATGTGCACCGAGGCCGCCTGCTCGAAGTCGTCGAGGTCGACCCCGAGCCGGGCCTGTATCGCCTCCAGACGCCGGTAGAGCGCGGGCCGGGAGACGTGATGGAGCTGGGCGGTACGGGACTTGTTACGGCCGGTGGCGAGATACGTCCGCAGCACGGACAGCAGGTCCTCGTCAGCAGCGCGCAGCAGCCCGTCCAACTCCCGCTCCGCGAAGGACTGCACCTGCGGATCGTCCCGCAACAGCCGGATCAGACCGCGCAGGTGCACGTCCCGCAGCCGGACGACCGCCGGCAGGTCGAGGGCGGCGGCCGAGTCGGCCACCGCGTCGGCGACATGCCGGGCCTCGCGCAGCCCGGCGGGCACGTCGTCCCAGGCGATCCGTCCGTCGGCGGCGGCGACCGTACGGGCCGCGCCGGACTCCGCGCGCAGCCGGGTCGCGAAGTGTGCCGCGAGCGCCTCGGCGTCCTGGTCTCGCGGCAGGCTCAGCAGGACGGCGGTGACTCCCTCGGTCAGCTCCGCGACCAGGCCGGGGAGCCCCAGCAGCCGCAGCACCCGGTCGAGTTGACCCGGGTCGCCGTCGCGCACGACCAGCGGGACGAAGGTGCGCCGGTTGACGGGCAGTCCGGCGGCCCGCGCCCGGGGCAGCAGTTGCCTGGCCGGTACGCCGCCGTCGACCAGGTCGGTCAGCAGGCTCTGCGCGGACTGCTCCTCCCAGGTGTGCGCGGAGCCGCCGCCGAGCATGCGGTGCAGGACGAGTGCCTCGGCGGCGCGTTCGGCGAGCAGCCGCCCGGTGGCGCCGTCGCCGCGGTAGCCGCACAGGACGATCCCGCCCCACCTCTCCCCCCGCCCGCCCAGCTCGGCGCGGATCCAGCCGTCGACCGCGCTGCCGCCGGCCTGCCGGGAGATGCGCTCCCAGTCGCGCAGCACGTCGTCCACGGCCGGCCGCTCGCCCGCGGTGGCCAGGACGCGGTGGGCGAGGTTGGTGACGACGACGGGGCAGGCGCTGTGCTGCGCGACCTCGTCGAGGAGGCGTTGCAGCGGGGCGCCCGCGGTGATGAGTGCGGTGAGAGCCGTGCGGACGGCCTCGGAGAGGCTGACCGCGGCGAACTTCCGCCGGACCAGCCGGGACTGGACCTCCTCGGTCAGCTCGACGAAGGGGAAGGGACGGTGGAGCACCACCATGGGCAGCCCGCAGCGCTCGGCCGCGCGGCGCATCACGTCCGGCGGGGCGGGGAAGGCGCGGCCGAGTCCGAGGACCACGGCCGCGGCCTCGGCCCGGTGCAGGGACCGGATGTACTCGGCCTGGAGGTCCTCGTCGCCGGCGAGCAGCACTCCGGTGGTGAGCACCATCTCGCCGCCGCTGAGCATCACTCCGACGTCGGCGGCCTCGGCGACGTGCACCCAGCGCACAGGCCGGTCGAGCTGGGCCGCGCCGGCCACCACCTCGGGCTCCCCGGCGAGCACCCGTTCCAGGGTGAGGACCTGGCGGACCGACAGGGCGGGTTCCAAGGCGGTGGTCATGGCGGTGTTCCCTTGCTGTGGCGTTACCGGATGCCCGTCACCAGGCGCTCCGCAGGGCGCGTTCGAGGATCGCGGCGCCCTCCTCGGCCTCCGCGACGCTCAGGGACAGCGGCGGCGCGACGCGCAGGGCGCTGGTGTCGTGGCCGCCGCCCTTGCCGATGAGGAGGCCGCCCTCGCGGGCCGCCTCGAGCACGGCGGCGGCCGCCTGCGGATCGGCCTCGTCCGTGCCGGGCTTGACCAGCTCGATGCCGATCATCAGGCCCCGGCCGCGCACTTCGCGCACCCCCGGAAGCTGCGCGCCGACGGCCCGCAGCCGTTCCATCAGCAGTCCACCGACGCGCCGGGCGTTGCCCTGGAGGTCGTGTTCGAGGAGGTAGCCGAGGTTGGCGAGCCCGGCCGCCATGGTGACCTGGGTGCCGCCGAACGTCGAAATGCTGTTGGCGTCAAGGCAGTTCATGATCTCGGCGCGGGCGACGACCCCGCCGATGGAGGTGCCGTTGCCGATGCCCTTGGCGAAGGTGATGATGTCCGGCGGGCCGTTGTCGGCGTGCGCCTGCCAGCCCCAGAAGTGCTCGCCGGTGCGCCCCCAGCCGGTCTGCACCTCGTCGGAGATCCACAGGACGCAGCGTTCCTGGAGCACCTCGCGGAAGGCGGCGTACAGACCGTCGGGCGGCGAGGTGAAGCCGCCGACGCCCTGGATGGGCTCGGCGATCAGGGCGGCGGGCGGGCGGGTGTGTCCCAGCAGGTCCCTGAGGTCGGCGACGCAGGCGGCGATGAACTCGTCGTCGCCGAGATGCGCGAACGGTCCGCGGGTGCGCACGCCCCCGTGGACGTACAGCGTCTGGAGCGGCGACAAGGAGGTCGGCGACCAGCCGCGGTTGCCGGTGATGCCGACCGTGCTGAAGGAGCGGCCGTGGTAGCTGTTGCGCATCGCCAGGACGGTGTTGCTGCGCCGGTAGGTCGTCGCCAGCAGCAGGGCGGTGTCGTTGGCCTCGGTGCCGGAGGTGGTGAAGAAGACGCGGGCGTCCGGGATGCCGCTCAACTGGGCCACGCGTTCCGCCAGTTCGACCATCGGCCGGTTGAGGTAGAGCGTGGAGGAGTGGATGATCCGGCCGGCCTGCTCGCTGACCGCCTTCGTCACCTCGGGCAGGGCGTGCGCGGTCATCGTGGTCAGGATGCCGCCGAAGAAGTCGAGGTAGCGGTTGCCGTCGGCGTCCCAGACGTACCGGCCCTCGCCGTGGGTGATCTCCAGCGGGTCCTCGTAGTACAGGGCCAGCCAGTCCGGGAGGACGCTGAGGTGGCGGGCGTGGAGGTCGTTCACGGCTGCACCAGCCCCTCGTAGGCGTCGGGCCGGCGGTCGCGGTAGAAGGCCCACTGCTGCCGGACCTCCTCGATCAGGTCGAAGTCCAGGTCCCGGACGACCAGTTCCTCCTTGGTGTCGCTGGCGACCTCGCCCACGAACTGGCCGCGCGGGTTCACGAAGTAGCTCGTGCCGTAGAAGTCGTTGTCGCCGTACTCCTCCTGGCCGACCCGGTTGATCGCGGCGATGAAGTACTCGTTGGCGACGGCGGCGGCGGGCTGCTCCAGCTGCCACAGGTAGGCCGACAGACCGCGCGAGGTCGCCGACGGGTTGTACACGAGCTGGGCGCCGTTCAGGCCCAGCTGGCGCCAGCCCTCCGGGAAGTGGCGGTCGTAGCAGATGTAGACGCCGATCTTGCCCACGGCCGTCTCGAAGACGGGCCAGCCCACGTTGCCCGGCTTGAAGTAGTACTTCTCCCAGAAGCCCTTGACCTGCGGGATGTGGTGCTTGCGGTACTTGCCGAGGACAGTGCCGTCGGCGTCGATCACGACCGCGGTGTTGTAGTAGAAGCCGGACTGCTCGATCTCGAAGACCGGGACGACGATCACCATGCCGGTCTCGCGGGCGAGTGCCTGCATACGACTCACGGTCGGCCCGTCGGGGACCGGCTCGGCCCAGCGGTAGTGCTCCGGTTCCTGGACCTGGCAGAAGTAGGGGGCGTTGAACACTTCCTGGAACCCGATGACCTTGGCGCCCTGGCGGGCCGCCTCGCGCGCGTGTTCCTCGTGTTTCGCCACCATGGACTCGGTATCGCCGGTCCAGGTGGCCTGGACCAGTGCGGCTCGTACGACGTTGGCCATGAGCTGCTCCTTCGACGGGACGTCAGAGCCTCTACGCCCGTAGACGCAGGCCGTAGAGGGACGAACGTAAGCCTCCCGGACGGCCTTGCCAAGACCATCGTCGTTAACCCGCGAAGTCGATCGCGTTTCACACTCCTGTGGGTGAGTCGCTGGGCCGACAAGGTGGCGGAGCCCACGGCTCAGGCGGTGAAGCCGGCCACTCTCAGGGCGTGCACCAGGTCCCAGTGCCGTTCGTCCGAGACGCCCCGGGCCGCCGCCAGTAGCAGCGGTACGAGCGTCTGCGGGTCCGGCGCGACGCTGCGGGCCGCCTCCTCGGGGGTGCGGACACGGACATAGGCGTCGAGGAGCGCGTCGACCTCGCGGTGGCGGCCCTCGTCGGCGAGGACCAGCACGGCCTCGCCGATCCCGGCGGCGGGGCGGGCGACACCCTGGCGCAGGATCTGCTCGCCGTCGCCGGTGCGCCCGGCCGCGACCAGGGCGTCGGCGGCGGCGACCAGCCGGTCGGCGGGCAGGGACGCCGCCTCCCACAGCAGCGTCGCCCAGTCGGCACCGAGCCCGGCACGCTGGAACTCGGCCGCGAGCAGCGGGAACCGGGGGGCGGGCCAGTACGCGATCTCCACCAGCAGGGCGTGTGCCTCGCCGCTGCGCCCTTCGGCGCGCAGTTCCACCAGCCTGCGCACCGTCTCGACGGTCTCCCGTCCGGCCGCCGCGTCCGGCGGACCGGGCTCCGGCTCCGCCCGCCGCACCACGTCGGCGGCGCCCGCGAAACGCGCTCCGCGCGGGGTACGACCGGCCCCGGCGGGAGCGCCGGCGGGCGCGGGCAGGTCCGGTACGACGTCCGGCGGTACGGCGGCGGGAGCGGCCTCCTCCTCGGCCATCCCGGCGAACCGGGCACTGCCACGACGTCGCTTGCGCTGCTTGGCCGGGGCGGGGGCGGGGGCGGGAGCCGGGACCGGGGTGACGTCGGCGGGCAGGGGGGCGGCAGGGACCGGGTCGGCGGCGGCGAAGGACGTGGGGGCGTCGTAGACGGGTCCGGGGGTGCTGGGGGCGTGATCGTCGGAGCGGGGGACGCCGGGGCCGTCGTATGCGCCGGGAGCTGTGCCGGGAGCGTGGTGTCCCCGGTCCGCGCCGTGGGTGTGGTGTCCCGGGCCTTGGACACCCCGGCTGGAGGGGGCGGTACCCCGCGTGTCGCGCTGATGAGGTACGGACGGGGAGTCGGTGGCGTGCGGGCGGCCCGCGTCGACGTGGTACCCGGCGGACGCGTCCGCGGCTGCGCCCGGCCGTCGGACGACAGGCGTCCCCCACACCTGGCCGCCCACTCCCCGCCGGTCCGACTCCGCCATCCGGGAGCGGAGTTCCGCGCACCGGGCGACGGCCCGTTCGTGGTCGTCCTGGGCCCAGGCGAGGTCGAGACGGACGGCTTCCGCCTGCTCCCCGCTGGTGGCCGAGGCGAGCAGGCGGCCCAGCTCGGCCTGCCGTTCGGCGGTGTACCGCTGCTCGCGGAGCATCACGTCGAGCCGGTCACCGAGGGCGTCCCGGCCGCCGGGGCGGGCGTCGTACGCGGCCAGGGCGACCGCGTGCAGGGCGCGGGCCCGTTCCGTCTCGGCCGCGGCGACCGCCGGTCCGTATCCGACGGCGAGGTCCTGGAGGAGCGCTTGCACCACGTCCCAGGGCGGCACCTCGCGCCCGTCGAGGCAGGCCTGCATGCCGTCGGGGTCGCGCCGCCAGAACACCGCGCACCAGCCGCCGTCCTGATCCAGACGGGCCAGCAGACCATCCAGGAACCGCGCGAACTCCCACACTCGGACGAGGAGTTGATCCACTGTCATCGCCCAACTCCCGCCAGACCGGAATACTCCGCCTCGCAGGAAACACCAGCCGTGTTACAGAACGACTACGGGGAGTTTTCGGAGTGGACGCAGTGCGCCTCCGCGATCACGGACCGCGCCCGTCCGTCAGCTCCCGGGCCCGCCGAGAACCCCGGCCAGTGCGCACCGCTGGGCCAGCTCGTCCATCGACAGGCCGAGCGCGCGGGCCAGCGCGGCCACGGTGAAGAACGCCGGCGTCGGCGCCCGGCCGGTCTCGATCTTACGGAGCGTCTCGGCGGAGATGCCCGCGCCGGCCGCGACCGACGTCATGCTGCGTTCGCCGCGGGCCTCGCGCAGCAGCCGGCCGAGTCGTTCGCCGCGTTCGCGTTCTTCGGGGGTCAGCGGGGTACGCACCATGCCGTCATTCTAATACCGGTATAGTAATTGGCATGGTGGAACTGAAGACGGACACATCGATCGACGCCATGTACGAGGCCGGCCAGGTCGTCGCGCGGGCCCTGACCGCGGTGCGCGAGGCCGCCGACGTCGGCGTCTCCCTGCTGGAGCTGGACGCGCTGGCGCATGACGTGCTGCGCGCGGCGGGCGCCACCTCGCCCTTCCTCGGCTACCGGCCCTCCTTCGCCCCCACGCCGTTCCCCGCCGTGCTCTGCGCCTCCGTGAACGACGCGATCGTGCACGGCATCCCGACCGGCTACCGGCTGCGCGAGGGCGACCTCCTCTCCGCCGACTTCGGCGCCGAAGTGGGCGGCTGGGTGGGCGACTCGGCGATCAGCTTCACGGTGGGCACCCCGCGCCCGGCGGACCTTCGGCTGATCGAGACCGCCGAGCGGGCACTGGAGGCGGCCGTAGAGGCGGCCGTCGTCGGCAACCGCATCGGCGACATCGCGCACGCGATCGGTTCGGTGTGCCGGTCCGCCGGGTACGGCGTTCCGGAGGACTTCGGCGGCCACGGTATCGGCCGCCGTATGCACGAGGACCCGCCCGTCCCGAACGAGGGCCGCCCCGGGCGCGGTCTCCCCCTGCGTCACGGCATGGTCCTGGCGATCGAGCCCATGGTCGTCGCGAGCGGACGGGACGACTATCACGCGGCCGCCGACGGCTGGACCCTGCGCACGAACGACGGCTCGCGCGCGGCCCACGTCGAGCACACGGTGGCCATCACGGACTCGGGCCCCCGCATCCTGACGGCCCGCTGACCGACCGCCGTCCGCGCGGTCCGAGTGGAAGGTCCCTCATGCGTGTTCGCCCCGGCACCCCCGCCGACGCCGAGTGTGTCGCCGAGTTGCACACGGCCAGCTGGCGCAGCGCCTACGCCGGGCTGATGCCCGCGACCTACCTGCACGGACCGCTGGCCGAGGAGCACCGCGAGAAGTGGCGCTCGCGCACGGCCGCAGCCACCCGCGCGGCCGGTCACTGTCTGCTGCTCGCCGAGGAGCGGGGCGAGCTCTGCGGCTTCGTCCACCTGCAGCCCGCACGGGACGGCCGGGTCCACGTCGACAACCTGCACGTGCGGCCCGGCCGCGTCGGCACCGGCCTCGGTCGTCTCCTGCTGCGCCGGGGCCTCGCCTGGGCCGCTGCCACGTCCCCCGGCAGGGACGTCTTCCTGGAGGTGCTGCGAGGCAACGATCGTGCGATCGTGTTCTACGAGCGCCAGGGCGGCCTGCGCACGGCCGAGCGCCCGCTGCGACTGGCCTCGGGCCTCGTGCTGGACGAGATCGAGTACACCTGGCCCGCCGCCCTGGTGGGCCGCCTGACGGCAGCGGACGCACAGGACGCTCCGCAGGCCTAGGCCGGCCGCGTTCGGGCACCCGCGTCCGGACGTGCACGTCGATCAGCGAGCGCGTCCCGGTGGTCCACCCGGGTTCCCGGCTCCGCCCGGACCGGGGGACCCCATCGGGACGCCGGAACGGAACGCCATGACCAGCGGCTTCACGGAATCGGGACCGGAAGGATACGACCCGGACCCCTTCGGAGAATTCCTCGCACGCTTCTTCGGCGGACCGCGCCCCGGTCCCCGGCAGGTCGACATCGGTCGGCTGCTGAGCCAGTCGGCCCGCGATCTGGTGCGCGGCGCCGCCCAGTACGCCGCCGAGCACGGCAGCCGGGACCTGGACACGCAGCACCTGCTGCGGGCCGCGCTCGCCGCCGAGCCCACCCGCAGCCTGCTCAGCCGCTCCGGCGCGGACCCCGACTCCCTGGCGACGGAGATCGACGACCGGTCCGGCCCGGTCCAGCACCCGCCGGGCGAGGCCCCGCCGCCCACCTCGCTGTCGCTGACGCCGGCCGTCAAGCGCGCCCTTCTGGACGCGCACGAGCTGGCCCGGGCCGGCGGCACCGGGTACATCGGTCCCGAGCACGTGCTCAGCGCGCTGGCCGCAAACCCCGACTCCGCGGCCGGGCACATCCTCAACTCGGCCCACTTCGCTCCCACCGGCCTGCCGCCCGAGGCGCCGGACGGGGCGCAGCCGAGCGCCGAGCACCCCCGGCCCAGCCCGACGCCGACCCTCGACAAGTACGGCCGTGATCTCACCGAGCTGGCCCGGCAGGGCCGTATCGACCCGGTGATCGGCCGGGACGACGAGATCGAACAGACCATCGAGGTGCTGTCCCGGCGCGGCAAGAACAACCCGGTGCTCATCGGTGACGCGGGCGTCGGCAAGACCGCCATCGTGGAGGGGCTCGCGCAGCGCGTCTCCGAGGGGGACGTGCCGGACGTGCTCACCGGCCGGCGGGTGGTCGCCCTGGACCTGACCGGCGTGGTCGCCGGCACCCGCTTCCGCGGGGACTTCGAGGAGCGGATGAACAACATCGTCAACGAGATCAGTGCCCACTCCGACGAACTGATCGTCTTCATCGACGAGTTGCACACCGTCGTCGGCGCCGGCGCGGGCGGCGAGGGCGGGGCGATGGACGCGGGCAACATCCTCAAGCCGGCCCTGGCCCGCGGCGAGCTGCACATCGTGGGCGCCACCACGCTGGAGGAGTACCGGCGGATCGAGAAGGACGCGGCGCTGGCCCGGCGGTTCCAGCCGATCCTGGTGCCGGAGCCGACGATCGCGGACGCGATCGAGATCCTGCGCGGACTGCGCGACCGCTACGAGGCCCACCACCAGGTCCGCTACACCGACGAGGCGCTGGTGGCGGCCGTGGAGCTGTCCGACCGCTATCTCACCGACCGCCGGCTGCCCGACAAGGCCATCGACCTGATCGACCAGGCCGGTGCCCGGGTGCGGCTCGGCGCCCGTACGAAGGGCACGGACGTACGGACCATGGAGCACGAGCTCGAGCAGCTCACCCGGGACAAGGGGCAGGCGGTCGCCGACGAGGAGTACGAGCAGGCGACGCAACTGCGGGACCGTATCGGTGATTTGAAGCGGCGGATCAGCGCGGCCAGCGGCGACGACGCGGCCGACGAGGGACAGCTGGAGGTGACGGCGGAGGCGATCGCCGAGGTGGTGTCCCGGCAGACCGGTATCCCGATCAGCCGGCTCACCGAGGAGGAGAAGGAACGCCTGCTCGGTCTGGAACAGCATCTGCACCAGCGGGTGATCGGCCAGAACGAGGCCGTGGCGGCGGTCTCCGAGGCGGTCATGCGCTCACGCGCCGGACTCTCCAGCCCGGACCGGCCGATCGGCAGCTTCCTGTTCCTCGGGCCGACCGGCGTCGGCAAGACGGAGCTGGCCCGTGCGCTCGCCGAGGCGCTGTTCAGCAGCGAGGACCGGATGGTGCGGCTCGACATGAGCGAGTACCAGGAGCGGCACACGGTCAGCCGGCTGGTCGGCGCCCCGCCCGGGTACGTGGGTCACGAGGAGGCGGGTCAGCTCACCGAGGTGGTGCGCAGGCACCCGTACTCGCTGCTCCTGCTGGACGAGATCGAGAAGGCGCATCCGGACGTCTTCAACATCCTGCTCCAGGTCCTCGACGACGGACGGCTCACGGACTCCCAGGGCCGCACGGTCGACTTCACCAACACCGTGATCGTGATGACGAGCAACCTCGGCTCGGAGGTGATCACCCGGCGCGGTTCCGGCATCGGGTTCGGGGCGGGTGGGGACGAGGCCGACGAGGAGGCGCGACGGGAGCGGATCCTGCGGCCGCTGCGGGAGCACTTCCGGCCGGAGTTCCTCAACCGCATCGACGAGATCGTGGTCTTCCGCCAGCTCAGCACGGAGCAGCTGCGGAAGATCACCGACCTGCTGCTGGAGAAGACCCGTCGGCTGCTGCACGCGCAGGGCATCGGGGTGGAGTTCACCGACGCGGCCGTCGACTGGCTCGCCGGGCGTGGCTACCAGCCCGAGTACGGCGCCCGGCCGCTGCGCCGCACCATCCAGCGGGAGGTCGACAACCGGATGTCCCGGCTGCTCCTGGACGGCCGGATCGGGCACGGCAGCCGGGTGACGGTGGACGTGGCGGACGGACGGCTCGACTTCCGCGCCGAGGACGCGCAGGCCGCGACGGCGACGTCCGCCGCGAAGGGCGCCGAGGGCGCGACGCGGCCGCCCGCCGAGGAGTCGTGAGGCGCTCTCGCCGGCAGTCGTGAAGCGCTCCCGCCGGCCCCGGCGTCACGGGGCCGGCGGGAGCGTGACGACAGGGTCTGGTGCCGCAGCGGGCAACGTTCGTGCCGTGGGGGGGCAACCCGGGCCCCCCCCGGCCGAGGCCACCCGACGCCCCACCAACGCCGCGCCGCCCCCCCCGCCGACCCGCGCGGCGGCGGGCCGCCCCCAGCCGGTCGGCCCCCGCGGGGTGG